>PWMU01000047.1 GCA_003558065.1 Opitutia bacterium | reverse complement strand
TTGCATTCAGAGTGCCGTCTGAGTTTAGGCGGACGATGCCGTTGCGAGGCTCGCCGTCGAAAAGCGTGAAACGCCCGCCAAGCAGGATTTGGCCGCTATCGAGGAGAACGATCGCGTTGACCCTGACCGGCCCATCTCCGTTTGCGCCCTCGGATTCGTATCCAAACGACTCGTCGAGCGAACCGTCAGCGTTGAGTCTCGCGAAGCTTCCGCGGGTCACTCCGTTCACGGAGTGAAAATCTCCGCCGATGAGGATCTTTCCGTCCTGCTGAACGGCCGCGGCATACACATCGCCGCTCACACCGGACAACCCGTCGAGAAAGGGCACGTCCAGGGCGCCGTCAGGGAGCAACCGCGCCACCCCCCGGCGGACCTCGCCGCCAACCTCCTCGAACTCTCCCCCGATTATCCACTTTCCGTCAGGCTGCCGGGCAACCGCCCGGATCGGCCCCTGGATCGGTGAAGCCGGATCGAAAGTCGACACCACGAGCCCGCCCCCGACCGGCGTCACAGTAATGGTAAAAGTGGTTTTGGCGAACAGTCCCGCCGAGTCCGTGGCCCGGACACGGATAATGAGGCTCTCTTGCGCCTGGTGGTCAAATCCTGCGGAGGTCTTCAAGACATTGCCGCTGACGACAAAGAGGTCGTTGTCTTCGCTTCCCTCGCCCGGGGACAGCGTAAAGGTATGCGTTTCCGTTTCCTCCGGATTGATAGCCGAAAGAAAGCCGACGATTGTGCCTTCGGGCTGATGTTCGGCCACGGACGTGTTGGTCAAAAGCACATCGGTCGGCGGCCTGATCAACTCGCCCCCGTGCAGGATCGCCGCCCGCCAACTGAAATGTCCCGCGATAAAGATCCGTCCATCGTCGAGCACCTTCGCCGACCGAACGGTGTTGTTTGGATGAATGCCCGCGGTCTCAAAGGTTGTGTCCAATGCTCCGTCCGGATGAAGTCGTGCGAGACGATTCCGCGGCTCATCGTGAATAGCCGTAAACGAGCCCCCAACGATGATTTCACCCTCCTCCTGCAAAGCGATCGTTTCCACCGTGGCATTCGGTCCTGACAGGCCCGCCGCAAACGAGAAATCGAGGTGTCCGTCGGAGGCGAGCCGCGCCAGGTGGTTCCGGGGTTCGCCGTTCACGGCATCGAATTGGCCGCCGACCAGAATTTTCCCGTCGGGCTGCACGAGTATCTCTTCTACCCGGCTGCCCTCCACCAGCGGCAGATCGTCGCCGAACGTCGTGTCAACCGAACCGTCCGGGTGAAGCCGTGCGACACGGCCGCGAGGGGTGCCATTGACATTCGAGAACCGGCCGCCGATTACGATGCGGCCGTCGGTTTGCAGGACAACCGAGTGCACCGTGTGGTCGGGGCCGGAAACTCCGTCAGCGAAGGTATCGTCCAGTGTCCCGTCCGGGTGCAACCGCGCGAGGTGGATTCGGTCGTCGTAAAGGGAGGGAGTCAGGGAGCCGCCGACCACGATCCTGCCATCCTCTTGAAGCCCGATTGCCACAATCGTCCCCGTGAGATAGCCGATGAAGTCGCTGCGGAAAGTCTCGTCCAACGTTCCGTCCGCATGCAGTCTCGCGATCCGGCCGGCGGGCCGGCCGTCGATCATGCTGAAGCTTCCGGCAACGAGAATGTTCCCATCCGGCTGGACAGCGATGGCATGAACCTGGCCGTTCGGATCCCCCATTCCCTCCATGAACGATTCGTCCGGACTGCCGTCGGCATTCAAGCGCGAAAGCTGGCCGCCGGGAGTCCACGCTACGAGCCACTTCCCATCCTCCTGTTGCGCTGCCGCCGATATTCCGCTGTCCAGCGAGACCACGGTGGAGAACGACGCATCCGGAGTTCCAGGGGCAGGGTCCGGCGGCGGCGAAGCAATCACATCCAGAAGAAACATCTCTTCCATCTCAAGTCCGTCCGAATCAGTCGCCTTCACCCGGACCGAGTAGGAATTGCGCAGGTCGTAATCGAAAACAATGGCGGTTCGTAAGAAATTTCCGTCGATAAAAAAGGCGTCGTTACCCCCATCACCCTCGCCCTCCGCAAGGTCGAACTGGACCGCGCCATCCTCATCCGCATGGACAATACTCAGCTCGCCGACGATCCTGCCGGCCGGCCGGTTTTCCGGCACCCCGGAATCGCTCAACAGGATTGCGCCAGCAGCTTCATCGGACGACTGTTCTCCAGCCTCCATGCGCACGGCAGCCTCCCGTGAACCATCGATGTCCCGCGTCCGGTCATCGTCTTTGAGACCGATACCTTCCATTTGCCGGTCGAACAACAAGCCCGCCTCTCCGGGCGAGAGCTCAATAGCGAGTGCGGTTGAGGCAAAAATGAAGAAAGCTGTCAGCAGTGTCAGCAGACGGCGGGCGGGGAATTGGGTTTGTTTCATCGGGAATGGAGTTTTATTTTGAAAAACCATAGTCCTCCCCCAGTCATACCGGCAACCGCAAAAACGCCGGTGCAACGATTCCCCCTACTCAGCCGATGCGGTTCGCTTTCGTTCTCACTCTCCCCCGTCCGGCAAAACAAGATCGAGGCCCTGCACCGCACCGAAATGGCAACGGTTGCTGCTGACCAGCGGTTTCCGGAGGTACAAGGCCACCGCAGGCCGGCACTCCGGCTTGCCGCAGTGCCTTTTTGAAACAACCCGTTCTCCTTTTTTCTTGCGCCCTTTCCTCATGTCGGCGACATTGCGCCCCAAATGACTCGTTTCGACCGACCCCGCCCCCTCTGATGAGGGGTGACCGCGGATGTTCCGAATCTGATATCCTGTTGAATTTGAATCACCCATGAAAAAACAACCCTCCGGATTCACGTTGATTGAGTTGCTCACCGTGATCGCGATCATCGGCATTCTGGCAGCGATCCTTATTCCCGTAGTCGGCCGCGTCCGCGAGAGCGCGCGGCAGGCGGTTTGCAGCTCCAACCTGCGGCAACTCGCGATGGGCGTCCTTATGTACGCGAATGATAATGAAGAGCGGATGCCCGGGCCGGGGCCGGGCACTACCCTGAACCGTTCGCTCCGCAATCCCGTGACCATGGAGGAAGACGATTGGGATGACAGGAACAGCCGCCATCTGACCGTTTTCCTGGAGCCGTATCTGGAGCGGGCCGAGGACGTTTGGGCATGCCCGAGTAATACTGAAGCACGGCAGGTGCATTCCTTCGAAGTGACGTACTTGCTCAACCACAGGTTTAACAACGCCACGGTACCGCCGATGCCATTTGGAACGGCCGGCAGTGGCCCGGCAGGCTATCCAAGACGATTGCACCAGATCGAAGCAGCCGGACAATTCGGTCCGGCGCGACAGGCGACGGAGCCCAGCATGATTTGGATGATCAGCGACATCGACAGCGTGAACTACGGGGGGTTTCTCGGTTTTCCGGGAGAGGGCGCATCGGGTGCCATTCCCTTTGCTCACTCGAACGGGCGTAACTTTGCTTTCTTCGACGGCCACGTCGAATACCGGAACGAAAACGATTGGCCGGCCAACCCCCATTGAGCGGGCGAGCGTTCCTCCCGTTTCACCAATAACGTAGGCAAACGGCCGATTCTTCCATTCCAGTGAGCCGAGCCGGCTGTTCTCCCGATCTTCCCGCCACACCGTGAGGATTCCGTTCGAACATTCTAAATTTTCCGGCCCGGGCCGTGGCCGTGCCATCCCCCGATTGCTCATTGGCATTGGAATTTGTTTCCTGGCTCTTTTGGTGATCGGGGCCGAAGCGACGGATTACCAGCCGGGCGAGGCCTACTTCGGACGCAATGATTACATTGAGTACCGCGCCGGTAATTTGCCGGTCATCCTCACTGCGGGCCACGGCGGACATTTAAGGCCCGACGAAATCCCGGACCGCACCTGGGGGGTTACGGTCACGGATCTCAACACGCGGCAACTGACCGAAAAAATCGCCGCGGAAATCACGGAAAGGACCGGCAAATACCCGCACGTCGTCATCTGCCACCTGCGCCGCACCAAACTCGATGCGAACCGTGAAATTCTCGAGGCCGCGCAGGAAAACGAATTCGCCGAACAGGCATGGCACGAGTACCATGATTTCATCGAGACCGCCCGGGCGACGGCAAAGGCCGATTTCGGTTTCGGTTTCCTGGCCGACATTCATGGTCACGGTCACGAAATCCAGCGAATCGAGCTCGGCTACCATTTGGGCAACGTGGAATTAAACCGTACCGACACGGAACTGGAAGCGCCGGGATTCGGGTGGAACAGCTCCCTTCGCACGCTGATGCTTCGCCGCCCCGGCGTTCCCTTCCCGGAGCTGCTGCGAGGCTCAGCCAGTCTGGGCGATCGCCTCAACGACCGCGGCATCCCCTCCTGGCCTAGCTCCGACCATCCCGCTCCCGGGGATGCCCCCTTTTTTCGGGGCGGCTTTACGATTCGGGCACACACCTCCTTCATCGACAACAGCTCTGTTAATGGCGTGCAGGTGGAAGCCAATTTCGAGGGGGTGCGCGACACGGTCTCAAATCGCCGCTCCTTTGCCGCGAACTTCGCCCGTGTCATGCAGCCCTACCTCTACGAAAACTACGGTTACTCCGTCGGCACGCTTCCCCTTTACACTCTGCAAACCGATGCCGTCGAATTGGAAAAAGGGGGGTCGCCCGTGGAATTTCAGGTCATTCGCGAGGGCTACAAAAATTTCTCCAGCACCATGGACATTGATTTTGGCGGCACGGCGACCCGCGGTGAGGATTTTCTCGCAACAAATACCAGTATCCGATTCTCCAGCGGGCAAACGGCCGCGACCTTTTCCCTTCTCCCGCTCTCGCCGAATGAAGATTCCGGCGACAAAACCATCGAGGTTCGATTGGCCCCCCGGTTCCGGCAGACCGCCGATACCTCCACGCTGGTTCTTCCACTGGGTGATGGAACAAGTCAATCGGTGCGGCTCGAGGCAAAGACACCGGAGGTGTTCGAAAGCGATGGCGAAGGATTTTTCCGGCTGCGCCGAACCTCGGAGGAAGGAGAGCTTACTGTGAATGTGGATTGGGATGGCACCGCGGTTCCCGGCCGGCATTACGACTTTGCCCGGGACCTGCCTGAATCCGTGAGGTTTCCGGCCGGCGTCACCGAAAAGGATATCGCCATTAACCTGGTGAACGATGCGATTCCGGAGCCCGACAAGGAGATCGTGCTGCGGGTTCTTCCCGGCGAGGGCTACGAACCGGGTTATCCATCCGTGGCCACGGTGCAACTCATCGACGATGACGCGCCACACGGCATCATGGTCTGGCTGCGGGGCGAGGTTGACGGCAACCTCCTTTTGGACTCGTCCGGCAACGAGCATCACGCCACTGCCCTTCCGGCCGGGCGGGGACCGGCCTCGGTATCCACATCTAACGGCCAAGCTATCGCCTTCGATGGAGAAGAAGCCACAGCTGCGCTGCCGAAAGTCACGTTCGATTCCCCGGAGGGCTTCAGTATCGCCTTTCATTTCCGCATCGATCCTTCCGTCTCAACCGGCGGGCATAATCTGGTTAGCTTCGGCTCCCGTGGGACAGCCGGCTCAATCAATATCTTTCTTTCCTCCTCCTCGACTCTTCGGAGCTGGCTCGGGTCCGCCTCCGCCTCGTCCCTCGACGCGGTGACGGAATGGACCGACGGTGAGTGGCGCCATTATGCTGTAACGGTGGACGCACACGGGATAAAGAGGGTGTATATCGACGGCCAACAGGTTCGATTCAGCTCCGGTTGGGTTCCGCCGCTTGACCCTGACGAAATTCTCTGGCTGGGGTGGAAACCTGGCGAAGCCGACACCGACGGGTTTTTCGGTGGTGCGATGCGGGATTTTCGCGTTTACAGCCGACCCTTGGTCCCCAGCGAAGTAGGCGCGATGGCATCCGGGGAACTCACTTTCGATGCCTGGCGACACAAGCACGGCCTGCCCGCCGAGGCCTCCCCGCTCGCCGACCTCGACGGCGACGGCTTACCCCTTTTACTTGAATATGCACTCGGTGCCGCTCCCTCGTCTCCGGGCCGCCCCCCTCGCCACGAGAGCCGAATTGAAAACGGCCGGCTGGTCCTGCACTTTTTGAAACAGACCTCGACACGGGATCTCACGTGGCGAGTCCAGGCGACGGACAACCCGGCAGGTCCCTGGGAGACCCTTGCCGAACGACCGGCCCAGACCGGAGATTGGGCGCTCACCCCGGAAATCGGCCTTCAGGACGAGAATGGATTGATCTCGGTGACGGATTTTGAAAATATTTACGATTCACCCAGACGATTGATGCGTCTTCAACTGGAGCTTGCTGACTGAATATTCATCCCCTCGCCCCTTTCTTCACATACAACCCGGATCCCTCAAAAAAAGAAAACAGCATTATGAAAAAACCCAACCGAAGTGCTGCGTTGAAACCGGCCGTCGTCGCGGCGAGCTTCCTCGTGACCGTCCTGCCGGCCAGCGCCCAGGAGATCTTTAATGGCGACAACACCCTGTCGTTTGAAGAGCAGACCTGGGAAGACGGTTTCCTGATCGCCTTCGGTGAAGATCAGGATGGCCGGCTCGACCTGATTTCCTCCGCTATCAACTCGCAGGCGAGTGCCCGGCTGGCCGACTCCGACGAAAGCGGAACAACCAACACGGCGGAATTAAATCTCCTCGATTTTACGCTGCTGGAGTTCGCCAGCGACGGCACCTTCACCCATTTCGGCTACGATGGAGAGGCGACGGTTAACATCGAAGGCGAGTCGCTCCTCAGAACCCGCCGGGCCGTGCTCGGCACGCTTCCGGGCGCATCGGGGACGGTCAATATCGTCGGCTCCGGCAATGAGTGGAATCACTCCTCCTGGCCGGTTGAAGTCGGGCGCGCCGGGACGGGGGAAATAAACGTCCTCGATGGCGGGCAAATTTCGCTGGCCCAAAGCTTCGTCATTGGCGGCATGATGTTCGGTGACATCGAGGAGGCCGGCGGCACCGGAATGCTGAACGTGAGCGGTTCGGAGACCGAAATCAATTTTTTCAACAGCGACTTTGCAAGGCTGGCCATCGGCAGCGGAGGGACCGGCGCCATGACCGTCTCCGAGGGCGCGACGGTGAACGTCACCGGCGAAAACGACGCCTACGACCTCTGGGTCGGGCGCAGATCGGGCGGTGAGGGCACGCTCGACGTCAACAGCGGCGGCGTGATCAACGCGGACGGCGTCTTTCGCGTTGCATCGGTAAGTTCCAACAGCAGTACCGCGACCATCGAGGGGGACGGCTCTGAGCTGAACGTGGAAAAATGGGCCTTCGTGGGCAACACCGACATGGAAGGAACGGTTGGGACACTCAACGTGACCAACGGAGGCGCGGCCTCCATCGCCAACTCACTGCGCGTCGGAAACCAGGAGGGAGCCACCGGCGTGGTGAATGTGGACGGCGGAAACTCCGCGATCGACCTCGGCACTTTCCTGCAACTTGGGTTGGACGGCACCGGGACAGCCAACGTCACCGGTGGAGCAAGAATCAATGTCGAGAGCTTCCTTCATGTCGGCCAGAATGGAAATGGCACGCTCAATATACTGGACGGTGGACAAGTGGAAGTGGCCTTCCGTCCCGAAACAACCTTTGGTGCTTTTATCGGGCGCGAGGAGGGCGCTATCGGCACGGTCGATATCGCGGGAAGCGACTCCAGGCTCATCGCCACTCACTCCCTGTTTTTGGGATCGGACCCCGACGGGGAAGCGACCGGGGGCACTGGAACACTCATCGTCCGGGACAATGGCACCGTCACTGCCGGCAGCACCCTCCACGTGCGGGGAAACAGCTCGATCCTGCTCAATGGAGCATCGATCGACGTCGATTCCGGATCGTTCTTCCAGGATGACTCTTCCCTTGCCGGCGAAGGCGATTTCAACAGCGACCTGAACATTGAAAGCGAAGTCGCCATCCAGGGATCGGGCGCCGGCATCGCCGTCAGCGGCGCCCTCTCCGGAAACGGAACGGTCGAAAACGTCACCCTCGGCGGCATTAATTCAGTGGCCAGCGCCGGACCACTCCATCTTAACAACGTCTCATTTTCCGAAGCAGCGAACCTGGAACTCGTGCTGGACGATGTCGAAGCGGCCGACTTAATATTCTTCGACGAGCAAACCGGCTTCACCGGCTCTTCACTTGTCGTCTCCTTTGACGAGATCGATCCGAACGGCGAAGACAGCTTTGCCCTCTTCAATTTCACGGGGTCCGGAGAACCGGATTTTGACTTTACAAGCGTGACAACCCCGGAGGGCTGGTTCTTCGAGGACGGCTGGCTCATACGCGAGGATGCCCCGCCGGGCGAAACGTTCGAGGATTGGGCCGCTTCCCATGGGCTCTCCGGCGACGACGCGGCAACCGATGCCGATCCCGACGGCGACGGGTTCACCAACGTCCAGGAATTCGCCTTCGGTACCAACCCGACCGAGCCGGACGGCTCGCTGGCACAGGTCGGCGGCGACACCACGACGCTGACGCTTCGCTGGAACCGTTCCGAGGAACCGGGCATCGTGTATGTCATCGAAAAAAGTGATGCGCTGGCCGACTGGAGTCCGGTTGAAGACGCAACGCCCGTCGTGATGGACGACCCCGACGCAACCCCTCCGGAGGGTTATGAACGCGTGGAATGGTCGGTCGATATCTCTGATGAAGGGCCCCGCGCCTTCTTCCGCGTAACCGCCGAAATCGACCCCTCGCTGCTGCCGTAAAAAATGGCGGCATTTTGCCCGCACCGGTTCCGCCCGTCCGCCAACGGGCGGGCCGGCTGCCGGTCACGGTTTTCTCCTGTGGGCGCTCCGGTGGGAGTGAACCTTCGGTGATGACCGCCCAAATGAAAAAGCCGGGAGCGGTTCCCTGGATCGTTGAAAAAAGGTTGCCTTATGGCCCCCTTAAAACCAAACTTCTTTAATCGATTTCAAAAAAGCGGCTCACGTGGTTTGACTGTGCCGGTACTCCCTCCCAAAGCAAATAAAATGATGAAGAGAATTACTCTAAAAAGAACATTGATCGCCGCCGGGGGATTCAGTCTGGCTTTGGCCGTTCCCGCTCAAGCTTCCGTGATCCAAAGCTGGGAATTCAACGACGCCCCGGGAACCCTTCTAAGCGATGCGGAAAACAGTGTGGCGGGAGGCTCTTCCTGGAACGAGGATATCGGCGGCTCGGAGGTGACCGCCGACGGAGTGTTCCGGATCCGTCGTGATCCCCCGGAGGGAGAATTCAGCTCCTGGGCGGTCTCCCAGATCACCGACCCCGGCAACTTCTCCCTCTCAATGAACGTGGCCGGATGGAACTTCACTGGCGACGAGGATGAAAACGTCCGCTTCGGCTTCACCGACGGCGTGAACAATGTTATCACCGCCCAATTGCGGATTTTCCGGACCGCTGAGGACGAAGTTTCCCTCATCGGGAATGCCCTTGGCGATGGGGAAACCATTTCCTCGGTCTCTGCGTTTACCGCTTCCCAGGATACCCCGATCCGCTTTGTTCTAAATTACGACAGCGTGAATCATACCTACGAGGTCGGCTATCAGCCGGAGAACGAGTCGTTTGTTTCGATCGGCTCCGCGGCGACCGATCCCGATCGGGGCCCCGGCGCGATTCGGCTGAGCGTTCTCGGTGACTATTCGGACACCGGGGAGTTTTTTGATATCGACGAGATTTCCCTCGTTCCCGAGCCCTCCACGTACGCCCTCGTCTTTGGCGGCCTCGTTGGTGCCCTCGCCCTGTGGCGGCGCCGTCGAGAATAGTCATCCCCCCACCTGCACGCGCCCTGGTCGCCGACGGTGTGTTCGCGCGCTCGGGCCTGTTCTATGTGCTGCCCGATGCCCGCCTCAAGCCGCTGGAGGAGCTGTTTCAGGCGCGGGTGATCACGTTAATTGAACAACCGCAGGCGGGGTCCTGGTTCCGCTCGGAGCGCGGGGTAAACCCGCTCCTACATGGGGCTGAGGGGAAATGGTCTGATTTCGGTCCGTTGTATTCGTTTTCGTCCCGTTCCGAGACTATTAGTAACTCGGTCGCCACGAAGGAAAATAGTGCGTGTTCCGAAAAACTTGACTCATCTGCGACAGCTTCCCGGATTCAGGGCCTCTAATCGTCCACGCGGAATGTCAGATTCGGGGTGTAGCTGTCGCCGTCGGGGGGCGGCTCGAAGGAGCCGAGGCGTTCGAAGGCGCGGACGATGGAGCGATCGAACTCGTCGCTGCCCGACGAGCGGATCACCTGGGCCCCGCTGATGCGGCCGTCGGAGGCCAGGGAAAAGCGTACCGTGGCGGCCATCCCCCGGCGCGCACTGGAGGGCTGGTCCCAAGATCGTTCGATGGCGACGCGCAAACGATCGAAATAACGCTGGAGTTGCCGCTGGTCGGAGGCGGAAAGCCGGCTGACCTGTGCCACATCGCTCTCGGAGGTCACAGCGGACTGCAGTTCGCGGCGGATGTTCGAGGTGTCGATCCGGGGCGCCTCCACCTGGCGTTGGGGTTGCGGCGCGGGCTGTTGTCTCGGGCGGGGTTCGGACGGCGCCCCATGACGCTGCCGGAACTCGGCGGCAGTCATGCGTTCGGGCTCGGGTTCCGGTTCGGCGCGACGTGGCTCGGGCTCCGGAGCGGGTTCGGGCTGAGGCTCCGGCTCGGGCTCAGGTTCAGGCTGGGGACGCGGCCGTTCGCGGGCTTCCGAGGGAGCGATGTCCACTTCTTCAATCTCGAACTCGGGCACCTCCATCTGGCGTACCTGCCGCTGTTCGGGTTCCGGCTCGGACTGGGCGGCTTCGGCGGGCTGGTCCTGCGCTTCACTGGGAGGATCGTAAAGCTCGAACGGCGTCATTTCCGGATCGGGTTCGCTGGGCGAGATCAGGTAGCCCGTAAACAGCAACGCAAAGAGCAGCAGGTGCAGTACGACCGCGATCACAAAAGCCTTGTTGGAACGATTCGCCATAGGTCAGTTCACTTGCCCTTACTTTACTCGATACCGACCTGCGTGTCCAAGCTAATTTTGCTCAAGCCGCTGTCCTTCACGAGATTGAGGAGATCGACAACTTCCTGGTAATTGGCGGTGCCCGAAGCCCGTACATTCAGGATAACATCGTCATCACTTCCCTTGAGCTCTTCGAGCCGCCGGCGCATTTCATCCTCGTCAACGGCGTCGCTGCCCCAGAGGTACATACCGGGGCCCTCGACACCGATTGCCTGGTAACGGACATCGGGCTGGACGCCATCGTCCTCCCGCTCTTCCTCGCGGGGGAGCTCCAGCGGAATGGTCTGTTCGAGCAGCGGCGTCGTGATCATGAAAATGATCAGCAACGAAAACGCCAGGTCGATGAGCGGGGTCACATTCGGCTCTGCCAAAGCTCCCAACCGGGGATTTCTGCGGAAAATTCTCGCCATAACCGCTCCTGAATCAGTCCTGCTTGCTCTCCATCTCAATCTGGTCGGCGAGGGTACTGGCGAAATTCTCCAGCTCGCTGATCATGTTCTTGGTGTGGGTCAACAGGATATTGTAACCAAAGACCGAAGGGATCGCCACCAGCAGTCCGGCAACGGTGGTGAGCAGCGCCCCGGACACCCCCGGCGCGAGCATCTGGAGCGTCGCGGTGGAGCGCAAGGCGACCGCCCCGAACGCGTCCATCACCCCCCAGACCGTTCCGAGCAGCCCGAGAAACGGAGCGCCGGTCACGATACTGGCCAGAAAAACCATGCGGGATTCGTACTCGGCGCTCTTGCGGGTCACGGATCTTTGAAGCGCGTTTTCCATATGGCTGATCTGCAGACGCCTGACAGTCTCCAGGTCCTGCGCCCCGGAGTTCTCGGCGCGACGGTAGGCATTCACCGCTTCGTGATAGAGAACGTTGTAGGGAATCCCCTTGGAATGCGGCTGTTCCTGTTCGAGCAGGGAATGCCCCCTCATCACGCGATCCTCGAACGCGAGATTCAGTTCCTTCATCCTTCGAAGCTCCATGTACTTGCCTATCATGATGGTCCACGCGATAAGGCTGAAGAGAATCAGCGCCATCACGATCATCTTCCCGGCGACATTCGACTGCCCGAAATAGGTCAGAATATTCGGGGTCGAGGATTCGGCGAAAATTTGGACAAGCAGAACGTGCGCGGTCATACCGGGCGATGTTTGGCGTTTTTATGGGTTCGTTCAATCATTATACCTCGACCGGCGCAGAAATAACGGGCTTTGCCTGGAGGATCCATTCCGAAGCCCGCCTGCCTTTCAAGTGAGTAGGAAAAGCAATTAGTGTTGATGTTTCAACTTCAACGTCTTTTTTATGAACTTCACATTACAAGATGAATTTCAAAACTCACACTCTGGAGGAACTCGAAGCCAAGCGGGGCCGGCTGTCCTCGCGTCTCGGGCTGGTCGGATTCGACGGCTTCGTCGATCGAATCGTCCAACCGGTCGCCAACCGGTCCGGTCCCGGAGAGAATTTCACCCCGATCGCCACCATTCCCGATTTCGCCCGCCGCATCGAAAGCGCCGCGGGCAAGAGCACCAACATCGAGCTTTTTCCGCGGGAACACCGGCTTGGGGGCAACGGCCCGATCATGGCCCACGCTCTGCTCTCAGCCGGCATGAAGGTCCGCTATATCGGCGCCCTCGGAACCCCCGAGGTCCATCCGGTCTTCAAGGAGTTCGCCGGAAAGACCGAAGCTTTTTCCCTCGGCGCACCCGGTACCACCGACGCCCTGGAGTTCACCGACGGCAAGCTTTTGCTCAACACGACCTCCTCCCTCGAGGCTATTACCTACGAAGCCATGGTTAAAACCGTCGGCGAGGGGAAGTTCTTCGACCTCTTCTCCCGCCTCGACCTGATCGGGATGGTTAACTGGACCATGATCCCGTCGATGACGGATATTCTGAACGCCTTGTTGGAAAAGGTTCTGCCCAATCTGCCCTCGCGGGATCAGCGAACCTTTTTCTTCGATCTGGCGGACCCGGAAAAGCGCTCGGACAGCGATATCAAGAGCGCGCTTCTGACGATCAAACGATTCCAGTCCTATGGAAAAACCCTTTTGGGAATGAATCTGAAAGAAGGCCAGCTCGTCGGCCGCGTCCTCGGGATCAAGGAATCGGGAGAAGACGAAGACAGCCTGAAGCGGCTGACCACAAAGATCCGCCAGGAGCTTTCTCTAAGCATGGTCGCGGTTCATCCCCGCGACTGCGCCGCCTGTGCGACCCGCGAGGACACCTGGTATCTGCCGGGACCGTACACGGACAGCCCGGTCCTGACCACGGGCGCCGGAGATCATTTCAATGCGGGGCTGTCGCTCGGACACACTCTGAACATGACGCCCCTCGCCTCCCTGACCCTGGGAGTCTGTTTCTCCGGGTACCTGGTCCGCAATGCCCGAAGTCCGTCACTGAATGAAATCGACTCTTTCCTGCGAAACTGGAAAGATTGAATCTTATCCATTCGATCTCATGCGAAACGGCGTATTTATTTCATTCGAGGGCTCCGAAGGGAGCGGGAAGTCCACGCAGATGGACCGCCTGGCTTCGCGTCTGGACGGGGAGGGACATCCGGTCATCGTCACCCGGGAACCCGGCGGCACCGAAATCGGGGAGGAGATCCGTCACCTGCTCAAACACAGCGCCGCGGGAAAGGAGATGTGCCCGGAAACCGAGCTGCTTCTTTTCGCCGCCAGCCGCGCCCAATTGGTCCGCCAGGTCATCGAACCGGCATTGAAGGAGGGTAAAGTGATTTTATGCGACCGGTTTCTGGACTCGACCACGGTCTACCAGGGCGTTGCGCGGAAACTGTCGAAGGATCCGGTGACGGTCATCAATAACTTCGCGGTCGGGGACCTCATCCCCGATCTGACGATTGTGCTCGACGTTCCTGCGGAGGTCGGGCTCAACCGCATTCGCCACCGCGTCTCGGACCTTCCGGACCGCATGGAGAAAGAGAACATCCAATTCTACGAGCTGGTACGGGACGGGTACCAGATGCTGGCGAAATCACTGCCCGAACGCTTTGTCGTACTCGACGGCACCGCTTCAGTGGAAACCGTGGAGCAACAGATCCAGGATGCCATCAAAGAACGTCTTTCCTGAAGAGGTCGCCGCCTCGCGTCCGGCCGAAATCCTTCTGCGCGCGGCCGAAGAAAACCGTTTTCCTCAGAGCCTCATTCTAACGGCCAAAGACTTCGCGCTCCTGGAAACGGTGGGGGAGCATCTGGCCGCCAATCTCCTGCGCCGGGCGGCTCCGACAGCGGAAGCGGCCGCCCTGCCGCTCGCCAGCCACCCGGATTTTTTCACCGTCCGCCCGGCCAAAAAGATGCGGCAGATATCCGCGGAGGACACCCGTGAACTCATCCGCAAGATCTGCCATTCCCCTCAGGTCTCGAAAAAGAAGGTGGCGATCCTCTACGAAGCCGAGCGCATGCACCAGACCGCCTTCAACATCTTCCTGAAAACCCTTGAGGAACCGCCGGCAGACACCGTTATCCTCCTCCTCACCACCCAGCCCTACGGGCTTCTGCCGACCATCCGCAGCCGGTGCCTGACCTTCCGGTTCCCCGATACCGACACGACCGCCGCCTGCCCGGAAGCGATGCGGGAATGGCTCGACGCCTACCGGACCTGGCTGGGAGACGTGGCCGCGGGCGTCAGGAAACCGCCGGAGGTGGCCTCCTCGACGATTCGGCTGTTCGGGCTCCTGACCCGATTCCAGCACGTCCTGGAGCAGGAAACCAGCCGCAGCTGGGCGGATTGGAAGGAAAAACTCCCGGCCCACTTGGAGAGCGAACAGCAAGAGGCGCTTGAGGAGGGAGTCAAGGTGGCGGTCCGCCACCGTTTTCTTCTCGAGATCGAACGAGCGACCCACGAGTTCGGGCGCGAACTCGGACGGAAAGAGAAGGTCTTTCCGGCGCGGGCTCTCACCGGGGCCGTCCGCCGGCTCGAGAAATGCGCCGGCCTGCTCAGGGTGAACCTGAAAGAACAGGCGGCCCTGGAGCATTTCCTTCTCCATTCGTTACGGCTATGGGCGAGACGCTGAAACCGGCCTGCGACACGATCCGGGAGGCAACGTTTTTTCATTCCGCCTGTCACACACACAACCACGATTTATTATGTTCAGAACACCACAAACGCTGCGCCGGCTCGCCGGTCTGATCGCTGTCACTCTCTGCGTCCCGCTCGCCGCGGAACCCGACGCCGAGGCCCAGGACCTCGCCAACCGCGCCAACCTGGCCATGGCCCAGGAGGATTGGGAAAAGGCCGACCGCCTTCTCGAAGAGGCATTGGAGATCGCCGACGACGCCCCCGAACTCTGGATCGGCCGCGGCTTCACCCGGCAGCGGCTGGATCGGCCTGAAGATGCCCGCGAAAGCCTGGAAACGGCCCTTGAGCTTTACAAAGAGCGCGTTGAGGAAGACCCCGGCAACCCCGTGCTCGTGATGAACGTCGGGTACACCCTGGTCCTTCTCAATCGACGGGAAGACGCCGTCGACTACCTTGAGACCGCCGCGGAAAACCATCCCGAACAACACGCATTTCAGCGCTTTGAAGAGATCGTCGACGGGCTCGAGGAAAACTTCTCCGAATTCATCCTTCCCGAAGAGAACGAAGATGGGTGACGCGGCTTCCCGCTTGGGGAAGCCGCGTGCCGGGTCCCTGGCAACACCAAACCGGTTTCAGGCCGGATTCCTCTTCCTGACTCCCTCGAACCTGCCCCCTCTTCTCCCTACCGCTTCTGAAAACGCCGGTCCAGCTCCCCGCGGCTGATTTCGACAAACGCAGGACGGCCACGCGGGTTGGTCAGCGGTTGCCTACAGGCCAGGAGGCGCCCGACGAGACCGGTCATTTCGGCTTCCGTCGCGCTGTCGCTGATCCGCACGGCCCGGCATGCCGCGAGCCGGGCGATCGTATCCCTGGCCAGTGAAGGCTGGCTTTCGGGAAGGTTTCCGTCCCGCATCAACCCGATCAGGTCCCGCAAAAACGGCTCCACCCGCTCCGGATCGACCCATACCGGGACGCTTTCCACCCGGAAAAAGTTGCGACCGAAGGGTTCCACCTCGAATCCGGTCGCCTTGAGAAACTCCCGGTGATTCTCGAGAACCGCGGCACCGAGGGCATCCACCTCGAGGGGCACCGGGAAGAGAAGGGACTGGGCGGGCGGTTTTTCCTTCTGATAATGGTCAAGGATTTCTTCGTAAGCAACGCGCTCATGAGCGGCCCGTCGATCGAGAAGCACCAGTCCGGCCCCGGTTTCGAACACGGCATACTGCCCGTGAGCCAGTCCCAGAAAACGCCAGCCTTCAGCTGCGCCCCCCGGACTGTCCACCGAAAAACCCCGGCCTTTTGCTTCCGGTCCATCTCCAGCGGCAACAGTCGGCGCGGGCGCGGGGGGAAGCCCGCCGGATCGAGCAGCCACCCCGGTCTTTGGCGAAGCTCGCGGTTGCGTCGAGAATGCCCCCGGCATCGGAATCGGCGCGGGAGGCGCCGCGCCCCGCGACCCTGCGGCGGGCTCGCCCGGTTCCGGGTCCGGGCCGGCCGCGGAACCGGAGCCGGCCGCCTCCGGCGAGGAACCCGATTCCAGTCGCTTCAGCACCGCGCCGATGACGAAACGGCGAACCCGACCTTCCTCCCTGAATCGAATCTCCCGCTTCGCCGGGTGCACATTGACGTCGACCCCTCGCGAATCGATATCGAGAAACAGGAATGCCAACGGATACCGGCCCTTGCTCAGGGAGGAATGATAGGACTCCAGCAACGCATACGAAAGCGTTCGGTTCTCCACCGGGCGGCGATTCACGAAGGTGATCATTTCGTGACGCGTCGAACGCCCCACCCCCGGCTTACCGACGTAACCGCTCAGCCGCAGATCGGCCTCCGCGGCGCCGATCGGCAAAAGGTTGTCGAGCACCTTCTCGCCGAAGATTTCACCGATCCGTTCGTTCAGCTCGCTGCAGGGAGGCGACTGGAAAAGAACCCGTCCGCCGTCGATCAAGGTAAACGCGATCTGCGGATGGGCCAGAGCGTAGAGACGCGCGCAATGCACAATGTGACCGGTTTCGGTGTTGTCGGTCTTGAGAAACTTCCGCCGCGCCGGAACCGAGTTGAACAGGTGGCTGACCTCGATGCGCGTTCCGGGGGGCATCCCGCAGTCGCGGACATGGAGGATCTTGCCGCCGTTGACCAGAATTTCGGAACCGGTCTCCTCCCCCGCCTCGCGGGTGCGGATCAGAAAACGGGAAACACTGGCGATCGAGGGCAGCGCTTCCCCGCGGAACCCAAACGAAGCGACCAGATCCAGATCATCGGCTTCCCGGATCTTGCTGGTGGCGTGCCGCTCCAGGGCCAGCAGAGCGTCGTCGCGGCGCATCCCGGAGCCGTTGTCCTCAACGCGCATGTACGAGCGCCCCCCCTGCCGGAACTCCACCTCCACCCGGGTCGCTCCCGCGTCGAGACTGTTCTCCAACAACTCCTTGATCACCGCCGCCGGTCGCTCGATCACCTCACCGGCCGCAATCTGGTTGGCTACCCGGTCAGGGAGAATGCGAATCGACGTCATCGGCCCAACTTAGAAATTCTTTCCTCTTGAGTCCATTTGGAAAACCTCCGGAAAACGGAGCCGCAACCGCCCGTTCCCGCTAAGCCGAACGACTCGCCAGCAGCTTTTCCACGTATTCCCTGGATTCGAGGACTTCCTCCGAAGTCAGACGCGGGCTGAATTCCAGGATGACCGGGTGCTCGGGCCGGATATACTTCGCAACCATTTCGAAATCGATGATCCCCGTGCCAATGGGCTGGTGATCTTCGCCGTCCTCGGACACGTCGTGAACATGAAACCCCAGCAGGCGGTGATCGTTTTCACGGAGCAGGGTTTCGTGCTCGATGAGCCCGTACTGCTCCTTGAGTTCGGCGTGCCCGGTGTCGTGCCAGTACCCGACGTGTTCGCTGGAGGAAATCTCGTCAAAAAAGTCGCTGAAGCGGTCGTCCAACGGCAACTCGGCAATGCCCTCCCGGTTCTCAACGGCGATCTTGACCCGATTCTCCTCCGCTGCGGGAATGATCCGCTCCACGTTCCTGAGAACCTGGCTCCAGAACTTCGGCATCCGCTTGAGCAGCTTCGTCCGGGTTTTCTCCAGAAGATTCTGGTAACGGGGATCCTCCAGGCACTCGCTTCCGGCTTTCTCGCGGAACGCTTTCAACTTCTTGGCCGGCGAGCGAAATGGAAACGAGATGCTGCCGAGATGAGTGATCATCAGCGGAGCCTTGACCCGCTCGGCGAACTCCAGTGTCCGACGAGTGTGCCGGTACCATAAGTGACTTTCCTGTCCGCTGATCGCGGACGGCCGGAACAGGTTCGGGGCGGGGTATTGCACCCCATTGGGAAGAGGGCAGAAATTATGGATCGAGGATATGGAAACCAGGTTCTCGTGCAGTGCCTGGAGAATTCCCGGCACCAGCGACACCCGGATTCCGTGGCTGAGCTCGATGTTCTCGAAGCCGAGATCCACCATTTCCTTTACCATCTCGTAGCCATCCTTGTGGCGGCCCGAGCACCAACTGGTTGAAAGGGAAACTGGCATTTCGAGGTAGCGTTCCAGGGGGCCGAAGGGGGAGTCCAGAAATAACCCGGCCCGCAATCGATCGAGCGCCCCGAACCGCGGCAAGCCCCGCTAGGCGTTGCGCCGGTTGCGCAACATGTCGTTAAACGCCTCGACCTTTTTCTTGCGGCGCCTCACTTCCGAAGGCTTTTCAAAATAGCGCTTGGCACGGGCGTCCTTGATGATTCCCTCGCGATCCAAGCGTTTTTTCAAGCGCCGAATGGCGCGCTCCATAGGTTCTCCTTTGCGAACTTTTATCTCAATCGGCATAAAAACTTATTCAGAAATGGTTGGTCCCCAAACAGGGAAACCAATAAAAAAGGTTGTTTCCCCCGGCAAGGTCAACTCTTTATTTAACTTACCGTCACTTTCGGGCAGGGAAATGCCCCGGGAAATCGATTCCGTAAATCGACTGTTAAAACGCTCCAACCGGCCTCAAAAAGCCTTATTACCCTTGCCCAACTCAAATGGATCGGAAGAATTCCGCTTGTGATGCATCCCGCACCTTCGACTTCTACCCAGACCGCGCGGTCTGGGGACCGCGAGTGGTACCAGGAAACCTTTCTGAGGATTTTCCAAGGCTGGTTTCGGATCCTGGAAGCCACCTCGGACAGTTACGCCGTCTGGCAGCCGCCGAACGGCATTGTCCTCAATAACTTCGTCAGCAAGAGCGGCCTCCAGTGCGACGGAGTCGCCCGGATGCTTCCGGGGCTGGCCGCCTGGGCGGCCCAGCCGGCGAACCCCCGAACGCTGGAGGTCACGGAGGAACGGTGGGTCGACCCAAAGGACATCATCGTCAAGGCACTGACCAACGGCACCGATCCCAAACACCCGGATTTCTGGGGAAACCCCGGACCGGTCAAGAATCAGCGTCAGGTTGAGGCGTCCGTCATCGCGTGGTCGCTCTGGCTGTCACGCGATTGGATCTTCGAACGCCTCACCCACGAGCATATCGCCAACATCCAGGCCTGGCTCGCCGTCATGGCCGGTTACACCGATCACATCAACAACTGGTCGCTCTTCACAGCCGTCAATCACGCCCTCCGTCACGCATTGCGGCAACATGGATTCGAAGGTTCGGTCGAGGAAGTGCGACGGGACCTCCTTATCGGAGACGAACTCTACCTGCAGGACGGTTGGTGCTGGGACAAGCGCTACAGCAATATCGACTACTACAACTTCTGGGTGTTCGGCTCACACAATTGCTATCTGCGGGCGATCCTTCCGGACTGGGAAAACCCCCTCCTCGACCGGGCCCTGGAACAGCTCAGCCTCCGCCTGCGCGACCTTCCGATGCTCATCGACGCCGCAGGACAAAACGTCCTGTTCGGCCGCTCTCTCCCTTACCGCTGGGGATGGCTCAACGGCCTGATCGCAGCCCATTACGTCGGGATCCCCGCGCCCGACCCCGGTCTCAGCCGCTCGATGTTGGCCCGCAACCTCGTCGCCTGGCTCAACGCGGGCTCCATCGACGAAGGCGGTGCCCTGATAGAAAACCTGAGCCCGGACGGCTCCAGGGGCGGCAGTTCCTCCTACATTAATTGCGGCCATCCCTACTGGGGAATGCAGGCGTTTCTCTGTCTCGCGCTCGACCCCGACCACCGTTTCTGGACCGCCCCGCCGCGTCCCTTTCCGGTGGAGGAAGGTGATTTCCAGATAGCCCGACAGGGCCCCGGCCTGGTTTTCCAGGGCTTCAAGGAGTCGGGCGAGGTACGCCTGTTCAATCTCCGTAACCCCCGGTCCGCGGAACGGGCTCTATACGACAAGTTTGTCTATTCCTCGGCATTCCCGTGCAACTCCGCCACGACCACTTACCGGACCTTCTGGGATTGCGAATTCGCGTTGCGCCTTGACGACGGTGCTTCGGTCGGTCCGGCCGGCATTCTGGAAGTCGATACCCATGACGCGCACACTCTGCGCGTCCGGAGACGCTACCGCCTGAGTTCCCCGGCGCTCGACGCCGTGGTTCACACCACGATTCGGATCGAAGGGGAAAGCTACACCACCGAGCACGACATCGAGGTCTCCGTCTCCAAACTCACAGGCGCGCAGTGGGTCGAAGGCGGCTTCGCCCTCGGATTCCACCGGGACGGCCAGGCAAGGTCGGGTCGCGATGGCAGGGTCCACTGGACCGAGGTACGATCAGTCGGCCGCAAAATCTCCATTGAGAACCTGGAAGGCTGGGAAGTCCTTCATCCCGCGTCAAAGTGGAAACGTGTACGGGAAGAATACGAACCCGAACCCAATATTCTCTGGAGCCGCTCCGTCCACTACCTCCTCGCCGTGCCGGTCAAGGGCGGAAAGACCCGGCTGAGCGCCCGCCACTCGGCCTCCGTGTCCCGAGGCAGCCTCGGGTACCGGTACGGAAACATTCCCTACCTGACCTGAACGGGAGTCAACCCGGATGAACCGCTGCCGCGAGCTGTACGACCCACGAATCAGCCTCTGAATCCGCAGCGAGGATTGGCAGGCGTACAAACGGAAACGGCCGGCTCGAGATCCGAGCCGGCCGTCCTTTCCCCAGTACTCATTCCCTTACAGATTACCAGGGCGCAGCTTCCTCATCATCGCCGCCCTCCGGTTGCTGTTGCGGCGGTTGCTGCGGTTGCGGTTGCTGCTGCGGCTGTTGTTGCTGCGGCTGTTGCTGTTCGGGCATTTGCGGAGCCATTTCCTCCCGTTCAAAGGTGGACTCGTCAATGGATGCCACCAGGAAATCATCCACCACATGGACGTAACCGTCGGAAGCTTCAAGGTCCGCTTCCACAACCTTCACCTCAGCGTCTTCAGTCCGTATTTCAATCGCGTCGTCGCCCTCCTCCACAGTGACGTTTCGGGCGCTGTAATTGAAGAGTGCGGGAGCCTCCTTCATCTCTTCAGCCGTTCTCCCCTGTGGAAAGAGGTGATGATCGATGACCTCGGCGACTTCCAGACGGTTATCCGGATCCTTCATCTTTTCGATCACCTCGTCCGGGAGATCTTCGAAGGCGTCGTTGTGAGGCGCGAGAATCGTAGTTTCCGAATGGCGCATCGCGCTCAGCTCTTCTGCAAACCGATCGGCATATCCCGATTGTTCGAGAATCTCGGCGAACTTCTCCAGTTCCTCTTTTTCACTGATCACGTCCACCAGTGAATCGCCGTCCTCATCGACTTCGCGCTCGGCCCTGGGCTCGGGCTCGGGAGCCGCCTCCCGTTGTTCCGGCTGCGCCGGTTGCCGCTCCTCCTCTTCCTGTTCAGGGGCGGGGAAATCCTGCGCCGCGAGCGCCGTCGAAATCCCGAATAAACCCGCCGCCGCCAACGCAATGGACGAACTGATTCTGCTTTGCTTTTCCGTACTCATAATCATACCCTTTCATGCTGGTTGTTCATATTCCGGCTGCTTCCCTAACAGGATCCGTGCCAAGCGCACAGCACAGAGTCGGCCAATGAGGCGACTTATTTTCATTCTACTGTAAACCAATCGTTTACCCATCAAAACCAACGCAGCCGCAGACCGGAGAATGCCGAACAGTGTGAGGAATCAGCACATGTGTTTCGGTTGCGACCTCTTTCCCGGCCCAAATTCGACGGATGCACACAACTGGTCTTGGCGTTTCCCCCGGAATGGGTTATCCTGATTGGAAATGAACAAGACGGATGTATTGACCGAACTGCTCGACCTGCTGAAAGCCGAGTTCGAAGGCGCGGTCTCGGCCTCGCAGGACGCCGCAGAGTATGCCACGAACGAGGAGGCCCGAGCCGAGTCCCAATGGGACACCCAAGGCATCGAAGCATCCTACCTGGCTGCGGGCCAGGCCACGCAGGCGCGCCAGTGGGCGCAGGCGATCGAGACCCTGGAACAATACCGGAACGACCTGCTGGAACCGAAGGACGCGGTAGCCCTGGGCGCACTTGTCACTTGTGACATAAACGGCTCGCGCGATCGGTTTTTCGTTGCCCCCGCCGCGGGCGGCCAGATCCTCACGCTCAACGGAGACGAGATCACGGTGGTCACCCCCCAGTCCCCAATGGCAACACGGATTCTCGGCAAGCGCGAAAACGAAACGTTCACTCTGGCCAACGGAGTACCGGGCTCAGTCCTGAAAGTCCAATAAGGGGCGCCCCGGCGCTATCGGCATCTCACGCACCATCATTGACTTCGTGAAAAACCCATGAACAAATCCCGCTTCCGTTTACCTCTGTTGCTTTCCACCTGTCTCGCCGTGCCGGTCTCGGCCGGCCTTTCCGGATCCGAACCGGCCGCGGTAAAGACAATCACTCTCGATACCGACTTCGAAGGCGCCAGTGTCGGCGCTTGGGAGCAGGTCGACGACACTTCGATCGAATTCAACATCCTCGCCGACAACGACGGAACCTCGAACCACAAACGCTGGTACTCCTTCCGCCTGACAGGAGCCGCCGAAAGGGATATCACGCTGCGTATCGTCAACGCCGGCGATACAAACGCCTCCGGCGCATGGCGCTTCAACGCGCCGGTGGTCTCCCATGACGACGGTGAAACCTGGAATCGCATCAAAAACGCCCGCTACGCAAACGGCGTCTTTGAATTCGCTTACACTCCGGAAACCGACAGCGACTGGCTTGCGCTGGTTCCGGTTTACAATTTCTCCCGCTGGCTCGATCTCCTCGAAGAAATCGAGTCCCATTCGAGGGTTTCCGGGGTCGAGCTACTCGCGGAATCTCTCGACGGGAACCCCGTTCATCTACTGAGTCTGGCCGACCCGGACATTCCCGAATCGGAGAAACATTCGATCTGGGTAGTGGGACGCCAGCATCCCGGCGAAACCCCCGGATCCTGGATGATCGAGGGCCTGATCCGCTGGCTGCTTTCCGACAGCCCCCAGGCTGCGGCGCTTCTCGAAAATTGCAGCTTTCACATAATCGGCTTCATCAATCCGGACGGCGTACTTCGAGGCAATTTCCGGACCAATGCCGCCGGGCTCAACCTTAACCGGCAGTGGCTCGATACGGATCCGCAGGCCCCCACCATTCAAGCCGCCATCGACCGCATCGTCCATCACCACGAAACGCATGACGATATCCTCCTGTTCTCCGACAAGCACGCGCACTCGTCCATTCGCGAAAACTTCTTTTATTACAACAGCGCGGAGGTCACTTCGCGGGAGATGTACGACGAGATGCTGGCCTTCAAGCGAAGCTTCAACGAGATCAATCCCGATTTCAATCCGGACGGCGGGCGGGACGGAGGAATCGCGGGCACCACTGCCAAGGCTTGGGGCTACCGGGCACTGGGCGTTCATTCGATAACCTTCGAAGCCGCGTACCAGGACGTTACCTACGGCCCAAACGACGGTCGTTACATGACCGTCGAACGCTACCTGGCCCTGGGCTCTGATTTCGGACGCGCCGTGGCCAGGTTCTTTTATGAGATCCCCTCAGCCGAAGATTGATTGATCACAAAGGCGGTACCGGGCACCCATTCAGTCCCCGCTCACAAGGGCCCGGATTCACAGGCTCTACAGCCGGTCGATTTCCGGATTCGCAATCTGTTGGGCATCCATTCCCGACGGCCAGGCGCTGTCCCAGACGGTACGGAAAACAATTCTCCCGTCACGCAGCACAAGCAATCCGAAGTCATTGTAGTATTCCCTCCGATACTCGAAGAGGTAAAGCTCGTCATCGGAACGTATCCGCCGGATAAAATCGACCCAGTCGGGATCGGTGTCGAGGCGGGCTCTTTCATTGATCTCCCGCGCATCGCGGATATATCGCTGTAACTCGAGGGAATCATGCAGCCTTTCCTCAACCCCTTCCAGAAAGGCATCCACGGCGCCGTACTGTTCCGCAAGAAAATACTCCAGGGCTTCAACCGACACAGGAGCCAAAGTCCCGTAAGCGGCCGCTTCCTCGCCCCCGCTCTCGCGAAAATCTTCGGCCTGGTTCCGGTAGGAACTGGTCGCACAGCCGGCGAGGAAAATAAAAAACAAGGGGATCAGCACAGCTTTCATGGTGTCCTTTCAGGTCGAATTTCCCGGGTTGCCGGCCCGCCGCCGTGAGTGTCGGCCCGGGCGAGGCGCGCCCAACCTTTACGGTAAGCGTAGAGTTCGTCGCCCAGCGACAGGTCGTCGGCATCGGGAACATAAATTCTATCCTCCATCGGCCGGATCAAAGCAAATAAAAAGGAGCCCGCGGACTCGGTTTGTGCCCGGACTCCCAGCGTCGATGGCGCTTTTTCGTGGCGGGGTTCCTCATGATTACCGTTGCCTTGTACCCCGCAGGGGCCTTGTATCTCCGGATAAATCGTGTGGACGAAGACATATCCCGAATGGACGGCAACACCGAGAAGTTGATTCGCGAACTGAGCGCCCCTCTCTGGGAAGCCAAAGGCTGGATGCGGTTTCTCGGCGTCGTCGCATTCCTTTACGGCGTGCTGCTGGCGCTCACCATTATCGGCCTCATCATCGCCTGGTTGCCGATCTGGATCGGCGTTCTGCTGTTTCAATCCGCCAACGCTGCGGACCGAGCCCAGTACGAGGCCGACCAGGAAAGCTTCATTCGTTCACTGGCAAAGCTCCGGCTCTGTTTTGCCGTCCTCGGAGGACTGATCCTTCTCGGAATTCTCGTTCTCTCGATTTTTCTCCTGGCGGTCATCGCCGGTGGAGTCCTGGGCGAGCGGATCGCCGCATAAAGGGTACCACGACAGGGAACCGCGCCGGCCCGGCGGAAGACCGGCGGTTCCGCGAGATCGGTCCCGCCTTGCGCGCAGGGACCGCCAACGACTCCAGCCCCTTCGAGCCTTTCGGCAGCGCCGGATTATCTCCAGACTCCCGCTTCCCTCAGACCGACCTGAGCGCGTCTCGAAGCGGGGTCTCACCGTCGATCAGCACGAACTCCCTGCGCACCGTATTGGGTTCGTCCAGCGAGTCGACCAGCGCCGCGGCGAGGTTGTCCCTCGAAGTCTGGAATTCTCCGGAAGGCTCCCACCCGACTTTGCCAACCGCAACCTTTTCGGTACCGGGTTCCTCGGTTAGACCGGCGGGACACACGATCGTCCACTCCAGGCTCTGCTCCATCACCTCATGCTGGGTGCGCAGAAAATCGTCGGCCAATCCCTTGGCCCGGTGGTAATGCTTGATACGTGAATCGCTCCGCGGATCGGCGCGAAAGGACGAAAGCATAACGTAACGTGACGCCCCGTGGACCGCTGCCGCCACCATTGAGCGAATCGCCCCGAGGTGGTCGACCAGCACGGTCTTGTCTTTGCCGGTCCGGGACCCCGATCCGGCCGCGAAGATCACGGCGTCGCAGCCGCGAACGGCGTGATCGATCGGGTACTCGAGGTCGCCGAGTACGGTCGGCACGCCAAGTTCATCGAAAGCCGGCCTCTGGTCCGGCGTACGAATCATCGCCAGCGGTTCGCGGGAACTCGCCTTGAGCCGCCGGACCACCCGCCGCCCTGTCTTTCCGTTTGCTCCAATAACGAGTACTTTCATGATGGACTCAAAAGCTAAACCGCCGGGCCGGAAAAGGGCAATTCGAATCCGGTGCCTTCCGGAGTTCGGGCACGGTATCCCGCTCAGGTTCCGTTCCCGAGGGATCCCGAAAACACCCTGTTCAGACCTTTCCTGAGGGCGTTGGTAACGGGTTTGAAACCGAGCGCCAGGGTCAGCACAATGATGATCACGAGCGTCAGGGAGATGGGACGGGTGAAGAACGGGATCAATTCCCCGTCGGTCAGATTGAGACTTCGGCGCAGGTTCTGGTCGAGGATCGGGCCGAGGACAACGCCGAGGACGAGCGGGGCCATCGGGTACTTCATTTCCCGAAGGATGAAGCCGAGCACCCCGAAGCCGAGCATGACCCAGATATCGAACACCCGGCTTGCCACCGCGAACGCGCCCACCGTGCACAAAACGAAAATAATCGGCATCAGCTTCTGGCTCGGAACGCGCAGGATATGAACCAACGGCTTGGTCAGAAGGAGCCCGTATACCAGAATGGCCAGGCTGGCGAACAGGATCATTGCCACGATTTCAAACACCAACCCCGGATTGTTGGTCATGATCAAGGGACCGGGATTGACGCCGTGAATAAAGAGCGCGGCCAGCAACACAGCGGCCGGTGCGGATCCCGGTATCGCCAGTGTTAATACGGGAATGATCGAGCCCGGAACCGAGGCGCTGTTTCCTGTTTCCGCCGCCATCAACCCTTCGACAGACCCCTTGCCATACTTTTCCCTCTCCTTGCTGAAGCCCTTGGCCATGGCATAAGACGCCCACGCCCCCATATCTTCGCCTACCCCGGGAATGATCCCGGTAAAGGTTCCGGTAATGCCGGAACGAATAATCGTCTTCCAGTACCCCAAAACCTCCCGAACCTTGGGTATCACCGAATCGGCGACATTCTTGGTGACCTTGTAAACAGGTGATTTCATCACCGTGAGAATCTCGGCAAACCCGAAAACTCCGACCAGGACGGGCAACAGGTCGAACCCGCCCCGAAGATCCGGGTTTCCGAAACTGAAGCGGTCGTAGGCATGAATCGGATCCTCACCCACCATCGCCACGCTCAACCCGATGAAGCCGGCAATCCAGCCTTTAACCGGATCGTCCGCCGCCGTCAGGCGCCCGGAGATCACGATACCGAACACCGCGAGCCAGAAAAACTCGAACGAACCGAAGTCCAGCGCAAACTCGGCGAGCATCGGCGCAAAGAGAGCCAGGCAGACCATGCCGATCAGCGTTCCCAGGACCGACCCGGCCGTGGCGATCCCCATTGCCTGGGCGACATTCCCCGACCGCGCCAGTGGAAAGCCGTCGAGCGACGTCGCCGCACTCGCCGGTGTGCCGGGAATATTGAGCAGAATGGCGCTCCGGCTCCCCCCGTAAATGGCGCCCACGTACATGCAGATAAGAATCAGAATAGCATCGTTCGAAGACATGCCGAGCGTCAGGGTGGTCAGCAACGTCAACCCGAGCGTCGCGGTCAATCCGGGCAGCATCCCCACGCAAATACCGAGCAGTGTCGCCCAGAGTACGTGAATGATAGCCGGAGACGTTAGAATACTGACGATCCCCTGCAGCAGAAACTGAAATCCTTCAGGCATAATTTAAATCAATTAGGAGTCTGTCGGCGAAGCCCGACAGACTCCTAGGGCAGGCGAATCCGGAACACCTCCTGAAAAACGTACACGACCGTAAAGGCAACAACCGTCGCCAATATCGCCGCGGCCACCATCGTTCTAATCCGGAGACCGGCAGTCCCGCCGAACACTCTCATGAAAAACCCATCGATTCGCTGAAAGACGCGGAGCTGGTCCCCGCCGGCCGCCGGCTTGTTCCATTCGAAAAGGAGAATAAAGACAAACAGGAACAAAATCGTCGCCCACTCAAACCGAATCCGGCCGACCAAGCCCGCTGCGTAGCCGAGGGTCAGCCCAAGCGTCAGCAACAGCTTGGCTCCGCCTCTGGTCAACAAGGCTTCGCGAATCGCCGCTCCGCTCCCCGCGAACCTCCATCCTCCTTTAGCCGCAGCGCGCACGATCATGAAAATCCCCAGCACGAGCAGCACCCCGCCGAGCACCCCGGTCACAATTCCCGGAACGGTGAAGGGACTCACATCGCGGTGCTCCAGACGCGGCATGTACCACGACTTGATCGCCATAAACAATCCCAGGGCGGAGAAAGCCACTCCGCTCAGCAGATCGAGACGAAGCATCGAGTGGAGCTCAGCCGGCTGGTCGTCCCGGTGCTCGCTTGGCGAGTCGCTTGCCATGCTACTTACCCCGGCGGCTCTCGCGGTTCTTCCCCTGGCAAGACCCCGGGAATGCGTGAAGATCGATCCTCAATTGATCCATGCAGAATCCTGTGCAGCGATTGCCGTTGCCGTTTCCGCTTACCAGACTAAGGACGCGGAATACCGAGTTCCTCCGGTGAAACCTCCGCCTGCCCCGAATCGTACAAGACCCAGGCATCACTCTTCACCTTTTCCCAGACACGCTCCCTGGCGTCTTCCCCGTAATAAGGCGTGTGAATCGCCCCCTGCTGGCGAGCGTAACGCTTCAGCTCCTCGGAGTTGCTTATCTGCTCCTCCCAAATCCGTTCCATGGTTTCCAGGACCTCGTCGGGAACGCCCTTGCGAACCCAGATGCCAAAATAATTCGTGGCGTAATCGATATCCGGCAACCATTCGTATATCGAAGGAATCTCGCCGTAGCCTTCGATTTCAAGGGGTTCCTTCGAGAGTGTGGCGAGAGGACGGAGCCGCTCGCCACGGATCATTTCCACCTGTTCGGTCGCCAGTAGCGTCGTCACCTGGGTCTCGCCCGAGACCGTTGAAATCACCGCCGGATTGCCGCCGTCATAACTCACATGACGGTAGTCCACGCCCGCGGTCTTGCTGATCAGGTCCATCACATTGTGTCCGCTCGAAGCCGTTCCGGCCGTAGCCACGGAGATCCTCGGATCCTCTTCCATCGCAGCAAGCAAGTCACCGAAATCCTCATACGGCGAATCGGGATTAACGCTTACCACCGCCACATTGGCGACGGTCAGAAACAGATGCCAGTCGTCGAGATCCGTATCCACAAGCCCCAGAACGGAATACGTCCCCAGACTCGACGCGGCGCCGGAGGTCCAGGTGTAACCGTCGGGATCGGCCCGCAGGGCGTTTCGGGTGCCGATCGAACCCGAGGCGCCGGACTGATTGGCAATCACCACCGTTTGACCGAGGGCGTTCTCGAGTTCCTTCGCGGCAACCCGGGTCACCTGGTCCGTCGACCCGCCGGCGGCCCAGGGAACGATAATAGTCATCGGACGCTCGGGCTTCCACGAATAAGGATAATCCTCATCAATCTGTTCGCACCCGAATGAGAAAAGGAGCACCGTTGCCAGCAGGAGAGTAAATGGTCGTTTCATAGTAAAGGGATCGATAGTGACGGTTTCACGCGGTCAGCTTCTTGAAACGACGGGATAACCATCCCGGCGCCGATCAAGAGACCAAAACCGGTATTCAACTATGTTTTCTCTCTCTTTCGGAGGTCAAGCCTTTTGGCCGGTCCCCTTTCCAAACCGGGTGTATCCCGGAGCCGGCGGCGACCCGAAGCGTGCCTTCCCCCGACAAATCCTTTGCCTCGGAGGCCGCGGCCTCCGGCCGGCAAAGGCACGTGAATGCCACTGCTGCCGGCCCGTGGCTGACCCCGGGGGATGCAAACACCGGCTGCGAAGGGATGCTGCCCGGAACCGGAAGGCCTCTCGAGACCGAATGGAATACCGGCCCGGCGACGAAGGGTTGAACACGGCCTCCCGCCGGAGCTTCCCTCTTTCCTTGACCAGCATTTGGAAACAGGATGGGATTTATCGTCACACCAAACCAATCCGGACCACCGCTTATGAGCCTGACCTCCTTCCTCCTTTCCGCCCTGAGCCTTCTCCTTGCAGGCACGTTGCCCACCAAGGGGATCGGCAACCTGGATTACGAGGTAGAGCTCGATCCGAAGGAAATCGCCCGAAAGAATGTTTCAGTGATCGCCGATCTGCCCCTCCCTGAATCACACGCGGATGTAGAGGATTTGTTCTGCTACATCGTCGACCCGGAAGGATTCCGGCCCGGATGGCGAACCCAGGTGGAACGAATCGATAAGGAAGGAGCGACGTTCGCAAGGGTCTACTGGGTCCAGCCGGAGTTGCGGAGCGGACAGAGGAAAACCTACCGGCTCGTGCTCAAGTCCGAACCAAACGACCGGAACGAAACCGGATTCCACTTTGATCACGGCAACGGGTACCGCAACCTCCACTACGGAGACCGGGCCGTTTACCGGCACATGAACGCCTACGATCCGGATCGTCACGAAGAAACCTTCAAAACCTTTCACCACATTTATCATTTCGACGGTGACGGCTTTATCACCAAGGGACACGGCGGGCTCTACTCGCACCACCGCGGTCTCTTCCTCGGATGGAACCGGACGCGGAGCGGCGATGACAGCTGGGACTTCTGGTACGGCCCGAATCAGGAAACCCAGCGCCACCGCGAGTACCTTTCGGAGCGTGAAATCACCGGCCCCGTAGTGGGCCGGACGGCGTCGCGCACCGACTGGAAGGATCCCGAGGAGCGGATCCTCGTAACCGACACCCGCGAAGTCACCGCATGGTGGGTAGACGAAGACACTCTGATCCTTGACTTTGCGATCGAATTGACCGCGGCAACCGGCGATGTCCATCTCGGGGGTGACGCCCATCACGCCGGTTTCCAGTTCCGCGCGTCCCAGGAGGTCGCCGAGAACCAGGAAACCACCGCCTTCATTCACCCCGAATCGGCCGTATCGCTCTCCAACGACATCTGGGAGGACGCGCCCTGGTTCGTCGGTCTCTTCACAGTCAATCGCCACCGTTACAGTGTCTTTCACGCCGATCATCCGTCCAATCCGGGTCCGACACACTATTCCACCCGCAACTACGGGCGCTTCGGAGCTTTCTTCACCGCCGATCTGGAGGAAGAAACGCCACTCACTTTGCGGTACCGCATCCTGATCAAGCGGGCGAGCAAGACCGAAGATACCTCGCATGATTACTTCGCCAGAATCTACCGGGATTTTGTCGAGCCGGTCGGCGTAACGGTAACAGTCCAGGAACCGTGACCGGACGCAGGCATGAGGGTGCAGCCTGGCTGGCGCTCTTCCGTCTCCCGAATCTGCTTACGCTTCCTGGGGACGTGCTCGCGGGAGCACTTCTGGCGACCGGCGGGGTGCTCCACGCCCCTCTGATCACGGGAGCGGTCATTTCGGCAAGCTTCTGCCTTTACGGCGCCGGTTTGGTCTTTAATGACTGGGTGGACCTCGAAGAGGACCGTCGCGCCCGCCCGGATCGTCCCATTCCAAGCGGCGCCGTTCCGCCGAGAAACGCCTTGCGGATGGGATTCGTCCTGCTCGCGGCAGGAATCCTGCTTCCCCTTCTGGCGGGAATCGCGGCGTCGATTTGTGCGATCCTCCTGGCGGGAGCGGTCCTCGCCTACAACTTTCTAACCAAGCGGCAACGGCTTGCGGCAGCTCTGAACATGGGACTCTGCCGCGGGCTCAATCTTTCGCTCGGAGCGGCTGCCGCGACAGCGGTGAGCCCAATCGACACGCCCCCTTCGCTGCTGATCTGGGCGGCCTGCCTGGTCACCGTGTATATTGCCGCGGTCACCTGGCTGGCTCACAAGGAAACCGAGGGAGGCTATCGATCCTGGGAAGGCTGGCTCCCCGCCGCTGTTTCGGTGATCGGACTGGCAGCCTATTTTACAATCTCCACGCCGGCCCACCTACTTCAATGGGCAGTATTTGCGCTGAGCTGGGTCGCCTTTCTCACTGTGTGCATCGGCGCAAGCGTGCGATTTTCCCTCGCCGCAGGTACAAACGTGTCGAGCATCCCGCCCCTGATCGGTAAATGGATCGGCGCCTTGATTCCGCTGCAGTCCGCCCTTATCGTTGCTTCCGGACCGACTCCGCCGAACGTGGCTCTCGGAGCCGCCGTCTTTTGTCTTTGGCCCTTGCAACGTCGGTTGGCAAGATGGTTTTATTCCAGTTGAACAGCACGTTAATGGAAGCCAATCCACACACTTCTACGTCGCCGGCCGAGGGAGCCACGCACCTCTGCGCGTCCGGCCGCCGGCCACCCGTCGCGAAGGATGGCTTTTCCTCCAAACCGTTCCGGCAGGCATTTTCCGTAACCTTCGAGTATCCGGTTGTTTTCACACGGGATCTTTTTTCTCCGAGAAATCCGGTCCTGAAGAACACCCTGGAACGGCTTTCCGAGGACCGTCGGCACCGGGCTCGCGTCTACATCGACGACCAGGTCGCGGCGATGCAGCCCGGCCTCGCCCAAAAAGTGGAGGGGTATTTTGAGACCCACGGCGATGCCCTGGAACTCATTACAGCACCGGAAGTATTTCCCGGAGGAGAAGCGGCCAAAGGAGGTCTGGATCTCGCCATTGACACCCTGAGGGATTCCCTTCGCCGCGGTGTTTGCCGCCAGTCCTACATCATTGCCATCGGCGGAGGCGCGATGCTCGACTCGGTGGGCCTGGCCGCCTCGCTCCTTCACCGCGGGGTCCGCCTCGTGCGGGTGCCAACCACCGTTCTCGCGCAAAATGACGCCGGCGTCGGCGTGAAGAACGGCATCAACCTCGACGGCGTTAAGAACGCCATCGGCGTCTTCGCACCCCCGTTCGCCGTCCTCAACGACCGCGACTTTCTCACGACACTCCCTGAACGCGAATGGGTCGGGGGAATCGCCGAGGCATTCAAGGTGGCGATCATCAAGGACGCCGCCTTCTTCCGTTTTCTGTGCGGGGCGGCTCCCGGCCTGCGCGACCGGAACGAAGACCTCATGGCCGAACTGGTCCGGCGTTGCGCCGAGCTCCACCTGGATCATATCCGTTCCAACGGGGATCCGTTTGAGTTCGGCCGGGCGCGGCCGCTGGACTTCGGGCATTGGAGCGCCCATAAACTGGAAATTCTGTCCAATTACCGTATCGGCCACGGGCATGCCGTCGCTATGGGCCTGGCCCTTGATGCCCGTTACGCAGCCGACCGCGGCTGGCTCGCGGAGCAGGAATTCGAATCGATCTACGAGGGCTTGAAGGCTTCCGGCTTTCCCTTGTGGTACCCGGAGAACGAATGGCTCGACCCCGCCGGCAAACTGCAACTCCTGAAGGGATTGGAGGATTTCCGCGAACACCTCGGCGGCGAACTCACTCTCACGTTTCCACAGGGCATCGGCAACCGATTCGAAGTCGACAGCGTGGATCACACCGGTATAGAGCAAGCACTCGTTTATCTGAAGGATCGCGCCGCCACACTATGAAACTTTCGACCGAGCCGCCACGCCACCTGACCTACTGCCTGAATGTCCACCGGGGTGAAACCTGGGAAGAGGTCCGGGAATCAGTGCAAACTCATGCCGGCGCCCTCCGCGACCGTCTTTCCGGAGAAGCTCCTTTCGGCCTGGGCCTGCGCCTGGGCGTGCGGGCGACGGAGGATCTGAACTCGCCGGAAACCCGCCGCGCCGCACGCCAATTCCTGGAGGCGCACAATTTTTACGCCTTCACTATCAACGGCTTTCCCTACGGCCGTTTCCATGGAGCCTCGGTGAAGGAGAAAGTATACCAACCCGACTGGCAAACCGAGGAACGCCTCCGCTACACCTGTCGCCTGGCCGACATTCTCGCGGTCCTCCTGCCCGAAGGACAGGAAGGGAGCATCAGCACCGTTCCGGGATCCTATAAATCCTGGCTCCGCGACCCCCGCCAAAACTCCGCTATCGTCGGACGGCTCGCCGAAGCCGCGCTTCACCTCAAACGCCTGTACGAAGAAAGCGGAAAGGAGATTCACCTCGGCCTCGAGCCCGAACCCGACTGCCTTCTGGAATCCACCCCGGAAGCCCTCCGCTTTTTCCGGGAAAACCTCTTTCGGGAAGGGGCGGGACGAATTGCCGGACAAAGCGGGCTCACCCGTTCCGAGGCGGAAGAGACCCTTCGGCGCCACATCGGTGTCTGCGTGGACACCTGCCACCTCGCTCTTCAATTCGAGGATCTCGCCGAATCCTGTCGCCGCTACCGGGACGAAGGTATTCGTCTGTCCAAAATCCAGTTCAGTAACGCCCTCGAGGCCGAACCCTCGCCTGAAGCGTTCGAGGCCCTGCGGGCCTTTGACGAACCGGTGTACCTCCACCAGGTCCGTGCACGGCGCCGCGACGGCGGGCTCGAGAGCTGGACCGACCTCCCCTCCGCGCTCGATTCGCTTCCGCTCAAGTCCGACATCGAACGTATCCGCGTCCATTTTCACGTTCCTCTGTACTTCGAAAACAACGGCCCCCTGAGTTCCACCGCCCCGTGCCTGAACCCCGCATTCTTCAAGTTCCTGCAAAAGGGCGACTGCCCTCATCTCGAGATCGAAACCTACACTTTCGATGTCTTTCCGGAGGCCCTGGGACGCGAGTCGATAGTGGACAGTATCGAAAAAGAGTTTCGCTGGGTACTGGAACGGCTTGGATAGGACGCCGCGGAACCGCCGGTTCAGGCCTCGAGGTTCATCGTTAAAGGCGGGTCTTCCGCCCGAGATCCTGCGAGTCACGGCGTTTACCGACGGTCTCGGAATTGCACGAACACAAAATCCTCTCTGAAACCGGTAAGAGCCAACTGCATGACTCCTCCCGCATGAACTTTGAACTTTAACCGGCACCTGCCCGCCGTAGGCTGTCGCCATGCAACGCACCGCTGTCATCAATATCGTCGGCCTCTGCGGCTCGCTGATCGGGGACCATACGCCCCGCCTGAAAGCGTTCGCCTCCGGGGGTAGCCTGGCAAGGATCGACCCGGCTTTTCCCGCCGTCACCTGCACGGCCCAGTACGATTACGTCACCGGCAAACGCCACTCGGAACACGGGATTGTCGGCAATGGCTGGTACAACCGGGACCTGGCGGAAGTCCAGTTCTGGAAGCAGCCCGAGCGACTCGTCCGGTCTCCCAAGATCTGGGACGAGCTGAAGGCCGCGGACCCGTCCTTCACCTGCGCCAAACTCTTTTGGTGGTACAATATGTATTCCTCAGCGGATTACTCGATCACCCCGAGACCGATGTATCCGGCGGACGGACGCAAGGTCTTCGACGTCTACACCCACCCCATGACAGTGCGCCACGAAATCAAGAAGGACCTCGGCGAGTTTCCTTTCCCCACTTTCTGGGGTCCTCTGTCCGCATCGGATTCCTCCCGGTGGATCGCCGGATCCGCCCGCTGGTTCGAGGAAAAACACTCGCCCACGCTCAGCCTGATCTACCTGCCGCATCTTGATTACAACCTTCAGCGCCTGGGTCCGGGTGACCCCGCCATCGCCGGCGACCTGGAAGAAATCGATACCATCGCCGGAGAGCTTATCGACTTCTTCACCCAACGCGGGATCCGGGTCGCGGTCCTTTCGGAGTACGGTATCGAGGGAGTCAATACACCCGTCCACCTGAACCGGGTCTTCCGGGACAAGCGATGGATCACCGTCAAGGACGAGCTGGGCCTGGAACTTCTGGACTGCGGCGCGAGCCGGGCGTTCGCGGTCGCCGACCACCAGGTCGCGCATATCTACATCAACGACCCCTCGATCGAGCCCGAGGTCCGCCGGGTGTTGGAGAGAACCGCGGGCGTGGCCGAAGTTCTGGGAGCGAAAGAAAAAAACGCCCGGGGACTCGACCACCCACGCGCCGGCGAGTTGATCGCCATCGCCGCACCCCGCTGCTGGTTTACTTACTATTACTGGAATGACGACCGCAAGGCTCCGGATTTCGCACGCTGCGTCGATATCCACCGCAAACCCGGATTCGACCCGGTCGAACTCTTCTTGGATCCCGAGATCCGATTTCCCAGGCTCAAGCTTATGAAGTTTTTTCTGAAGAAGAAACTCGGATTCCGCACGCTGCTCGATGTAATTCCGCTGGACCCCGCGCTCGTGAAAGGCTCCCACGGACGCATCCCGGAAGACGAGGGAAACCACCCGGTCTTCATCACCGGCCACCCGGTCCCCGACCTGCCGGCCTCGATCGGCTCCACCAACGTGAAGGACCGCATCCGGCAAATGGTGGCCCCCGGCCGGAACGAATGAGACCCCGGAGGCCAACCGGCCTCCGCTGCAAGATTGACACCGACCGTTTTCGGACCCTATAGAAAACGATTTCCCGTTTTCGTCGCTCTTCACTTAACACTTACCACCCGCCAATGACCCGAGTATTCCTTTTTCCCGGACAAGGTTCCCAGGCACCCGGCATGGGTGCGGAACTCTTCCCGCGCTTCCGCGACCAGGTTCGTACCGCCGACGAGGTCCTCGGTTACTCGATCGAGCAACTCTGTCTTGAGGATCCGGAAGGCAGACTGAACCTCACTCAGCACACGCAACCCGCCCTCTACGTCGTCAACGCCCTCACATGGATGCAAACGCTGGAGGACGGCGCTGAAGCGCCCGCTTTCGCGGCCGGTCACAGTCTCGGCGAGTACAACGCCCTGCTGGCGGCCGGAGTGTTCGATTTCGCAACGGGCCTTCGCCTGGTTCAGGAACGGGGGCGGTTGATGGGCGAGGCCACCGGCGGCGGCATGGCCGCGATCGTGGGACTCGACCGGCGGAAGATCGAAGACGCGCTGCGCGGGAACAGCCTCGATTCGATCGACATCGCCAACCTGAATGCCCCGGATCAAACCGTGATTTCCGGCCCAAAAGAGGACCTCGACCGGGCCGGGCCGGTTTTCAAGGACGCCGGGGCCCGCATGGTCGTCCCGCTCAAAGTGAGCGCCGCCTTTCATTCCCGCTACATGAAGCCGGCGGCTGAATCCTTCGCCCGTTTCCTCGAATCCTTCACTTTTTCCAGAACCGCGTTTCCCGTCGTTGCGAACGTATCGGCCCGTCCCTACAAGGACGATGAGATCCCAGCCAACCTCACCGAGCAAATCGTCAGCTCGGTCCGGTGGACCGAGTCCATCGATTACCTCCTCGACCAAGCCCCTGGTGCGGATTTCGAAGAGGTCGGGCCCGGCAAAGTACTAGCCGGACTCCTGAGAAAAATCCAGAAGGCCCGGACGTGACATTCTTCATCCGGACCGGAACCGGCGGTTCGTGTCACGATTTTTTAAAGACACCCAACAGTTCTTCCTTGACGATTGGGGCTACAACCCCGACAAAATGAAAAACCCTGCCAAAGGCCCGGAATCGGGCCGACACGGCATCAGGACTAAACGCTACAAAAGAAAACGCAGAAAATATCACTATGAAAAAAACCTTAATTACACTTTTCACAGCCGGAATGATGGGTGCGGTGACCGCATCGGCGCAAACTGTGGCGCCCGAAGGCATCAACTATAACTACCTGGAGGGGAATCTCGCCCTTTATCCGAGCTACGGTGCGGGCCCCGGAAGCCAGGATTACGTCGGCGTGCGCGTCCGTGGCGCTGCCCTCGTGGCTCCCGAGGTATTCCTCTTCGGTCAACTGCGCTACCTTACGGATGACATCGACTTCACGCAGGCCCATTTCGGCGCCGCCTACCGGTACAAGATTCTTGAGGACACCGACCTTTACGCCGGCCCGGCCATTGAATACATGGACCTGGATTTGCCGGGGCAATTCGGCGGCGGCAGCATCGATGAAGTCGGATTCAGCGTCCGCGGGGGCATCCGCCATCGCCTGAACGAGGACTTCGAATTCGCGGGCGAGATCCGTCACGTCTTCTTCGGCGGCGACATCGACGACAATTGGATCGGGATCACGGGAACCGTCCAGTACTTCCTGACCCAGGAGCTCGGTCTCATCGGGGAGGTCGATATCGAAGACGGCGAGTTGGGGCTGCTCGGCGGCCTGCGCTACAACTTCTAATGGGGTTTCAGCGCTCCACAAAAAAGGGCCCTCCTCTTCCGGAGGGCCCTTTTTTTGTTTCTGTTTCGAACCTCTCCGAAATTCAGGGTCATCTCCCTGATTGATTGGGATTTCGAAAGGGTTCGCCATTCCGTAGCGATACTGTTTGCGACGCGAAAGGACCCCGTTATCGGCGCAATACCACGCAGGCGAACAAGCCAAAAAAAAACGGGCTCCCGCCACGGGAGCCCGTTTTTCCAAGGTGATATCAAGGAAGAAACGTGAATTAGAACTGCATCCGGACAGCGGTCATCAGCGTGTGGGTGCGGCTCTGGGTATTGGCCCCTTCCGTATCGCGGAGTTCGGCCAATTCAATGCCGCCCATCAGTTTCAACCGATCTTCGTACATGTAGTAGTTACTCCCCAGGTAAAGGGCCTGATACTTATTGCCCGCGGCCGCGGCAGGCACGCCCTGCACATCGGCGGCATAAGCGTTGTGCCCAAGCAGGGTACTACCAGCCGTAGAACCTTCGGTATTCCGCACCCTTTCATACCGAACGACCGCCTGCAAGTCATCGGTAATGAAATAGGACGGTGTCAGGATATAGCCCTGCACACGCGGCCGGGGTCCAGGAGCGGTGCTGCGCGCCCAGATGTACTCGTAGGCCACATTAACGTCCATAAACTCGATGTTGGTCCCGAGGGCAAAAGCGTTCTTGTACAACTCGGCGGTATTGGTCGTCCCCGCTTCATCGTTATAGATAAAATCGGCACGGAGATCCGCCGAGAGATCGTCATGAATCGCACGAACGTACTCATCCAGGTCCACACCGCCGCTCAGATTGAAAAGATAGCTATTCGGATAGGATCCCGACTGATTCGCAGAGCCATCCGCTTCGCTGTTGTACACCCCGACACGATAGTCGAAGATATCCCAATCCCCATGAGCCGAAACCCCCGTGTGCTGGGAAGGACGCAACGTGGTGCTCAGCACCGACCGCGTGATCGTGATCAGGTCCTCGTCGTGCGCATACGCTTCCATACCGAAGCGCGGGAACTCGTAACCGACCGAAAGGTCGACAAAGTCCAATCCCGAGTAGGTGAGGGTGGCGTGATACAGATTCACCCCGGCGCCTTCACCGCCAAGATCATTGATCACGGTGCCACCTGCGGCCACCGAAGGCAACAGCGACAACACCGTGTCGAATTGGAAGTCATCATGTACATCGCCCTCAATCCCCAATCGCAAATGGGATATATTGAAGGTGTGATAATTTTGCGTCGGCCCGAGACCGCGATTCCGATTCGAGCTGGAGGCCCCGAACTCGGCACCGAACGATCCTTTTAGCTGCAGGTCACTGACCGAACTCAGGACGGGCTCCAGCCCCTCCGCGTTACCGTGCTCTTCCGCGTGAAGGCCGGCCGGCATGGCGACCGCCGCCGCTCCCGCCAAAGACATCCATTTTGCAATTCGTGAGCTGATGTTTTTTTTCATAGTGGTTCTGGGTTTTGTGAACACTTGTCCTTCGGTTTTAGTAATATAACTGAACCTGAAAGGCCTCTTAACCCAATCCGTCATTAGGAATCAAGACAAAAACCCCTAGGGTCTTCACCCTATTCCAACGCCGTTCACCCCGGCAGACCGGCCGGACCAACCGGGAACGCCGTCCTTACGCTTCCTTCCGCTCGCCGGGATGACCCCCCTCATAAATGCGATCTTCGGGCACCAGAGTCGAAATCTGGCGCTTGCGGAGATCGGATACATACGTGTCGATCTCCTCGACCGCCCGATCCGTGTCGATCACGCGGCAGTAACGGTCGCGCAGCGTGGCGATCGATGAGTCCTGCAGCTCGGGCGTTACCGTCGTGCAGCAATCTTCGATGAGGGTGATGTGAAACCCGAGATCACACCCCGCGCGCACGGTGCTGGACACACATTCGTTCGTGTAAACGCCCACCACGAAGAGAGCGTTAATTCCCATGTTTTTGAGCACGTAATAAAGATTGGTCGTTGGAAAGACACCGCTGGAGGTTTTGTTGACGACCAGCTCGTCGCCGACCGGCGCGATCTCCGGAAGAAACTCGGCCTCTTTCGATCCGGGAGCGGCCAACAGGCCAAGGCGCTTGTGCCCCGCGCTGCGATCCCGTCCGTCCCTGGTCAGCGACTGGATACGGGTATGGATCACTTCCATCCGATGGGAACGAAAAATTTTCTGAAGACGGACGATGTTCGGAATCACCTTCTCCCGCAGCTGCCTGAAGTAATACTCGGCCTCCTCCGGACGCACCCCCGAGGTGGCGGCGTCGGCAAAAACTCCGTGCCCCTCGGCGGCGTCCAGATACTGCATATCGATCACCAGCAGCGCGGTGTCCTTTGCCTCGAGGCTTTTAAGAAAAAGCGGATTCTCCACAATTTTCTCATGATAGGTCTCCTTGAGCGGATCGATGTGTGTGGGATCTTCCGGGTTCGGGTCTCTATTTGTCGTCATGCGCCCAGCCTAGCGTTGCCGTCCGCGCTCTGGCAAGTTCGTTACAGGCGAACGGCCCGCCCCCGTGGCCGGAGACGGGCACGCGATACGGAAGGGTTTTCCGCAAGCACAGGACATTTCAAACAATCAATATGCCACACTGACTGCAGTTCCCCACCAAAGCTGTTGCTGCGGGCCGGCAACGACTCCGCCATCGCTGTTCCCGGCGAAACGGGGACCGACGGAGAACGAAGCGGCGTCGCTCAGCGCGTAAACCAGATTCGCCGACAGGCCGTAGTAGAAGTAGTCCTCATCGTTGGTCACGTATCCGGCATAGGCGCCGAGATCCAGAACATGACCTTCAAAACCGGCTCCCGAAAGATCGTACTCATACCCGATGGATCCTTCCACGGTTAACACCTCTCCCTCGGTTTCATAGAAGAAATAAACCGCCGGTTCCAGCAACGTGTCGAAGGTCACCCCAGCGTACGGCTCACGATCGCTTCCGCCCGCCTGCGGATACCAATAGTAGGTATACCCGACATCCAGGTCGACCGTCTCACTCACCGCGAACACCCAGCCGGCGTAGAAATCGACTTCGTTGCCGCTGATCGGCTGCCGGTCCAGCGGCATGGACAACCAGGTCCCGATGTAACCGTCGTTGATCCCGATTTCCACACCGGGCTGCAGGCTTGGGCCATCAAGTTTTTCCCCGCGAAAGGAGTATTCGGATTCGAAAGCAAAGTCGGTCTCCACCGAAACGTCGTCGTGAACGAATTGGGTGTAGCCGGAGGTGCTCGCCTGGAAAAGCGCGAGCGCGGCCGCTGTCTTGAGTATGCGTTTGTTCATGGCAATAGTATCATGTATGGTTAGGAGCTCTGAGGTTTGGAATCGCACCCTGAAGTCCGGGCACATAAGCTTGATAGCTAGTTCCGTACCAACCCCCGGAAATCCCCGGAATAAATGATAAAACGACAGTAAATGGACGAAAATCGCCACATGATCACCCGGGAATTCGGAATTTCTCCGAACCCGGACGAAACGCCCGACGGTGAACCTGCGGGGACTCCTACTTCGCGCGGAACCGAACCAGGAGATCCTTGCTTTCGACCGAATCACCAACTTTGACGAACAACTCCTCAATGACTCCGTCAGTCGGCGCGTAAACGGTGGTTTGCATCTTCATAGCCTCGAGCACCAGAAGCCTGTCGCCCTTGGAAACCTTGTGACCGACAGAGACCGAAACCGTCGTAACCATGCCGGGTATGGGTGCTCCCACCTGGGCGGAATCGGCGGGATCCGCCTTCTCCCGCGGTTTCGAATCGGCCTGAACCGATTTGTCCAGAATGGTGGTTTCACGGGGTTTTCCGTTGAGCTCAAAAGTGAGAATTCGCTGCCCCTTGTCGTCGACTTCACCCACATGAAGCAGCTTGATAAAGAGGGTCTTTCCCTCCTGAATATCCACAGAAATCTCCTCGCCCGGCTGCAGACCGTAGAAAAAGGCCGAACTCGGGAGAACACTGACATCGGAATACTCCTCCCGAAACCCGTCGAACTCCTCAAAAACCTGCGGGTACATCAGATGGCAGAACAGCTCGTCGTCAGAAACAGGACGTTTCAGCTTCTTCTCCAGAGCACTCCGCTCCTTCTTGAAATTGAGAGCGGGCTTGCCGGCGCCCGGACGCCCCTTGAGCGGCTTCCTCTTTCCGAGAATCACCCGCTGGAGCTTCCTGGGCCAGCCGCCCGGAGGCTGGCCCAGTCCCCCCGCGAACATGTCAACGACCGACTCCGGAAACGAGGTTCCGGGTTCGAGGTTCACCACATCCTCGGGCTCAACCCCCCGTGATATCAGGAACATGGCCATATCACCCACCACCTTGCTGCTCGGCGTCACTTTGACGATATCGCCGAACAAGTCATTAACCTCCCGGTAATAGCGAACGATTTCGTGCCAGCGGTGCCCGAGACCCATGGATTCCGCCTGCTCCCGGAGGTTTGTGTACTGGCCGCCGGGCATTTCGTGATAGTAAACCTCGGCGCTGCCGAAGGGCGGGCTGGTATCGAACGGCCCGTAAATCCCGCGGACATCCTCCCAATAGTAGGTGAATTCGTTGAGACTCCCCACGTCCAGCCCGGTGTCCCGCGGCGTGTTCCTGAGGGCAGCGACGATGGAATTGAGGTTGGGCTGGCTCGTGGACCCGGACATCGACGCAATCGCGGCATCAGCCACGTCGACTCCGGCGTCGCAAGCCCGGAGAACCGAATCGGCGGCGATGCCGCTGCTGTCATGGGTGTGAAAATGAATGGGGATCCCGACCTCCTGCTTGAGCGTCTTGATGAGTTTGGTCGCCGCATACGGCTTACAGAGGCCGGCCATATCCTTGATCGCCAGAACATGGGCGCCCCGTTTCTCCAGTTCCTTTGCGAGCTTGACGTAGTATTTCAGTGAATACTTCTGCCGTTCCGGATCGAGAATGTCCCCGGTGTAACAGATCGCCGCCTCGCAAACCGCGTCCGTCTTGTTGAGAACCGCGTCCATGGAGACCTTGAGGTTCGGCAGGTAATTCAGGGAATCAAAGATCCGGAAAATATCGATCCCCGCTTCGGCGGCATGCTTCACAAACCCGGCCACCACGTTGTCGGGATAGTTCGTGTATCCGACTCCGTTGGCACCGCGGAGGAGCATCTGAAAACAGATGTTCGGGATCTTTTCCCGAAGCAACCTCAGTCGCTGATAGGGATCCTCTCGGAGGAAACGCATCGAAGTGTCGAAGGTCGCTCCGCCCCACATCTCCAGGCTGTACAGCTCCGGCGCCCGTCGCGCTATGGCTCCCGCGGCCGCCAGCATATCAAAACTCCGCATACGCGCCGCGAACAGGGATTGGTGCGCGTCGCGAAGGGTTGTATCGGTCAGCAGCAGCCGTTTCTGCTTCGCGGTCCATTCCGCGAATTTCACCGGACCGTGCTTTTTCAGGTAGTCCCGGGTCCCCGAAGGCGGCTGTTCCTTTCGGTCGTAATTCGGCGGTTCGGGAGAAAGCAGGCTTTTCCCGGGCCTCCGGCCTTTCAACTGAGGGTTGCCGTTGACAATGGTGTCACCGAGGAAATTGAGCAGGCGGGTGGCGCGGTCCCGTCGCGGCTGAAACCGGAACAACTCCGGCGTGTTGTCGATCAGCGACGTAGTCGCCTCTCCGGCACAGAACACCTGATTGTGGATCACATTTTCCAGGAAAGGAATGTTCGTCTTCACACCGCGTATGCGGAACTCCCTCAGCGCGCGGTCCATCCGCTGCCGCGAGATCTCGAAACTGGGCCCGAAAGCCGTGACCTTCACCAGAAGCGAATCGTAAAACGGAGTGATAACGGAACCCGTATGCCCCATTGCCCCGTCCAGACGAATCCCCATCCCCGCCGCCGAGCGATAGTTGAGGATCTTACCGTAGTCCGGCACAAAGTTGCTCTCCGGATCCTCGGTGGTGATCCGGCACTGGATGGCATAGCCGATGCGCGGAATCCCCTCCTGCCGCGGAAAGGCAACTCTCGAACCGTGCAGCGAATAGCCCTGCGCCACTTCGATCTGGGCGCGTACGATATCCAGGTCGGTGATCATTTCGGTAACGGTATGCTCCACCTGAATACGAGGATTCATCTCGATGAAGAACCACTCCCGGGTGTCGCAATCGAGCAGAAACTCAACCGTCCCGGCATTGTCATAGCCGATCTCGCGGCCCACCCGAACGGCCGCATCGCACAATTCGCGGCGGACGTCATCGGCAACAGCCACCGCCGGAGCGATTTCAACAACCTTCTGATGGCGACGCTGGACCGAACAATCCCGTTCGTAAAGATGCAGAAGGTTGCCGTTCCTGTCGCCGATAATCTGGACCTCCAGGTGCTTGGCCCGGCGAATGTAGCGTTCCAGGAAAACCGCCGGATTGCCGAACGCGCGTTCGGCTTCGGCTTGCGCCTCCCGCACCAGTCTCTCCAGATCCTTTTCCCGGTCAACCACCCGCATCCCCCGGCCGCCGCCGCCATAGGCGGCCTTGACGATCAACGGAAATCCGATCTCCTTCGCCGTGCGCACCGCTGTCTTCGGATCTTTGATCGCAGTCTTTGTTCCCGGAAGGACGGGTACTCCCGCTTTAGTCGCCAGTTCGCGGGCGGTGGTCTTGTCCCCCATGCGGGCCAGAATCTCCGAATGGGGTCCGACAAAGATGATACCGGCCTCCTCGCAGGACCGGGCAAATTCCGCGCTCTCCGCCAGGAATCCGTACCCCGGGTGGATCATGTCCACCCCTTTTTCACGAGCCAGGGCGATAATTCCTTCGATGTCGAGGTAGGCGCCGACCGGCCCCTTTCCCTTCCCGACGAGGTAGGCTTCGTCCGCTTTGAACCGGTGATCCCCGAATCGATCCTCCTGTGCGTAAATGGCGACAGTACGGTAGCCAAGTTCATTTGCGGCACGGAAAACCCGGATAGCGATTTCGCTGCGATTGGCAACTAGGAGTTTTTTCATAGGTTCAGGGGGAGGTTATCAATGCGGGGCGGCCGGGATTCAATCCGAAAAGTTAGGTGAGTGGGCTCCGTCCGCCGTGTCCCGGTTCTCCATCACGGAGACTTGCCGCGCTCCTTGAAGTGGGTTACCCGGCAAAGCTTTTCCGTCGGCCTCAGAAAATTCGCATCTCGATCCGTTGCTCGTTGTGTTGTTTCACGTAATCCGCGAACATCTTTCGAATCTTTGAGGTGAGGGTTTTCTTCCCGACCTTGAAAGCGATGTCATCGATCCCGGACACCGGGCCGATGTCCTTCGTCGTCGATGTCATGAAACACTCGTCAAACTCGTCGAACTGCGCCGGGTAAACCGGTTCCTCGGCGATATCGAGCTTCCAGGCGGAGGCCACCTCTCGAAGCACGATCTTCCGGGTAATGCCCTCGAGGATGCCGGCGCTGGGGGGCGGGGTTATCAGTCTTTTGCCTTTGATGAAAAACAGGTTGCAAACAGAAGCCTCCGCCACGGCGCCGTCCAGATTGAGAATGAGGACTTCGTCCGCCCCCTTCAGTCTGGCTTCGCGGAGACAGAGGAGATTGTTGAGGTAATTGCCGGTCTTCCAGGCAGGATTCAGCGTCTGGACGGAATTTCTGTAGAGAGTGGTGGACACCGCCAGCTTGAACCCTTTCCGGATTCTTTCCTCCGGCCACTCCTTCAGTCGCTGAACAATCAACGCGTAAAGCGGGCGATCGGCGAGTCCCGTATCCAACCCAATGGCACCCGCTCCGCGGGACACCTGCAACCGGACGTAAATCTCGCCTTTCTCCCCGATCCTATCAAAGAAGGCCGATACCGTTCGCCGTATCTCCGTCAGGAGCACACCCCGGTCAAACGGCAGTTCCAGGCCGAGCGCCCCGGCGGACCGTTTCAGTCGGTCCCAGTGTTCGTCATAGGCAAACAGCACGCCGTCGTAGGTGCGGCAGACTTCGTAGATCGAATCACCGTATAAAAAACTGCGGTCGAGGACGGAAACAGACGGCTCGTTCGCGTCGTGTAGCTTTCCATTCGTGTTGGCCTGTATGTAGTCGGACATGGGAGAGAAAAAAACGGTGCCGGGTTTCAAGAGTCGAGAGTCGAGGAAACCGGTCCTTTCCGCAGGCCTTCACCCGGTAAAGGCAACCTCCTCTTGCCTTTCGTCACGGAAGCCTGCCTTCGTTGACTTCAAGCAAATCGCACATCGTGAGAATATCCTCACGGTGAGAAAGTTTCAGTTCGCGCTTTCTCGCATCGAGCCTTTCGAGCGACACCCCCGCCAACCCGCGCTGGACCAGCTTCCGGTTCCACTCCGGCGCACGGACCTCTTCCGGGAGCAGCCGGGAAACGGCTTCCTCGAGCCCTCCCCCGCTTGGGCAAGCCTTGAGCGCCTCGAGGAAATCATCAAAAGGCACGTCCAGGTGACGGCACAGGAGGTCGTCAAAGCCCCGCCCCAGCGTAGGAATATACGGCGCCGCCAGCTCACCGGCCCAATGTCGGCGGATCTTCTCGACCATCCGCGGCAGGTGCATCAAGCCGCAGGGATGCGGAATGTAGGGCGATGGCAAAAATTCGGCTGACTTCATCTTCCAGCCCAAAGGTGTATAGCACGGCATTCCCCCTTGGCAACGATCAAAATCTTGCGATTTGCCGGCCCCGGGCTAAACGTAGGAACGTCATGACCAAAACATCCGACCAGTCGCAGCCCGCCGGGAAAAACACGATCCACCGGGTGGCGTCGTATATTTTCCGCTATAAGCGGCTGTTTTTCCTGACTCTCGTCCTGGCAATGGGCAGCACCATGTGCCTCATCGCCATCCCCAAGGTCATTTCCGTCGTGATCGACGAGGTCATCCCCAGGCAGGAACTGGGGGCTCTCGCCTGGGGCGTCCTGGTGGTCGTGCTCTGCTATTTCGGGAGGGACAGCCTCAATTTCGCGCGCATCCGGATCAACAACACGCTCGAACAGAAAGTACTCCTCGACCTTCGGCACGATGTGCACGACAAGCTGCTCGAGCTCCCGATCGCCTACTACGACAACCGGCCCAGCGGAGAAATCGCTTCCCGGGTCATCGAAGACGTGCAGAACGTCGAACGCGCCATTCTGGACGGAACCGAGCAGGGATTGATCGCCGCACTGACCATTGTGGGGGTGGCGGGCATGCTGTTTGCCCTCCAGCCGGGCCTGGCGCTGCTGGTGATGATTCCGCTCCCGATTCTTCTTTGCCTCGGGTACAACCACTCGAGGATCATTCGGGGCCAGTGGAAGCGAGTCCGCGAATGCGCGGGCAGCCTCAACAGTCTCCTGGTCGAACACCTCCAGGGCAACCGCCTGATCAACGCCTTCGCCCTGCATCGGCGGGAACGGAAACGCTTCCATGGACGAGCCCAAAAGCTCAGGGACAACACGCTCCGGGCGATGTACCGCTACTCGCTCTACATAGCCGGCAGCAGCTTTATCGGAAGCATGGGAGCGGTCATGGTCCTCGGATTCGGCGGCTACCTTCTCATGGAGGGACGCATGAGCCACGGGGAGCTGGTCGGCTTCTTTCTCTATTGCGCCATGTTTTACGAACCGATCAACCGGCTCAATCAGGTCAACCAGCTCATCAGCACCGGGAGGGCTTCCGGCGACCGCGTTTTCGAAATTCTCGACCATCCCGTTGCGGTGCGAAACGCTCCCAATCCGACCGGATTCCCCAACGGATTGATCGAAGCGGAGTTCCGGAACGTCAGTTTCGCCTACCAGGAGCGCGCTCAAGTGGTCGAGGGAATCCAGCTCACCCTGCCGGCCGGCAAGGTCACCGCTCTCGTCGGTCACACCGGCGCCGGCAAAAGCACGCTCGCCAACCTACTCCTGCGGTATTACGACGTGACCGGCGGCGAACTCCTCCTCAACGGCGTGAATATACGGCGGATCGACCTTGAACAACTCAGAAGCCACGTCGGCTATGTCGCCCAGGAGCCCTTCCTCTTTGAGGGCTCCGTCCGGGACAACCTGCTGCTGGCCAAAGAGGGCGCCACCGAAGAGGCCCTCTGGGACGCCCTTTCAGCCGCCGAAGCCAACGATTTTGTGGAGCGCCTGCCTTACGGTCTGGACACGGAAATCGGAGAGCGGGGAGTCCGCCTCAGCCAGGGTGAAAAGCAGCGGCTGACCATCGCCCGGGTCCTCCTGAAAGACCCGCGGGTGGTCGTGCTCGACGAGGCCACTTCCAGCGTCGACACGCTCACCGAAAGCCGGATCCAGGGAGCGCTCAACCGCCTCATGCAGAACCGCACGGTCCTGGTCATCGCACACCGGCTCTCCACCGTCCAGCAGGCCGATCAGATCGTGGTGCTGAGGCACGGCGAAATCCTTGAGAAAGGCTCCCATTCGGACCTGATCGCCCGCGGAGGCGAGTATGCGAGAATGTGGAGAATCCAGCAGGACGCGATTCCCGAAACCCTCCCCGCCCGCGGCTGAGCCGCTTTTTTCATCCCACACAGAACGGGTTCCGAGATCCCGGCTTGCATTTCACCGGGTGTTCGGGTACCAATTAGCGGTTTAGCACAAAGTACAAAATCACGTTAATGGAAGCCGGCAAGACCAAATCGACCGAAAAGGGCCACGAAACAACGATCGAGGTCAAGAACAAGATGGGCGTTCACGCAAGGCCCGCGGCAATGATCGTGCGTGTCGCCAACCGCTACAAGGCGGACATTTATTTTGAAAAGGATGATGAGGTGGTCGACGGCAAGAGCATCATGGGCCTCATGATGCTGGCGGCCGGCCAGGGCTCGAAGCTCCGGGTCTCCGCGAACGGAGCCGACGCGAAAGACGCCTGTAAAGCTCTCGAGGAACTGTTCGAGAACAAGTTTGAAGAGAGCTGATCATCGATCGGTCTGACCGACGGTCAAAAATCTGTGGATTACCGGTCACTCGGTGATCGATCGGCTGTCCCCGACCGGATCAGTCCTCCAGGCCGTAAAACCGCTTCGCGTTCGCCGATGTTATCCCCGCCAGTCGCGCCTCGTCGATCCCCAGCACCTCCGCCGCACAGGCCGCGGTGTGACGCACGAACGCCGGCTCGTTGCGTTTTCCCCGGTGCGGCACCGGGGCCAGGTAGGGGGCGTCCGTCTCGAGCATGAGCAGGTCCGGTCCCTGCGCGCGAACGGCTTCGCGAACCTTTTCCGCGCTCTTGTAGGTGATAATGCCCGTAAACGAAGCCCGCCCTCCGCGACTGTTAAGCTCCCGGATTTCTTCCGGCCCGTCGGCAAAGCAGTGAAAGACCACCCGGCTCCAGTCAAATCCAGAAGCGTCAAGCATCTGTACGCAATCCGCAAACGCCCCGCGTGAATGAACCACCAGGGGCAGTTCCCGGCGCGCGGCGAGATCTATGTGCGCCCGAAAGGCCGCCTCCTGCCGTTCGAACGCCGCGCGCGCGGCGTTCTGATCCTTCGGCAGATGAAAACGGTCGAGCCCCGTTTCCCCCACCGCCGCCGGCACGGCTCCCCCATCGAGGAATTTCCCCAGAGCCCGAACGGTCTCCTCCCAGCCCTCGTCAACGTCGCAGGGATGCAATCCCGCGGTAAACGCAACGAACGAGCTTCGCTCCGCCGCGATCCGGCGGTAAAGCTCCCAGTCGCCGGGCCGGGTCCCGATCGTCACGACCCGCTCCACGCCGGCCTCCCGGGCCCGCTCCAGAACCGGATCCAGCTCGCCCTTTCGGGCGAAAACCTCCAAGTGCGCGTGACTGTCGATCCATCCGGCCATAACTAAAGAATTGATCCTGGTGTTATGCCGGCCGTACTGTGGGTTGGCCAGCAACTTTTCGAACCGGACCGGATTCTCAGGCCGTTGCCGGAATCATCCGCCGAACTCCTGCGGGAAGTGCCGCCGGGAATCCTCCGCAGCGACCCGACTTTCTCCACCGATTATGAAAACCGAAGCCTTTCTCCTTTGCGACGCCGCCACCAATCAGCAGGGCAAGCTGAATGTTCTCGGCGCCTTCGACAATATTTTCGCCCGGAAAACTCCCGTGGTCCATTCCGCCTGCGCAATCGCCTGTCGCGCCCGCTTCGACCGGACTGAAGAGGGCGAACACAACATCCGGCTCAATGTCGTCGATACCGACGGCAAAGACATCATGCCGCCGATGAAAGGGAACATCAGGGTACGGATCGGCCCCGATGTCGAATCCACAGCGGTCAACCTCATCCTGAACCTCCAGCGGATGCGCCTAGAAAGGTTCGGGGAATACCAGATCGACCTGTATGTCGACGAGGCCCACGCCGCCACCCTCCCCTTTTACGTCCGCCAGCTCCCCGAGCGGCAGGGACAGGGGTGATCGGCGCCCGGCCGATCCCCGTACCCCCGTTCTATTCAAACCCGAAACGGTACCCGATGCCCAGGCTGTTGACGCCGCCCCGGTCGAAAACGTGGCCCCCGGACTGGTGGGCGAGGTAAAGAATGATCTGGTGGTGACGGCTTTCGGGGCTTGCGAACGTAATCTGTATCGGCCAGGTGAACTTCAGGTGGGAGCGATCCCTGTCGGGATGCCGCTCAATGTCCATCGCGAGGACCTTTTCGGAATAAGACAAACCAACCCCCATGCCAAAGGTGGTGGAAACATGGTCGTTCCAAGGAAAATCCACCCAGCGCCCCTGAATAGCGAGGTTGTAGTCGAGAAAAGGACTCCGTGCATTCTCATCGACAAGGCCCAGCGTTGCCGGAAGCTCCAGTTGCGGGCGCAACACTCCGGCCCGCGTCTCCCATTCGAATTCGTGCAGCAGGTAGGAGGCGGTAAGGTGATACAGCTGCCCGCCCGCATCGCCGCGCGATACGTTAACATTGCCCCGTATCAGCTGGTCAATGTTATTGCTCGTGATGAAAGCGACCCCCGTCTCGAACGCCCAGCGCCGGCTCAGATCGCCGGGCGGTTCCGCCGCGGGCAACGGCAACGGGTTTGCCGCGCCGCCAACTGAGCCAAAAAACACCATTCCAAGCATCGCTGCGGCATGGATCCAGGCAACCCGGGAACGCAGCCGTTTGAACATAAAGAGAAAACGGAATCGAAAGTGCATAAGTTGATTCGCCGGCTGGGCGGAAAAAGAACGCTTTATTTGAGACAAAATCACACCGGAGGAAAGCAGAAATTTTCCTGACAAGCTCCGACTTGCATTCAACCGGACCGAATGCAACACTGCACTCAACATGGCTTCCATCTCTCCCCAACTTCTCGGCCTGAAAAAATCATTCGGGTACGGTGATCGCCTCGGCCTCGCCACTCGCGGGCACCTCGAAGTCAACAATAAGTATGATTTCGCGCCCATCTTCGCCCAGCAATCGATCCGCGAAATGTCGCGCACAGGCCGCACCCCGGCCGACGTGATGAAGGCCGCGGTCGACGCCCTGAAAGCAGCGAATTACCAGGGGGCATGGGGCGCCGACGCCGACCACCTTAAAACGGAAAATGATGTCGCCCCAACGTCGACGGCCGGGTTCACCTTCTACACCATCGATCCCTCCGAATTCGTCAACGACCAGGCTGATGCGCAGCCGTTCGGCACGCTGATGGCCGCGGTCGAGGAACTCTACTCCGAAGGGGTCTTTACCACGCTTGACTGGGACGACCGGTTCCTCGGAGAGAAATTTGCCGCCGGGGGAACCGTTTATCGCTTCGACAGGGAGACCCTTTACCGCGCGGCCGGCAAATACGCGCGCGCCCTCGCCCACTGCGAGAAGATGGCCGCTGCCATTGCTTCCGCCAACGGCTACGGGGGCTACGAGATCGAGATTTCAGTCGACGAAACCGCCTCGCCAACCAGCCCCCTGGAGCATCTCTTTATCGCCCTCGAACTGAAACGACGGGGTATTCGGATCGTCAGCCTGGCCCCGCGATTCATCGGCGAGTTCGAAAAAGGCATCGACTACCGCGGAGACCTCGAGGAGTTCGAAACCACCCTCAAACAGCACGTCGCGATAGCCGAACGCTACGGGCCCTACAAGATCAGCGTCCACAGCGGCTCCGACAAATTCAGCATCTACCCGATACTCGGACGGGTCTGCGGGAACCTCCTCCACGTGAAAACGGCGGGAACCAGTTACCTCGAAGCCCTCCGCACCGTGTTCCGGGTCAACCCCGGCCTTTTCCGGGAAATCCTGGAGTACTGCGGCGAACGTTTCGCTGAAGACCGGCGCTCGTATCATATCTCAACCACCGACGAAGAGATCCGGGAGGCGCTCAAAAAAAGCGGCTCGGGTTCGGAACGGCTCTTTTTCGAAGAACGGCCCGTGCGGCAACTGCTCCACGTCACCTTCGGCTCCGTTCTCTCGGAAGGCAGGAACGCCGCGGGCCGTCCTTTTCGAGAAGCCCTCCTCGAAACGCTCGAAAAGCACAGCGCGGAACACCGGCAGGCGTTGGAAGCACATTTCGATAGACATCTCGGCGCCCTTTCACAAGGATAGGCCACTATGGAAAACCTGCCAAAACCTGAGAGTACTTTCAGCTCGGATGAGCTTTCCGTCGAGATCTACGCGGATACCGCGGCCATGGGCCGTGCAGCGGCCGCCGCCGTGGCTCCCGTGATTCGGAAAGCGGTTGATGAAAAGGGCGAAGCCCGTGTCATCCTGGCCACGGGAAACTCCCAGTTTTCGTTTATTGAAGCGCTGGTCGGGGAACACAACCTTCCCTGGGACAAGATTACCGGCTTTCACATGGACGAGTACGTTGGGATCGACGAAGACCATCCGGCCAGTTTCCGCCGCTGGATGAAGGAACGGGTGGTGGCGACGGCCAAGCCAAGGGAATTTCATTTCCTCAAGGGCGACGCTCCGGATCCCGAGGCCGAATGCGAACGCTACGCCGCGTTGCTGACAGAAAAGCCGATCGACGTCACCTGCATGGGCATCGGCGAGAACGGTCACCTCGCCTTCAACGATCCTCCCGTCGCCGACTTCAACGACCCGAAAACCGTCAAGGTGGTCGAACTCGACGAGGCGTGCAAGAAACAGCAGGTCGGCGAGGGACACTTTCCTTCGATGGACAGCGTTCCCACCCGGGCCCTCAGCCTGACGATTCCAACCCTCCTTTCCGCCGAACGTGTCTTTGTGATGGTTCCCGACAGCCGCAAGGCTGACGCCGTCGCCAACGCACTGAAGGGGCCCGTGTCGACCGCCTGCCCGGCTTCGATTCTCCGGCAGCAGTCCCACGCACGCCTTTACCTCGATATTCCAGCCGCTGAAAAGTTGTGAGCCAGGGGGGACAGACCTACAAGGAGCCGACGAAGGTCACCTTCTGCGCCTACCCGAAACTGGTCTTCGCGTGGCCCATCATCCTGATGGGGCTCCTGTTCTTCCTGATCACCGACCCGGAGAGCGGCGACGCTATGCTGCAAACCCTCGGCTGGATCTATCTGATCGGCTTCGCGGTCGTCCTCCTGACCCTGGGCGTCGACCTCGAACGCAACTACGCCGCATTCTGGCTCGCCATCTTCGTCGCGGTTTTCTTCATAGGACGTTGGCTCGAAGACGTTCAGGGAATCACGGTTATCGGCGATCTCTATCGCTGGTTTGCCGGGCTCGACGTCCGATACGATCGCGGCTTCGGGATAGCCATGAGCTCCCTGGTCGGCGCCCCCTACCTCGTCATGCTCGTCTGGGCCCGCATCCAGCATCGGTGGCGCCTCACCCATAACGAGTTTGAGCATTTCTCCTGGGGTCGTGTGGACGACTCGCTAGCCCGGGGCGCAAAACGGGTCCGCACCACCTACCCGGACCTGATGGAATTGCTCCTGCTCGGCGCGGGCACGCTGATTGTCTACAGCGCCAGCGGCCGGACCGAGCTGCGCCGCATCAACCATGTCCCTCTCTTGCCCCTGCTTCGCCGCCGGATCGACCGGATTCTGTCCTCGAGCAAAGTTACCGTTTCAACCCGGCAGGCCGAGATCGAGGATGACTACGACGATGAAGGCGACCGCCGCAGTGACACCCTTGAGGGAACGGGACGCAACGAGGGCAACGAGAAACTCTAAACGTAAGAAAGAGTCATCCGGACCCCGGACCCGGGTCCGGTTTCGCTTCAGCAGAACGCCAGTGGCCGCAGCCCCCATCGATCCTGCCCTGTCTCCCGGGCCGTTGCGCCGATGGATCATCGAGCACGACGACTCCCGTGCCTTTCTCGTCGGGTACGTCGCCCTTTCGATTATTCTGACGCTCTGGATCGGTCTCTTCTGGCTCATCGCGCTCGTCGCGCTCCATTTCGCCTTTGAGACGGTTAAAAAGCATCACGACGGCGCCCGCGGCGCCTCCCGCCTCGCCGCCTGGGCGGCGTGGGACATCAAATTCGACCTGCTCCTGATCACGATCGCCCTGGTCCTGCTGGTTTTCACCAGTGTGAGTTTCGGCGTCGCCGGCCTGGCGGGACTCGGGCAAATCAGCCTGTTCGGCGTCCGCCTCGGCGGTCTCGCAAGCGGCTTACGCGCGCTGCTGCCGCTGCCCCTCAAAGACCTGTTTCTCGCGACGCGTATCCTCTGTGTGCGCAAGCTCGACCGGCTTCAAATCCTGAATCGCCGCCGGCAAACAAAATGCGACTCCGGACCGGCCCGATCCCGCGCCGCAAGTATCGCCTCAGCCGGACATCCCTGGCACACTCCCTGGACCTTTGCCGACAAGCTCGCCCTGCTGCTGATCCTGGTTAACCTGGGAACCATCGGCCTCGGCATTGCTCTGGCCGAACAAGCCCCGGGAGAAATCCTCGCCCGCGTCGCCGAACAACTCCACCCCTGGCCGGGCAACTCGCATTTTCAGTGAAAATCCGGAAATCATTCCGGCAAAAACACCCCCATTTCAAACTGGCGGAAATCTCTACAGGCCTTTGCAGGAGCCGATTTATTTCGCTATCCGTTGCGGGTCGAAAGCACAGGAAACGTGCCTGTGATTCCGCATGCCTTAATCAAACGCGACCGTCCCGCCTTTTTGGATAGCCTCGGCCACCCGCATCGAAACAAGCGCATCCGTAAGCGTCGGCCAATACAGCTGTTTCCCTTCGATTGCGCTCAAAAAAGCCCCGGTCTCGGCGATCACATCCCGGATCTCCCGGTCGGCAGAGGCCGGAACGGCCCATTGCCAGACCTCCTCTTTCTCCTGCCACAGCGCGACACGCTGGCCGCGGACATCCACCTTCAGACAGTAGTCCTGTCCGTGAATCTCCAGAGTCTCCTCCAGTGCTCCGACAGCGGGCGCAATGGCGAAAAGGGCCGTCCTCTCGTTTCGATAGTTTGCGTGCGCGTAAAAGAGGAAAGAGCCCGCCTGCGCGGTGGGAATCCGTACTGTGCCGATCGACTCGGGAGCGCCCAGCAGAGATACAACGGTATCGACCAGATGGATACCGGTACCGGCGGCGAAGTGTTCTTCGCGGCGGGCGTGACGCAGCATGCGTCCAAGGATCATTTTCGGACGGCGTTCCCCCCCGCCTTCCTCGATCCATTGACGAGCCTTCACAATTACCGGGCTGAAGCGCCGATTGAACGAAATCATATGCGGCGTCCCGTACCGCTCGGCCAGCGCGGCCAGCCGTTGCGTCGCCTCGGGCGTCTCGCCCGGCGGTTTCTCAATCAACAGGGGAAATCCGCGCGGCAACAGGGCGGAAACGATCTTTTCGGTCAGCTTGACCGGGGTCACGGCGATCAGTCCGTCGAGGTCTTCCCGCCCCAGCATTTCGTCGATATCGGAATAAGCACGTTCGAATCCGAACTCCGAAGCATAATCGCGCGCCTTCTCCGCTTCAAGGTCGCAAACAGCCGCAAGCTCCACACCCCCGGGAGACCGCCGCACAATCTCGCGCAGTGCCGGACCGTGAGTGGCGCGCGAATGCGCGCCGGTACCGAGGACCCCGATCCGGACGCTCACTCGATCCTCCAGACTTCGAGGCTTTCGACTTTCAAATCCCCGATAAAGGCACGAAAAGCGATGTGACCCGATCTCAGCGGATCCGGATCGTAGGCACGGATCCACGGATCGCCGTCAACCCAGAACTCGGTCAGGTTCCCGTTCTGAACCAGTGTTATCTGGTAAATCCGGTCCCGTTCGAGCAACCGGGGCCGGTCCTGAAACTGGCGAATCATCCACCTGTGGGGATTCTTGCGAAAGCGCGTGGTCACGTTATTGGAGCCGCCAAAGTCAACCCAGTAAAACGGGATCTCCATGAGATTGCGCAAAGAGGCGTTGTCCAGCGATTTCAAATACTCGAACAGATCGCCGTCGGCTTTGTCCATCATCCAAATAAAGATGGCGTCGGTCACACCCGCGCTGTACTCATCCTCCATCGTCACCTGCGACGCCTCAATATCCACCGCGACGGGCCCTTCAAACCTCTCTCTGAGGATGAGGTTGCCCATGTTGCGGACAATAAAGAAATCCTCCGCAACCTCCGGCGCTTCCCCGTTGAGAACCCAGTTTTCTTCGTACGATTCGGGGCCGAACGACTCCCGGTACAGTTGTTCCGTCCGTTCCCAGTCCGGAAACTCGACATCGTGTTCGATGAAATTCTCCTCGAACCCGGTCAACTCGATCGCCGCGTCTTCAACCGCGAGGTGGGTCCACCCTTCGTTGTCGCCCCTCGTCGTATCCATCTCCCCTTCCGCCAATAGCCGGCCGTTGAGCAGAATCGCGTAACGGTCCGCCAGGGTGACCAGCTTCAGCAGGTGCTGCACCTCCCTTTGGAAACGGTCGAAGGCGCCGCTGTAAATCTCCTCTCCGCGGAGAAAGGCGGTGATTCTTCCCGGCTCGAACACCACCCTGAAACCGGCTTTCCCCCCGCCGTTCGCATCGTCGTTGAAGTGAAAGGCCACGCTGCCGTCGTCCCCCATGCGCTCAAAATGAAACCGGGCGCACAGTTCTACGTCGCCGCCGCCCCCGTAGGGATAATCACTGCGGGTCACGAGTGACGGTTCTTTCGCAAAAACCTGCAGCGCGCCGCCGGCCAGGATCAACGCTTGCCCTTCCCCGCGCAGCTCGTCCGGCCAGCGGCGGCGGATCTCCCGCTGGTCCGTCACAAAGTCGCCGCGGGCGGGCTGCCAGTCGTGGAACCGGATCTCCGGACCGTAATAATGCTCGATCACTCGGTAGTTCATGGTATCCTCCCTGTTTTCGCCGAAAACCGCCTCCCCGCAGCCGGCAAACAGCACGAAGATCGCCGCCGCCTGAAGGGAGCGAACCGCCCGGCCACCCTCCGGGACGGACCTGAATGACTTGTATGAGAATGATACGCCGCACATACTCCCAACCCTAGAAACTGTCCCGGGTTGGACTCAAACTCCTTTTGCCGGACGGAACCGTCGGAAAAATCATCCCTTCATCTCCGAAAACCGCCGCAAACCGGGGACTCTGCAGCAGGAACCTCCGGGGGTTCGCGTAGAGTACCCGGTCGATCGTTTCTTCGGAGTGCCCGCGTTTGCGCATCTCCAGCGCCGTCTTCGGCACCGCCAGCGGATCGCTGACCCCCCAGTCACACGCACAGTTGAGCCAGACCCGTTCCCGGCCGTACATCTCGAGCATATCGACGGCACGCGCGGACGTGCATTTCGACTCGGGATAAAGTGTGATGCCGGCCCAGAATCCCTTATCCAGCACCAGCGGTGCCGTATGCTCCTCGACATGGTCGATAATCACGCGGGCGGGCTCGATACGCTTGTCGCCGAGAATCGCATCCACAATCAGCCGGGTCCCTTTGAGCTTGTCCTCCAGGTGGGGCGTGTGCACGAGAATGAGCTGATCATGACGCGCAGCCAGGTCGATGTGCTTTTCGAGCACACTCAGTTCGTTGCGCGTATTTTTGTTAAGACCGATCTCGCCGATTCCCAACACGTTCGGTCGATCCAGAAACTGTGGAATCAACGCGAGCACGTCGTCGGCGAGCCCGGTATCCTCGGCCTCCTTCGGATTGAGGCAGAGCCAACTAAAGTGAGGCAGCGCGAATTTCGCTGCCCGCTTCGGCTCGTAATCGGTCAGCTGGCAGAAATAATCATAGAATCCGTCAACCGACTTCCGGTCGTAGCCCGCCCAGAATGCCGGTTCGCAAACCGCCCGGCAACCGGCCGTAACCATCGCGAGGTAGTCGTCCGTAGTCCGGCTCACCATGTGGCCATGTGGTTCAATATACCGCATCGGCACCTACTTTGCCCGTTCGACGCCGGACACGCAACTATTCCTTCTCCCCGCCGGGCCAGGCACCCGTGGCACCGTGCATCAATGGACTGTCGACTGGCTCGTCGGTGGGGTCGCTGAAGGTCGTGAGGACACGCCTTGCCCGGTCCCCGCCACCGGGCCTGGAAAGCTCCTCCAACGCCCGGTAGAAGGCGCGCAGCCGGTAATCCTCCGCTCCGCCGTAGCGGTCGATCCGGTCGAGGATCCCCGCGATATCGATGAGCTTCGCCCGCGCTTCAAGAAACACAAGATCCAGCAATTGCTTGCCGTCCGGCCCCCGCCGGTCATCACCCTGTTCGGTTTTTATTCCCATTTCGGCTCCCATGGTTGGATTATCACTCGTCGGTCGTTCGCAAGGGCGTACTACCCGGTCGTTACGTCACGAACACCGTCCCTTATCCGTAACCTCCTGCGGCAATCGGTCAAGATTTCGGCTTTCACCCGCGCTGCAGCTTTGGCAGGGTTCCGGAGATGAACCTCTGGATTCACGAAAAACCTCAACCCGATACCTACGCCGCCTTTCGGGGCGTTTTCTATCTCGACAGTGAAACCGAGGTGGAAATACGGGCAATCGGGGCGAGCTGGTTTGTGCTGTGGCTGGACGGGGAGTCGCTGATGGAGGGGCCGGCCCGCTTCGAACGACGGCACCCTGAATGGGGAAGCACCGTAAAAACGCTGCCCCCGGGAGAGCACATCCTGGCGTCCCAGGTCCATTGGATCGGGGCAACCACACGGCTTCTGGATACACTCCCGCCGTTCCTCAATGTGCATCCGCTCGCGGCGGGACGGGAGATCCCGGTTTCATGGAAGGCGATCCGGCTTGACGGCTACCGGAAATCCGTCAGACGGATCAATCCCCAGCTCGGCTGGGTCGAGTGGTGCGATACCGCAAAAAACCCGGAAGGCTGGCGCGAGCCCGGTTTCAACGACCGCGACTGGCCGACACCGGCGGCCGTCGATCCGGGCATCGGGCCGCTCCTGCCGCCCTCAATCGCACCGGTTCGCAGCTTCGAACACACCCCTGGACCCCTGTCCAGGGGCGAACTGGCTCAAGTTTTCGGCTACGAACTCGACGATCCGGCCGCCCGTTTCTTTCTCCGGGAACTGAATCCCCGGCAACTGCCCGCGGAGGGGGTCTGGCGCCGGTACGACCTCGGACGGGTCCGCCTGATGCGGCCGGAGTTTGTCCTCGACCTGCCGGAAGGCGCCGTCGTGGAGTTTGCCTACAGCGAATCTTTGGCCCACGAACGGGTTTCACCCTACATCAATCTCTCGGCGGGTCCTTCCTGCAACCTGGATCACTACGTCGCCCGCGGCGGTGTCCAGGAATTCGCGCCGCTCACACCGCGCGGGGGACGCTATGTCGAAATCCATGTCCTCGCGCCGCCCGGCCGGGTCCGGTTCCTCCGCGAAGCCTTTTTCGAACGATGTTACTTCGGAGCCCCCGAAGGAAGGTTCTCATGCCGAGACGACCGGCTCAACCGAATCTGGACAACCGGGATCGAAACCCACCGCGCCTGCGCTGAAGACGCCCTGACCGACAATCCGACCCGGGAGCGGGGACAATGGACCGGTGACGCAGTCATGGCGGGAATGGACATCGCCGCGGCAGGTTACAGCGACCTCAGGCTGTGCCGACGCAGCCTGATGCAGAGCGCGCTTTGCGCCCGCGAAGACGGTCTGATCGCCGGACTGTGCCCGGGCGGCCCGGCCTGGCTTTCAACCTACGCCCTTCTGTGGCCTCGGGCCTGCCTCCATTACCATGAACTCACCGGCGAGCGGGAACTCCTGGAACAGCTGTTTCCCTATGCTCTGAAAAACATGGAGGCCTTCGCCCCGTCGATCACGGACGCCGGGCTGGTCGACGAGCTCGAACACCCACCGGCCTGGATCTTCATTGACTGGGGATTCGTCCGTAACGAGGGCAAAATCAATATCGCCTACAACCTGTACTTCCTGATCGCGCTCCGCGCGATGGTCTCCTGGTGCCGAAAACTCGACCGCCCCCGGGATGAGCGGCATTTTGCGGCGTTGGAGGCGCACGTTCAGAAAATACTGGATTCATCGATACATGATACGAACGGCGAAAACGCAGCCTCCCCCTGGCCCGTTCTCGGCTACCACGCCTGCGCGCTTGCCCTGTATCTCGGGTTACCGGACGAGCGGGAGAAAGCCGGCTGCCTGGATTACCTCAAGAGCCACCTCCTCGATTGCTTCCCCAACAATCCCGACGCCCCCCGCAACGCGCGCCCCGGGCTGAATGAGTCGCGCCTGATCACTCCCGCCTTCTCCCATTTCGCCTTCACCGCGTTGATTGAAAACGGGGAGATGGCCTTCGTTCTCGACCAATTCCGCCACTGCTGGGGGTGGATGCTCGATGCCGGCTACACCACTTGGCTCGAAGTTTTCGATCCCCGCTGGACCCATTGTCATCAGTGGTCGGGGTGCCCGACCTGGATGCTCTCACGCTACGGTCTCGGACTGCATCCGCGCTTCGACCGAAAAGCTCACGGCTTCGAACTCAAACTCCGCCCCGGGGATCTGGACTCGGCGCAGGGCGCGGTCCCCCTGCCGGATGGAGGCCTGGCGAGGATCGAATGGACCCGGACCGGGAACGGCTTCGACTACCGCGTTGAGACGACCACCCCGGTCGAAATCGAGCTTCCTTCGTCCGGATCCGAAAGGTGGATCTCGATCAGGAAACGGGAACGGCTTCACTTGGACGACAACGGGTACTTGCAGGGTGGCTAGGAGTCTGTCGGCGAAGCCCGACAGACTCCTGGAAAACAGCGGAATCAGCGACTGTCAGTCAGATGTCACCCATCCTCACTGACAATCGATCACCGAGAACCACCCGCCCTCCTCACAACTCCGAGAACTTGACCGAGCGCCCGCGACATTTTTCCACGGGATATTTCTCGGAATTGGTTCGCAGCTTGGCCCGAATCGCCTCGTCGAGGTCGATCTCGGCAACGTTGGCCATCTGAAGGGCGAAAATAATGATGTCCGCCAGCTCCTCCTCGATGCGGGTCTTTGACTCGGCGTCCTCAGGCAGGGCTCGCGAGTCGTGGCTCTCGCACCACAGAAACAACTCCATCAATTCGGCGGATTCCGAGGCGATCGCCATGGAAAGATTTTTCGGCGAATGAAACTGCAGCCAGTCGCGATCCTGAGCAAACGTAAGCACCTCCCGTTTCAGCTCATCGAGCCCGGGCTTTTTTAGTTTCCGCTTCTTCATCATTCAGGGTTTCCAGGGAAGGAAAAAGAGAACCACCAAAGCGCACCCACATGCTCTCGGGAGCACGCCCCCCCGGTTTTTCCGAAAAACTCGAGAGGGCTTCTTATAACAGAGGAGACAGAAAGGTGAAATCAAAATCGAGGAAAATAACCACGCGAGGCCGCAAGCTACTCCTGAACAGGGACCGGCGCCCGTTCTTCTTCACGAAAGACGCCCGCATCGGTGTGGAAAAAGCGCCAGTTTTGTCCCGGAAACGCGAGGCGCTCGGTCCCGGTCGCGAACACCTGGACCTCCGCGCCGAGATTGGCCCAGAAGCGCTCGCGTCGGCCCGGATCGAGTTCCCCGACCACGTCATCCAACAGCACGAGAGGCAACCAGCCGGTGCGGCCGCGAAAGTACTCCATCTGCGCGAAACGCAGCGCGATCACCAGCGAACGCTGCTGCCCTTCCGATCCGTAACGGATCGCGGAACGGCCATCCAGGTACAGTGCAAAATCATCGCGATGGGGCCCGGTCTGGGTCGCGCCAGCCAACATGTCCCGTTCGCGGGCACCTTTCCACCGATCCATCAACGCCCCCGCCAAGGGTTCTTCTCCGGCCGAGGAAATGTACTGCAGGGCCGCCTGCTCCCCCCCGCCGCTCACCCGGTGGTAAACCTTTTCCAGAAAACCGTTGAGCGCCGCCACTCCTTCGCTCCGGCTCCGGATCACCCGGGCCGCCGGCTCCGCCATTTCCTTCTCGAACGCCGAGATCTCGCCAGCGCTTGCCCGTCGCTTCAACAAGGCATTCCGGGCCGCCAGGCTCCGATGATACTGCTGCAGAGCCAGAAAATAGCCGGGATCGGTCGCCGAAAAAACCAGGTCCGCCCAGCGCCGCCGAATGCCGGGCGCACCCCGTACCAACTGAATGTCGCCGGAAGTAAAGACGACGGCGGGAAATTTGCCGATAATGTCCCCCAGACGTTCCACCTTCTCTCCCTCCCAGTGAACCTCCCGCGCTCCGGAAGACGCGATTCGCAGGATGATCCGCGACCCGCCGAAACTCTCGTGCTCCAGGAAATAAGAAACGGCCGCTCCGGGAGATCCATCGCGTACCAGAAGACGGTTGTCAGCGGTCCGGAAGGAACGCAGCGCTGTCAGGTAGGCGATACTTTCGAGCAAATTGGTCTTCCCCTGGCCGTTGGACCCGTAAAAGAAGTGGCGCCCGCCCTGGAAATCGAGACGCGCCCGCTCAATGTTGCGGAAATCCTGCAGTGCTATCTCTCGAAGGATCACGGACGGAACAGGGGTCAGATCGAGATGACTTCGGTGAGGGACGAATCCGTTCCTTTTGCCTCCCAACGACGCCAGACCCGCCCGAACGCCTGCGCCAGGCCGAGCCAATCCTCTTCGCGCGTCTCCGGCCCGGCACTGACGCGCACCACCCGCCTGGCCTCTTCCGCGGTGTACCCCATGGCGGCAAGAACGTGGGAGGGCGACTGACTCCCGCTCGCACAGGCCGAACCCGTGGAAACGGCGAATCCCTCGCGGTCGAGCTTCATCACCCATCCGTGGTTTTCATAGCGGGGCGGGAGAATCGAAACGGTGTTCCAAAGCCGCTCGCGTTCCATCGCAACCACCTTGGCTCCCGGCAACTCTTTGAGCAACCGGCTTTCGAACCGATTCCGCCGGGAAGCCCGCTCCGCGAGGTCCGCATAGCCGCCGGCTTCACGCTCCTCCAGCGCCGCCAGCATCGCCGCGACTGAAGGATAATTCTCCGTCCCCGCCCGGTGGCCGTGCTCTTGTTCTCCACCCAACTGCCCCCGGAAATCGTCGGCCGCCGACGGCACACGCAGAAAACCGGTTCCTTTGGGCCCGCCGAACTTGTGAGCCGAACCGGTGACAAAATCGCAGCCCTGTAACCGCGATCCCGGCAATTTCCCGAACCACTGGGCGGCGTCGCAGTGAAACCAGACCCCGTGTTCCCGGCAGATTTTCGCCAGCGCCTGGAACGGCTGGATCACGCCCGTCTCATTGTTCGCCGCCTGGACCGAGACCAGCAACGGAGACGTTTCCCGGAGTTTCGCCCGCAGATCCTCCGGATCGACCACGCCGTCACCGTCCACATTGAGAAAAGTGACGCGACCGGAAAAAGAAAACGAAGCCGCTTCCAGGACGCAGGGATGCTCGACCGGCGACAACAGAACCCCGCGACCCGCGTCGGACCGGCGGGAGAGATGGGTGAACAACGCGTTGTTGGCCTCCGTGGCCCCGGAATTGAAGACCACCTCGTCAGCCCGACAGCCAAGGAACTCAGCCAGCCGCCCCCGCGAACCTTCAAGCAGATTGCGCACCCTGGCGGACGCCCGATAAGGACTCGAGGGATTGTGCCAAGCCTCGTCCGCCGCCTGCAGCCAGGCCGCACGCGCCGCCTTCGGCAGCGGCGTCGTCGCATTGTGATCGAAATAGACCATCACGAGACCCTAGCCGAAAAACCCGGTTCTGCCAATAGCCGCGTTGCCCGGAACAGTCTCCCTCTAAAATCCCCGATTCTCCTTGCGCATTCCGTCCCGCATGGCTTATATTCACCTGTTGAGGAGCAGTCCGGTTCCGCCGAGGAACCACTGCTTCGACTGTTCTTTGAGAGAGTGTCCCTTCCCCAGGTCCCCTCTCCCTGATAATCAAAAGGGGGTGTTACGGATTCGACCCTGGGTTGGAGTGTAGGGTGGCATGCCGAGGATGATGGTTGGCCTCGTTAAACCTCCATCAACCAAGTAACTGGCAACGAAGAACAACTGCCAATGGCTGCGTAATTTTGCAGCCACGTCTTTCTGCTGACACCTGCTAGGCAGCGAGGCGACGACCAGCAGGCATAGTCCAGGCGGGTGCATCCGGCGCCCGGACCGTATGTTCTCCGGTTGCTGGCCCGGCGGTTAGCGCGCTTTTCCGCGAACCACGGGCGAGATCAAAAGAAAAGCTAAGCATGTAGAAGCCCTGCGTGAAGGCCCAGGGGACGCGGGTTCGACTCCCGCCACCTCCACCTTTTTCCCCTTCCTTTTCCGGGACTACCACCAAGAGTGCCCCCCGCAGCGCCCTCTCGACGAAGGCGGACCGGCAGCGGCAGTCAAACCCGCGTCCCCGGGAGATCGCTTCGCGATCGAAGCGGGTGACACAGGGGTCTCGCCGCGCTCGGCACGACTCCCGCCACCTCCACCTTTTAATCTTTCCGCGGTACCCCTTGGAACTATTGTTCTCCCCTGGTCTCACATTATCGAACTGAGAGGTGAGAAGATTTTGCTCAACCGGTTTGAGTTCTCTCAGCGCGCTGTGGACCAAGTCATTCTGCGCCGCATCACGGTTGCGGCGGTTCGGCAGGCCAGCCAAAGGGGCGAGATCATCCAGGGTTACCCCGATGACAAATAAGGTCCGAGCCGAACCCCGCTGTGTGATGCCCAGGGTGAGCGGCCGACTTGGATGGTAATACGTTTTCACGTAGTCCTGGGTGATCTCGTGAAAAGCGCTCCTCCGGTCTCTCGCCCGGGCGTTGGCTTCCACATAGATCATCCAGTCTTCCGCTACCACAACCTCGAATTCATCATCGAGGGCGGGCACACCGGCGTCACGACCAGAGCTCAATTCCGCCAGCGACCATCCCAGGGCTGACCGGTCCAGTGAGTCGGGATCGAGCAGGATGCGGGCGCCATTGTCCACAACCAGGCCGATCCCCATCCTGTGCGGACCCTCCATGGATGGGGGGCGCACCAGGAAGTCCCGATGAGCGCCTTCAACCTCGTCAGCCAGGGCCGTGCCATCGACGAGTATGATATGCTTCCAAGGTATTCTCGTGCAAGTATTTTAGGTACGGGACCTACCAGAGGTAATAATACGCGAGCCTGTGCTCATTCTCGAACATTCCCTCAGGCAAGTTTTCTCCGCTCTCAAATGTGACCTTCATTTCCTGAAACGTTCGCAATGGGGCCGTATCGCGAAC
>PWMU01000145.1 GCA_003558065.1 Opitutia bacterium | reverse complement strand
CCGACGAACGCGCGGAGGTTACGCGGAGAGCCTGGGAAGACATTGCCGCGTACGGTTCCGGCGAGAGGCCGATCGAGGAGTTTCACGACAAGACGGTTTCGGACCACGCCACCGATATCATACGCGCCATGTGGACGGGATCGGGCGAGCCGTTTTACCTCAACGTGCCCAATCGCCGTGCGGTGGGAAATCTTCCGGAAGACGCCTTTCTGGAGCTGTTGTGTGACGTCGATCTGGAGGACGGTCCGCGTCCGCGCAAGGTGAAGGATTTCCCGCTCGGGCTGCGGGCGCTTCAGATGCAGGTGCTGGATACCCACGAACTGACAGTCGAAGCGATTGTCCGGCAGGACCGCGGCCTTCTCAGGCGTGCGATGATGACCGATCCCCTCGTGCTCTCGATCGAGGACGGGGATGCGGTGATGGAGGAGCTGTTCGAGAAGGAGGGGTTGGAATTATGAATTATGAAGGATGAGGGATGACGGACGATGGGGGGGGCGGAGGTGGGTTAAAGGTTCTTTGTTCAAGGTTCAAGGCGCGGGCGTCGGATAAGGTCCGATCTTGCGGGGGATCCGGGGTTATGGGAGGGGAGGATGGAGTGAGAGTCGATGCTGCTGTATTGTCGCGCGAAGCGCTTTTGGAGTGCGGTGCTCCGCACCGCTTTTTCGAAGCGGCCGTGCGGGGGCGGGAGGAACGGGTTGTGCGTCGTCGGTTGAACGGGCTCGAAGGATTCGAAAGCGGCGCCGAGCGCCGCACTCCTACCGAACGAAGCGACACATCTATGAGCGACAGCGAAAATAACAAGAGGCTGCGCCTCCAAAGCAAGCTACGGGGGGTTCGATGTTACGGGGGGAGCTCTATGGGCGCGCCAATTCGCCGAGGGCTTCGGGTGCGGTCACGTTGACCGGTCCGGCAAGCTCGTTGGCTATCAGGAACTCAAGCGCGCGGCAGAAGTCTTCGACATGTATCCAGGAGATGAATTGGGATCCCGGTCCCATTCTTCCGGCCAGGCCGAGACGGGCCAGGCGGGCGAGGGTGGGATAGACGCTGTTGGCGCCGTGGCCCAGGACGAGGCTGGTTCGCAGGAGGGTCTGGCGCACCTTCGGCTTTTGCCAGCGCCGCGCTTCATCCTCCCACGCGCAACAGACCTCGACCGAGAAGCCGGTTCCCGGTTCGCCGTGGTATTCGTCCATGCCCCGGTCCTCGGCGTGCCGGTAGATGGTCGCGCTGGCGGCGTTGATCCAGACTTGGGGCGGGCTGGGACAATCCGCGATCCCTTGACCCAGAAGGCGGGTGGTCTGAACCCGGCTTTCGCGGATTGCCCGGCGGTTCTTGGCGTTGTACCGGCAATTGACCGACTGGCCGCAGAAATTGACTACCGCATCCGCTTCAACCAGGGCCGATTCCCATTCCCCCGGTGATTGTCCATCCCAGGGGACGGCGGTTGCCTGGGCGGGCGCGGTGTCCGGACGGCGGGTAAGCACGCTGACAGTCCAGCCCTTGCCGTGAAACCATTGGGCGACGGCGGAGCTGAGGAAGCCGCTTCCGGCGATGAGGAGATTCTGTGGTGCGGTCATGGCTTTGATCACGTGGGGAAGGTCTCCCGGGTTGCCGGGGGGGCTAATCCTTTTTCAGGGCATCCTGGAGCACCTTGCGGATCTCGCTGTGGGCTTTCACGGCGCTGAGCGTGCAGAAGACGAGGTTGCCATCGCCGTAGCGGCGCGCGATCGCGAGTTCCTCGTTGATTCGTTCCGGCGGCCGGACCATTCCCGGTCGGTCGTGGAGTCCGATAAAAGGGACGAATCGGTTGGTTTCCGGGTCTTCCCGTTGCTTCATCTCCTTGGCTTCAAGCTCGACTCGTGCGAGGGACCAGACAGGCCTGTAGAACCAGGAGATGGTCTGGGAGCAATAGTCGAGTTTCAGCCTGTGGCCGTAGTAGGGATTGGGACGAAACGGAGGCCAGAGGTGGTTCGTAACAACGGCGTCGGGGTTGATTGCCTTTGCAAAGTCGTAAATATGGGTTGAGAGGTTGATCAGGCTGTCTTCGGAGGTGGCTGTCAGCACCTCGACATCGGACAGGTCCTCTCCGCGTTTCTCCCGATTCGTCCGCATCTCCTCGCAGCGGGGGCAGAAGCAGGCGTAGTGGTTGCGAAAACCAAAGCCGTCAAAGGCGATCCCGTTCGCCCGTTGCAGGGCCTCGCGCACGCGCGTTTCCAGCAGCTCGCGCGCGACCGGCGACTCAAAGCAGAGCAGTTCTGCGCTCTGAAACAGGGGGTACCAGCGAAACGAGCATTCCTGGTAGCCACGGGGAACTCCGCGAGCCAGGGTTCCGGCCAGTTCTTCTTCCACAGGCAGCATCCGCTGGCGGGATTCCGGGTCTGGCTCGGAAAGGTCGTCGGCGGTCGGCGGTTTCACAATCGCCACCACCTTTAAGCCAAGTTCGCGGCCGCGGGAGAGCATGGTGTGGGTCGGATTGTTAATGATGAGGGTGTCGAAGCCGCATCCGTCGACGAACTCCACCAGTTCGCGCTGTTCCGTCTCGGTTTCCCGCGGCAAATGCCAGTCCCAGGCTGCTTTCATCGGTATTTCCTTTCTTATTAGTTCGTGACAAGGCATTAGAACAGCCTCAGCAACGTGATCCCGGCTACAGTTAGCGCAAGACCGGCGAGCCGGGGTAAAAGGCCGGTGCGTTCGTGGAAGAAGACGATGCCGCCGAGGGCGCCGAGAACGACGCCGAGATTGGTGACCGCGAGGACGCGTCCGGGGTCGCCGAAGATGAGCGCGCCGACGACCAGCGCGTAGGCGGCGAAGATGCAAAGGCCGAACAGGGCGCCGTACCGGCACGGCAGACCGGGCGGCGTCAGGCGTTTCCAGTCGATGCCGCGGAAAGCCTCCGGCGAGGCCCAGCGCCAGAGCAGCAAAGCCGGTGGGAACAGCAGGACCGAGAAAGCCGCACCGGCCAACGGGCCCTGCGCGTGGACCATCGCCATGTTATCGCTGAGAGTATAGATTACGGTACCCAGGCTCGCTCCGAGGGCGAAGAAGAGAAACGCCCCCCGGCGTCCGGCCCAGAGCGCGGCGATTTCGTGAAGCGAGAAGTGTCGCAGCGGCAGGGCGGTTACCCCGAACAGGGTGAGCAGGATGCCGAACCAGGCGGCGGCGGAAAGGTGCTCTCCCAGAAAAGTGACGCTCACCAAACTGACCCACAGCGGAGAGCTGCGGATGATCGGATAAGCGACCGAGATGTCGCCTTCCGCGTAGGCTCTATTCAGGCAGAAAAGATAGATCGCCAGCCCGACCGAACTGACGCCGGCCCAGCCGAGGGTGGGAAGCGTCCAGGAGAGGTGCGGAGCGGACAAAGGAAGCAAGGCGACCGCCCAAAGCCACCCCCAGCAGCAGGCGGCCGGCACGAAGCCCGGCAGGTGTCGCCATCGTCGGGCCGCCAGGTTCCACGCCGCGTGGAGCAGGGACGAAAGAACGAGAGCTGCCAGAAGGGCATTCGTCATGGCTGCAGCAGGAGTGCGTTGGACCCGAAGATCGGCTGAGTGAACCGCGGTTGCAAAACACGAATCATCGCTTCACTTACGAACGAAAAAAACGCGTCTTGTGTCGAGAATGAATCCTGCTGGCACCGGCGCGACATTGGAACGAATGGCGCTCGGTTAGGGGGCTCGACCGGCGGGATCGGGCTTATGGAGAGTGGGAGATTCAGACCGGTTGGTCGACACGCCCCACGATGCTGGCGCATGGTCCCCCCCTCTCAAGAGGGGAATTTGTAACGAGTCCCCTCTAAAAAAAAGGGGGGACCGCTCGCCAGAGCGGTGGGGTGTGTCCGTTGTGCCTGCGGTACTCATCCTTCCATCGATCCATCCGCTTATCCGTGGCATTCGGGTTTACCCCCCGAGTTCCCGGGCACTCAATTCCCGAACACGGCTCTCCCGGAGTAAACCCGGTCGCCACAAATTGGCTCGGTTCTCAGCTCCCGGTTGTGTGTCGGTGCGCTTTCGACCGGGGAATCTCGTCCCGACCGAGCACCATTCGCTTTAGTCGATATAAGTCAATTCGGGAATTCGCGTATCCGAGGAAACCAGGTGGCGGCACAGTTTTTCCGGACACTCAAGCGGGAGCATATGGCCGTAATCCTCCAGGCTGATCAGTTCGGATCCCGGAATCCGCTCGTGCAAAACAGTCGAATGCTCGGGATGAATCAACACGTCCCGGGTTCCCACTATAATCGTTGTATCACATTGTATATCGGAAATGGATTTCAGTGTGTTGTGGGTGATGCACGCGTTAAGCTGCCCTTTCATGCCGTCCGGGGTCTGCGGGTTTTCAATGACACGCTGGATACCCAGTGCAACATTATCCTCATTCTCAAGAAATCGATTGCCAAAAAGGGACGGCATCGAAGCTTTGGCAACGAGTGCCTTTTCTACATGCGCGGCCATCAGTTCGTATCGCGCTTGCAGGAACCTGGCGGCGACCGTATCCAGTTTTGCAAACGACGACACGAGAAACAGGCGCCGGACTCTTTTGGGACAACAAAGGGCGATGTGCTGGGCTATCGCGCTGCCCATGGAGTGACCGAGAACGATGGCGTTGACGATGTCCAGTTTGTCCAAGCAGGCGCAGACGCTTTTTGCCATTTCTCGGGTGGTGTACAATTCGCGTGGCTGCGGGCTTCTGCCGGCTCCGAGGTTGTCGATTGTCAGGATGTGCATGCTGACATTCGTACTTTTGATTTCCTTCATTAGGGGTCTCCATAACTGCATGTCAGAAGTATATCCTCCGAGAAGTACAAGAGTTTCTCTGGGTTCCTCTGAACCGGTGTCGGTCATTTGATAATAGAGAGCATTCATCGGATTCCCCTTATGGCAATGAGGTGTCTTTGTCGTTAATGAATAATACCATTCCGCGTTTCACAAAGCAATGATACACATTCGTAGTGAAGCGATTTTACGCGTTATTTTCATCTTATCTTTTTTCGGCTGTGTTGTTCGGTTCTGAGGGCTCCGAAATCACAAAAGATGAGCGGCTAATGGCAACCGGTGCGTATACGGGATGAGTCAGATGAAACTACACTTTGGCTGATCAAGCTACGGGGTTTGGCGAGGTCAGAGAGGACGGAGCAAGCGTTTCATTTTATAAGGACCAGGGAGCGAAGGTGGCTATGTCAAAGTACGTCGATTTTAATCTCCCGGTGACCGTGTGCGGACTACGGTTCCGCAATCCGTTCTATGTGTCCTCCGGGCCGACGACGATGACGATCGACCAGCTGGAGCGAATTCGCGATTCCGGCTGGGGAGGGGCGAGTTTGAAGCTGACTGTGTATCCCCTGCCGTATATCAACCGGGTCCCGAGGTACGGGTATTATCCTGAAGAGGGGATGCTGACGTTCACGGCGGAGAAGCGATTGCTGCTGGACGAGTTGCTCAGGTTGATCGAGGCCGGAAAGAAACGCACCCCCGAGCTGGTGTTGTTCGCGAACATCACCTACGCCGGAGACGAGGGGCCGGCGGGATGGGTGAAAATGGCCAGGCAGTGCGAGGCGGCCGGGGTCGACGTGATCGAGCTGAACATGTGCTGTCCCAACATGTCGTTCAACGTCGAGGTGTCGGGGACCGATGCCGGCGGGCCCAAGACCGGGGCGAGTATGGGGAGCAACCAGAGCGTCGCCGCGGAGGTGGTGGCTTCCGTACGCAAGGCGATCGGTATTCCGTTGTTTCTGAAGCTGACGCCCGAGGGCGGCCATATTGCCGATATCGCGGAGGCGGCGTTTGAGGCCGGGGCCGACGCGGTCGGCGGGACGGCGAACCGTCTGGGGGTGCCTCCGATCAATCTCGAGGATCCTACCCGGTCGATGTACCATCTGCAGAAGGAAGTCGGGATGGCCTGCCTGAGCGGGGACTGGTTGCGGCCATTGGCGTTGCGGGATGTTTTTGAGATGCGCCGGCGGGTGGGGCCGGACCGCGTTCTGACGGGGGTCGGCGGGGTTAGTGAATGGAGGGATGGGATCGAAATGGCGATGTGCGGGGCGGACCTGGTGGGCTCCTGTGCCGCGACGATCGTCAAGGGCTTCGGGTTTATGCCGGAATTCATTGAAGGCGTGCGCAAGTACATGCGGGAAAAAGGGTATGAGCGCTTTCAGGACATGAGGGACGTACTGATTCCCGCGATACGTTCGGCGCCGGAATTGACCATCTATGACGGGCATGCCCGGATGAAGGAAGTGCGGGCGCTTGCCCCGTGCACGTACGCGTGCCCGAATCTCGTGCCGGCCCAGGGATATGTGCAGCGGGTCGCCGAGGAACGTTTTGAGGAGGCGTACCAGCTGATTATGTCCCGCTCGCCCCTGCAGTCGATCTGCGGAAAAGTCTGCGATCATCCCTGCGAGGAGGCGTGCACCCGCGGTCTTAAGGATGAGCCCGTCATGATCCGGGCGATCAAGCGCTTTGTTATTGAAAGGGCCGAACGCGAAGGGTGGAGGCCGAAACGGCTCGACGAACGCGCCCGGCGCAACGGACGTCGCGTGGCGGTGATCGGTTCGGGGCCCGCGGGATTGGCGGCGGCCTATGATCTCGCACGGGCGGGTTATGCGGTTACGGTCTTCGAGGCATCGGCGAAACTCGGAGGGATGATGCGCTACGGCATCCCGGCATTTCGCCTGGGCGGCGAGGAGATCGACAAAGAAATCGAGATGGTGCGGAGCCTGGGGGTGGTGTTCAAAACCGGCATGCGGTTGGGACGGGATTTCGCACTGGCGGATTTGAGGCTGGAGGGGTTTGAGGCGGTCTTTCTCGGGTTGGGCGCACAAAAGAGCGTCCTCCCGGGTATTCCCGGCCTGGACGGGGACGGAGTGCTCAACGCCATCGATCTGCTGAGGGAGGTCCGGGAGGGAAAGCGTCCGGCTGTCGGGAAACGCGTGGTGATCATAGGCGGCGGCTTTACGGCTGTGGATGCTGCGAGAACCGCACGTCGGCTCGGGAGCGAGGAGGTCTATGTGGCTTACCGTCGGACACGCGATGAGATGCCCGCTTCCGAGGAGGAAATGAGCGACGCCGAGGAGGAGGGGGTCCGGGTTCTCTACCAGGTTGGACCGATTGCGGTGGAGCGGGATCCGAAAGGCCGGATCCAGGCGATCCGAATGAGGCACTATGTCATGGAGACCCGGCGGGATTCCTCCGGACGTAAGCGTCCCGTGGAAGTTCCCGGAGCGGAGTTTTCGCTGGAGGCGGATTCCGTCGTCTTCGCGGTCGGCCAGCGGACGGAATGTGACGATCCCGATCAGCGGGAGCGCGGCGGTGTCATCCATGCCGACCTGCAGACGGGAACGACATCCAGGGCGTGGGTGTTTGCGGGCGGCGACTGTGTGGTCGGGCCCAAGAACGTGATCAGCGCGATAGCCATGGGGAAGCGGGTCGCTGCGGCGATCGACCGCTATCTGGCGGACGAAGAGGCGTTCCTTGCGTTTGATCCGCACAGTATTGAAACCGACAAGGATTCGGTCCTGGTGCGGTACGGCACGGAACCGCGAGCCTGGCGGCCCGAAATCGAATCCCGTACGCCCGGGGAGAGGGTGGAGGATTTTCAGGAGTACGTTCCCGTTCTTACAGAGGAGCAGGCCGTTGCCGAGGCCTCGCGTTGCATGGCCTGCGGGTGCGGGGCCGGTTGCGAGCTTTGCGTCCAATCCTGCAAGGTGGCCGCCTACGATTTGGATAAAAGCGGCCGGATTGTTCTGGATGAGAGTATCTGCGTGGCCTGCGGGGTCTGTGTGCAGCGTTGTCCGAACAAGATGATTGAAATGGTCCAGGTTTCGGACGAGCCGCTCTGAGTTCCGGGGGGGAGTGCGGGAAGCCGGGGGGACTTGTGAACTTTCGGGAGGATTTTATATGAAAGACAAAGTACGAATCGGAATCGTGGGGTCGAAATTCGCGGCGGATTTTCATGCCGACAGCTATCGCCGCCATCCGCGGGCGGAACTGGTCGCTGTGGCGGCGATCGACAATTTGGAGCCTTTCGCCGGGAAATGGGGTATTCCGAATTCCTATTCGGATTACCGGGAGATGCTGGCAAAGGAGAAACCCGACCTGGTTTCGGTGTGCCTTCCGAATTTTCTTCATGCCGAGGTCACGATCGCGGCCGCGGAGGCCGGCTGTCACGTGCTGTGCGAAAAGCCCATGGCAACGACCGCCGGTGACGCCCGCAGGATGCGGGAGGTTTGCCGGCAACAGGGGGTGCGGTTGTTCTACGGCGAGGATTGGTGCTTTTCGCCGTCCCTGCGGCGGGCGCTCGAAATTGTCCGCGAGGGAGGAATCGGGCGGCCCCTGTATCTGAAAGCGAAGGAATGCCACAACGGAACGCACAGCCCGTTTGCAAAAGACAGGAAAACCTGCGGCGGCGGGAGCCTGGTGCATCTCGGCATCCACCCCGTCGGCTGGGCGCTGCATCTGCTGGGGGAGCGCGGCGCGAACCGGGTGGTTGAGGTCACCGGCCTGTGCAATGGCGCGTTGGAGGATAACCTCGTCCACCATGACAACAGCGGAGAGGATTTCGGGCTCGGGATCATGCGTTTTGCCAACGGAGAGATTTGTCTTGTGGAGGGCAATTACATTACTGTGGGCGGCATGGACGACAAGGTGGAGATCTACGGAACCGAAGGGGTGATCAAAGCCGATCTCACGTTCGGGTCCCCACTCTCCGTTTACAGCAGGCCCGGGTATCAGTATTGTATTGAGAAAGCTGATATGACCACCGGGTGGACCCGGCCGGCGGTCGACGAGTTTCTCAATCTCGGCTATGTGGATGAGCTGGCCTCCGCGGTGAACTGCACGCTGGAGGGGCGCGACCCGGAATACTGCGCGGGAGCGGACCTGGGCGTCGCCTGTATCGAAATCATCGAGGCCATGTATCAATCGAACGAGGAGGGCAGGGCCGTCAAGGGCTCCTGGGGTTAGGCGGGAATCGGGTCGCCGAATGGCGGGAAAGAGTAACACTATGAATGACCGTGTAAGAAACTATTCCGGATTGCGGGTGCGGCCGGAGCGTCTTGAACGATTCGCGGCGCGGGTGATGGAGGCCGGAGGGCTCTCGCGGGCGCCGGCGGAGGAAGCTGCGGAGGTCCTGGTCACCGCGGATACCTGGGGGGTGTTCACGCACGGAACGCGTCAGCTTGTGCCCCTCATGAACAATGTCCGCAAGGGGGCCATCAGCGCCGAAGCCGCCCCGGCCGTGGTAGTCGCCGGGAACGGCTGCGCCCTGGTGGACGGCCGGCAGGCGATGCCGATGCTGACCTCGCGCCTGGCGATGGGAACGGCCATCGATCTCGCTCGGAATTCCGGGGTCGCCTACGCGGGGGTTCGCAACAGCAACCATTTCGGCGCCGCCGGGTATTACGCGATGATGGCCGCCAAAGCGGACATGATCGGGGTGGCGATGAGCAATGTGGACGTGTGCATGACGGTGCCGGGGGCTTCGGGGCCGGTGATCGGGACCAATCCGATCGCCTACGCCGTGCCTGCGGGAAAGGAGAAGCCGGTGATGCTCGATATCGCCACCAGCGTGGTCGCCGTCAGCAAGCTGTTTGCCGCGAAGGCATCGGGGGTTCCGGTTCCCGAAAACTGGATCGTGGACGGGCAGGGCCGGTCGACCACCGATCCAAACGACTATCCCGACCGCGCCACGATTCTTCCCATGGCCGGACATAAAGGCTACGGGATCGCGCTGCTGATCGAGGTGCTTTCGGGAGTGATGACCGGCGCCTCGTTTCTCTCGGGGATTTCGCGCTGGGTCGACCCGGACCCGGAACCCGCCGGCCAGGGGCATGCGTTTATCGCGATCGACGTGCGGAAGCTGATGCCCCTCGAAGTTTTCCGGGAGCGCATGGATACGATGATTGCGGAGGTGCGTTCGGCGCCCAAAGGCGGCGGCGACGGCCGCATTTATCTGCCGGGCGAAATGGAGTGGGAGCGGCAGGCCGAAGCCTGCGCATCCGGCCTGGCACTTCCGGACTTCGTGGTGGAGAATCTGGTTCAGGTGGCGGAGGACACCGGCCAGGGGGACGCGTTGGAGGGGCTGTTCGGCGAGGCGTGATCGGGGGCTTTACGGAGTTTTATAATCCTCCATCCATTCCTTCCCGATTCGGGAGGACTATGAAGGGTGGAAAGGCTGCGGAATACATGAAACTTCCTCTTGCACGGGGAGAGTGGTCGTAGAACGTGCGAATTTCGGGAATTCGTTTTCGTCTTGGGCAAAGTTTGTTCAGAATGGCCTTTCCGTCTTTTTCCCGCTATCTAATGACCAGGCACGCGCATTCCGATCATCCGCTTTTTTCTCTCTCACCGCACGCGGTCTATTGGTTGGCGGACGGTATGCGGACACGGCGGGGGCTCGATTACCTGCAGCGTCGGCGGGTGCTGGATTTCTCCTGGGACAAAAAGAGCGGGCGGCTGCGGGCGGTGGTGCTGGGGACCCGCCGGTATGCGGTGATGTTGGATGCGGTTGACGGGCGGCTCCGGTGCCAGTGCGGCTGCGACGATGCCTCGCGCGGTGCGGTCTGCAAACACGCCGTCGCCGCGGCGGCCGCCTTTTTCGCGGTAACACGGGGCACCCGGTTTCTCCATTCGCCGCCGCCCCGGGACTACCTGGAGGCCTTGAGGAAGGGGATCGAGGGCGAAACAAATGGCCTGAGCCTCCGAATCAAAACCAGAAAACGGCCGGCACAACAGAAGCGGACCTCGCCGAAGCCGGCTGTCGAGGCGGGTCTCGGGATGGTTTGCTCGGACGGTTCCCGGTGGCGGGTGATTGGCCTGCGGGTGTCCGGGGATTCGATCAAACAGGAACACTGGGATCCGGATCTGCAGCGAACCGTTCTCCGGATGAATGTCGGTACCGATGTTTGCGGGGCCGTGTTCGGTTATCTGGAGGAACCCGCGCAATCGTTGCCGGTATGGATTTCACTCCAGGGTAAGTGGCACCGGCTCAACGGCGTTTGTTCGGGCGAGATGGAAGTGGCGGTGAGCCTGACGCGGCAAAAGGGCGAGGTCACCGCGGCCTTTGAGTTCGAGCCGCACGGTGGCGTAGGCGGAGACCCGCCCGAGGTCGTTTGCGGCCTGACTCCCCAGGTGGGGATCACCCGAAACGCCCGGCTGGTTCGTTTGAACGCGGCGCCCTCCGTTCGCGCGCTGGGGATTCTGCCCCGGGTGCTTTTTTCGGCCGGACGGATCGGCGTGAACGACGAGGCCAAAGAACCGTTGCCCTACCAGCCCTGGACCCTGCCGGCGGACATTTATAACAGCGCCGCTGAAGTATTTTTCGGCGAGTCGTCCGAAACCGGACAGGAGGAGCCGGTGAGGTTCTTCGAGGGAAAACGGAAGGCGAAGCCGAAAACCGAGGCGGGGCGCTTCGGGCTTCATTTCGACCGGGACGAAGACGATCCGGAGGGTTACGTGGTCACGGTACACTGGGAGGGTCCCGGTTTTTCGGTGCCGCTGGAAGCGGGCGCCCAGACGCTCGATCACCGCATGGGGGCGGTTCCCGAGCGGCGGCTTTTTGCGAAACGCAAGCGGGCGTCCCACCTCGCGCAGACGCTCGCTGCGCTTGCGGGCGAGCCGGACAGGAAAGAGAGAAAGAAGCTGGCCGATGAAGCGGTGCGTCGGGAGCACCTGCCGGACCGGAAAATGGCGCATTCGGCGAAGTTCCTGTTTCGGGCGCTCGAAGAGGAGTTCCAAGCGGAGTGCCGCTGGGTTTTCGCGCATCCCGGATCGGGCCGTCCAACGCCCTGGGTCGAAACGGAAATGGCGCTGCGCGAAGTCCTGTTCTGGGAGTTGTTTCTGACGGCGCTCTTTGTGCCGGAAGCCTTGCGGGAACGGTTTCGCGGCGCGGCGGCGTTGACGGTGTCACGGGAGGCGCTGGCGGCTTCCCTTCCCGGGCTGTTCCGCGAATGCCGGGAGCGCGGAGCCGCCCTGCTGGTCGAGGGACGGCCCGTTGGTACGACTGCGCTGGAAGTTGCCGTCGCCGTGAAGCCGTCGGCGGAGAAGCGGGATTGGTTCGAACTCAGGCCCGAAATCCGGCTCGGCGGCAAGACGTTGTCCCAGGAGGATTGGGAGGCAATCGCCGAGCGGAACGGCGTGATCCCGACGGCCAAGGGACCGCTTCTCATTGATATCGATTCCCTGGAGCGCCTGAAAAAGGCGCGCGCCTTGCTGGAGTCACGGGATGATGAAGAGGCCGGCGCGGACGGCATCGAAGTGCCCCGCCTCCAGGTTTTCGAGTGGCTGGACCTCAAACGTTACGGCATCAAGCTCAAGCTGCCGAAAGAGGGCCGCCGGGTGCTGGAATCCCTCGCGCGCTTCCGCAAGCTCGAACCGGCGCCGCTGCCGGCGGGTCTGCACGCAGACCTGCGCGATTATCAGAAATCCGGATACGACTGGCTGGTGTTTCTTTACCGTCACCGCTTTGGCGCCTGTTTGGCGGACGACATGGGATTGGGAAAGACGGTCCAGGCGATTGCGCTTTTCGTGGCTCTGAAAGAGGGGACGGGTGCTCCGGGCAAAGGCCCGTCGCTGCGCAGAAAAGGGACGGCCAGGCTGCCGCATCTGGTGGTGGCGCCGGCGTCGCTCATGTTCAACTGGAGGTCCGAAATCGAGCGTTTCGCGCCGGTCCTGGCGGTTCACGAATACACCGGCACCGAACGCTCCTCCGACTTCGCCGGGGCCGACGTGGTGCTGACCACCTATGAGATTGCCCGTCGCGATCGAGCGGTACTGCGCGAACGGCGGTTTCACGTCCTGGTTTTCGACGAAGCCCAGGCGGTCAAGAACCGGGCGGGCCGCCGTCACAAAGCGGCCCGCGAACTCCCCGCCGAGTTCCGGGTATGTTTGACCGGAACGCCGGTCGAGAATCATCTCGGCGAATACCGGGCGATTCTCGATCTGGCGTTGCCGGGAATTTTCCGGGACCTGGACGCGAAAAAAAGCCGGACCGGCGCCGAGGCGATCGAGCACCGGGTGCTGGCGCGTTCGCGGCCGTTTGTGCTGCGCCGGACCAAGACCGCGGTGCTTTCGCAACTGCCGGCCAAGACGGAGACGGATATCATGCTGGATCTCTCCGCGCGCCAGAAAGCACTCTACGTCCGGGAAGTCGCCCGGGTGCGGGCCGAGGTAGCCGCGGCCTACAATCGGATGTCCGCGGCCCAGGCCGGAGTGGCCGCGCTTTCCGCGCTCAACCGGCTGCGGCTGCTCTGCGTCTCCCCTGCTCTCCTCGATCCGAAAGAACCCCCGGTGTCCCCGAAATTCGACTACGCCCTTGACGCAGTGACCGAACTGCTCGACGAAGGAAATGCGGTCCTGGTCTTTTCCCAGTTCGTGAAAGCGCTCAACCTCTTTGACGCCCGCCTGAAGCAGGCCGGGTTCGCGGCGGTCCGGCTGGAAGGCAAAACGACCCGGAAGCAGCGCAAAGACCGGGTACAGCGCTTTCAATCGGGGGAGGGCCCGTCGGTTTTCCTGCTCAGCCTGAAAGCCGGCGGGGTCGGGCTCAACCTGACGCGCGCCAACCACGTGATTCACCTCGATCCCTGGTGGAATCCGGCGGTCGAAAGCCAGGCGTCCGACCGGGCCCACCGCATCGGCCAGGAGCGGAAGGTCCTTATTCAACGCCTCTCCATGCGCGGTACGATTGAAGAAAAAATAGCCGCGCTAAAGGCCGACAAGAAAGAGCTTTACCGTCGCGTTCTCGGAAGCGATGAAAAACCCCGGGCCGCCGCCGGGCTGACCCGGGAAGACCTGGGCTTTCTTCTGGACGAGGACGTCTGAAGGAAGAGTCCTTCCCGGAACAACCGGGAACCGCCGAACCGATCACCACTCACCAATCACCGATCTCGAGTAACGAATCCCCCCTACTTCGCGGCGGCTTTTTCCTTCGGGGCTTCCTTCGCCGTTTTTGCTTCCTTCTTCACGTCTTTCGGTTCGTAGCCGAGATTCGGCGCGAGCCACTTCTCGACCCAGGCGATGTCGACGCCTTTGCGTTGGGCGTAGTCTTCGACTTGGTCGCGGGCGATCTTGCCGAGACCGAAGTAACGTGCCTCGGGATGGCCGAAGTAGAGTCCCGAAACGGCGCTGCCCGGATGCATCGCGAAGTTTTCGGTCAGGTGCACGCCCGCATTGTCCTCCGCCTTCAGGAGATCGAAGAGGAGCCGCTTCTCGGTGTGGTCCGGGCAGGCAGGATAGCCGGGGGCCGGACGGATGCCGCGGTACTTTTCGCGGATCAGGTCGTCGGTCGACAGATTCTCGTCCTTTCCGAAGCCCCACTCGTCGCGCATCTGCTTGTGCAGGTACTCGGCGCAGGCCTCGGCGAAGCGGTCGCCCAGGGCTTTGACCAGGATCGAATTGTAGTCGTCGTTCTTGTCCTCGAAGGTTTTGGCGAACGTTTCGACTTCCGGTCCCGACGTGACCGCGAATCCGCCGATGTAATCGACGCGGCCCGAGTCCTTCGGCGCGACGAAGTCGGACAGCGCGTAGTTGGGGCGCTTGCCGCGATCGGATTGCTGGCGGAGCGTGTGGAAGGTCGTGAGTACCTGGCTCCGGTCTTCATCGCTGTAAACCTCGATGTCGTCGCCGACACTGTTGGCGGGAAAGAAACCGACCACCCCGCGGGCGCGGAACTTCTTTTCCTTGACGATGGTCTCGAGCATCTTCTTCGCGTCGTTGAAGAGTTCGGTTGCCTGTTCGCCGACCACCTCGTCTTCGAGGATCTGCGGGTAGCGACCGCTCAATTCCCACGCCTGGAAAAAGGGCGTCCAGTCGAAGTAGCCCTCGACCAGCGTTTCCAGCGGAATGTCGTCGAAGGTGCGGATGCCCGTGAATGAAGGCGTGTCGATCGTGGTGTCTTTCCAGTCGATCGGCACGCAGTTCTCGCGGGCTTTCTCAATCGAGACGAGCTTCCGGTCCTTCTGCTGGCCGGCGTGCCGTTCCCGCTGCTTCTCGTGATCGGCGTTGATTTCCGTGATGTACTCGTCGCGGCCCGTGTCGCTGAGAAGCTTGCTCACCACGCCGGTGACGCGGGAGGCGTCAAGCACGTGCACGACCGGGTGGTCGTAGGCGGGATCGATTTTGACCGCCGTGTGCGCCCTGCTGGTGGTGGCCCCGCCGATCAGGAGGGGGACCTCGAAGCCTTCGCGCTTCATTTCCGAAGCGACGTGCACCATCTCGTCGAGCGAGGGGGTGATCAGGCCGCTCAGGCCGATGATGTCGGCTTTTTCCTCCCTGGCGCGTTCGAGAATCTTTTCGCTGGGCACCATGACGCCGAGATCGACCACGTCGTAGTTGTTGCAGGCGAGCACGACCGCGACGATGTTCTTGCCGATGTCGTGGACGTCGCCCTTGACCGTGGCAATGAGGAATTTCGCTTTGGCGCGGGTGTCCTTCTGCTTCTTCTTCTCCTCTTCCATGTAAGGAAGCAGGTAGGCGACGGCCTTTTTCATGACGCGGGCGCTCTTGACGACCTGCGGCAGAAACATCTTGCCCGCGCCGAAGAGGTCGCCGACGACCTTCATGCCGTCCATCAGCGGACCTTCGATCACGTCGAGGGGCTTGTCGAGTTTCTGCCGGGCCTCCTCGGTGTCGTCCTCGACGTACTGAACGATTCCTTTGACCAGGGCGTGTTCGAGGCGTTTCTCGACCGTCTCCTGGCGCCAGCTGTCGTCCTTGACCTTTTTCTTGCCGCCTTCGGCCTTGTAGTCTTCGGCGAAGTCGATGAGGCGCTCGGTGGCGTCTTCCCTGCGGTTGAGGAGAACGTCCTCGACCCTTTCCAGGAGGTCCTTCGGAATCTCGTCGTACACGGCGAGCTGACCCGCATTGACGATGGCCATGTCCATCCCCGCGTCGATCGCGTGATAAAGGAAGGCCGCGTGCATCGCCTCGCGAACCGGGTTGTTGCCCCGGAAGGAAAAGGAAATATTACTCAGGCCGCCGCTGATTTTGGCGCCGGGGCATTCCTTCTTGATCTCGCGGATGGCTTCGATGAAGTCCACCGCGTAGTTGGCGTGCTCCTCCATCCCGGTGCCGACCGTGAGGATGTTCGGGTCGAAAATGATGTCGTTCGGGTCCATCCCGAGCTTCTCGGTGAGAAGCTTGTAGGCGCGCTTGGAAATGCGGACTTTCTCGTCCTTTGTGGCGGCCTGGCCTTCCTCGTCGAAAGCCATGACCACGACGGACGCCCCGTAGAGCATGATCTTGCGGCCCTGTTCGAGGAAGTTTTCCTCGCCTTCCTTAAGGCTGATGGAGTTGACGATGCACTTGCCCTGGACGCACTGGAGCCCGGCCTCAATGACCGTCCACTTGGAGGAGTCGATCATGATCGGCACCTTGGCGATGTCGGGCTCCGACGCCACGAGATTGAGGAAGTGCTGCATGCACTTTTCGCTGTCCAGCAGTCCCTCGTCAAAGTTGATGTCAATGATGTTGGCGCCGTTCTCCACCTGTTGCCGGGCGACGGCCAGGGCGGAATCGAAATCGTCGGCCTTGATCAGCTTTTTAAAACGGGGCGAACCGGTGACGTTGGTCCGCTCGCCGACCATGATAAAGCCCTTGTCGGGCGTGATGTTGAGGGCTTCGAGCCCGCTGAGGCGGGTGTGCTTTTCGATCTCGGCCGGAACGCGCGGCTGGAAACCTTTCACCGCTTCGGCGATCGCCTGGATGTGCTCCGGTGTGCTTCCGCAGCACCCTCCGAGGAAATTGACCCAGCCGTTGGTCGCAAACTCCTGGACCTGGTCGGCCATTTCCTCCGGGGTCTGGTCGTAGCCGCCGAAGGCATTCGGGAGACCGGCGTTCGGGTAGCAGCTGATGTACGATTCGCTGATATTCGAAAGTTCCTCGATGTACGGACGCATGTCCTTGGCCCCGAGGGCGCAGTTGATTCCGACCGCGAACGGTTTCGCATGGGAAACCGAGTTCCAGAAGGCTTCAATGGTCTGCCCGGAGAGCGTCCGGCCGGAGGCGTCGGTGATGGTGACCGAAAGGATGACCGGCAGTCGCTCTCCCTTTTCCTCGAACAGGGTTTCGATCGCGAAAATCGCCGCCTTCAGGTTGAGCGTGTCGAAGGTGGTCTCCGGGAGAAAGAGGTCGGCGCCGGCTTCCATCAGGGCCTTGGCCTGCTCGTAGTAGGCCTCCTTAAGCTCGTTGAAACTGACCGCGCGGTAGGCGGGATTGTTGACGTCCGGAGACATCGAGGCCGTCCGGTTGGTGGGCCCGATAGCGCCGGCCACAAAGCACCGGCGGTCCGGGTTCTCTTTCTGGAACCGGTCCACCGCCTTGCGGGCGACCTCGACCGAAGCCCGGTTCAGCTCCGGAACCCAATCTTCCAGATGGTAATCGGCCTGGGCGATGGTGGTCGAGCTGAACGTGTTCGTTTCCACGATGTCCGAGCCCGCGGCGAGAAACTGCCGGTGGATCTCCTCGATGATATCGGGGCGGGTGATGCTCAACAGGTCGTTGTTCCCCTTGAGGTCGCTCTTGTGGTCCTTGAGACGGTCGTTGCGGAAATCCTTCTCCTCCAGGTTGTACCCCTGGATCATCGTGCCCATGGCACCATCGAGGAACGCGGTCCGTTCCTTCAGGATCTCACGGAGCTTCGAAAATGCGGGCGATTCTTTGATTTTGCCTTCTGACATAATAAGTTAAGTTGATTGAAAGGAGGAGCCTTGCAGGAATTTCCGATGATGTCAACAGATCCATCATTATATACTGATATCTTGATATTTCACTGGGGCCAAGGGGGATTCTTCGGGCGTGGGCAAGCCGGGCTAATATACCGGATTAACCAGTCTTTTCAGTGCTGACAAAGGTAATCATACTCTCCGTCATCAAGTTTTTCGAAAACAGCGGCTATTCGGTGGTTGCGGGGACCGGGTTTATCCCGGGAGATCCGGGGACCCGGAGAATCGGGGGATAAACCCGGTCGCTACGAAGCAATCCGAAAACCTGGCGACGGAGGGTATAACTACCCTCCTGCGGCGCTGGCGGCCGCTCGGCGGAGTCGGTCGTTGATGGCGCGTCCCAGGCCGGTGTCCGGGGCGGTCTCGGCGCGGATGGACGAGAATCCGCGACGGTCGATCTCGAGCAGTGTGGCAAACAGGTTGGCTGCGGCTTCTTTCAGGGACCCCGTTTCAGTGAGCCAGAAATGGTTTCCGGCGCCGGGGGGCATTGAATCCGGCTTGCGGAAGGAGAGGAAGGCGGTGTTTCGGGCGGCGGGATCATCCGGGATCCGGAGCGGGGCGGCCTCCAGGTGGAAGGGGGTGCGCGGGCTGTAGTGACGCGGAAGCTGTCCCGGGGCAACGCCTGCGTGACTGTCGTCTTCCGGATAGGCGACGGCCTGTTCCAGCGCAGCTTCCAGCTCTTCGACCGGGATCGCGCCGTGGCGCAGGAGGACCGGGCGGGCCGAGTCCCGAATGTCGAGGATGCTCGATTCGATCCCGAAGCGGCAGGGGCCGCCGTCGAGAATGTGATCGATCCGCTTGCCGAGCCCTTCTTCCACATGGTCGGCGGTGGTGGGACTGACCCCGGAAAACGGATTGGCGCTGGGAGCCGCGAGCGGGCCGCCGAACTCGCGCAGCAGGGCCCGCAGGGTGGCGTGGGCGGGCATTCGGACCGCCACCGAGGCAAGCCCGGCGGTGACGATTCCCGGAATGGCTCCGGTTTTTTCCAAAACCAGGGTCAGGGGGCCGGGCCAGAAGACCTCTCTTAGCTGGTCCAGGAGTGCGGTTGGACGGACGATCTCGGTTGGATCGAAATCCATCGGAATATGGACAATCAACGGATCCTCCGCCGGTCGTCCCTTGACCCGGAAAATTTCCCGGCAGGCGTTCTCATTCCTGGCGTCGGCGGCGATCCCGTAAACCGTTTCCGTCGGCACCGCCACCAGTTCCCCGTCCCGCAGCTTTCCGGCGAGCAGCCGGAGGTTTTCGGGAGTGTCGGTGTAGCGGAGGGCCATATTCTGAAAGGGGGAATGATGAAGTATGAATGATGACGTGACACCGGAAGTACGCGAAGGCAAAGCTTCGACCCACACCGTCACCTCAGGATCGGACCCGGGAGGCGATGATCGATGCCGGAGCCTGAACACGGACCCCCCCCCAAGCCTCAACGCGTCACTTCCGTTTCTCCGTCGTCCCCTTCTTCTTCGCCAGCGCCCGTTTCACGCGCCAGCGCTGGCTCTTGTTGACAATGTACCCCACGCAGCTCGGGGCCCCGCAATGGCAGGGGTGATCCATGAAGTGCTCCATATCGTAGCCGTAGTCGATATAGATTTCCTCGCCTTCTTCGATGTGGCGCAGCGCCACGTACCAGATGCGCCCCCGGATGTTCACCGCTTCGCAGTTGGGTTCGCAACTGTGATTGACGTAGCGTGCCATGTTCTCGGGGACGTTGCCGTCGATGTCGTAACGCTTGTTGAGCTCAAAGATGTAAACCAGTCCGTCGCCGTTCTTCTGGGCCTTTTCTTCCTGAAGGAGGCCGCGGCGGTTGGATTCGGCCTTCGTGATCTTCTCCCCGACATATTCGAGGATACGGCTTTCCTTCGGAATGTCCTTCGCGGCAAAGCAGCCGTACCCGTGGATTGGTGACTGCTTGACCTCGATCCACTCGTTGTTCGTTTCGATTGCCTTTTTCTTTTTTGATTGGAACACGTTATTCTTTTCCTAGAGGTCCCGGCGCGAATGTCACGAATGAAAAACGAAAAAGGGTGCGCCCCGTGCCGGGCCGCATCGCTACTTGAGTGCCGCCGAAGCTTCGCGAACGGAGGTAGCCGATGAAACGCCGTGCCCGGTGATCCATTGAAAAAAATCCGGGATGTGCGGACCAGGGCGGCGCCCGCGGCCTGCTTTCATGCACTTCGGATTGACCGGGGATCGGTTTCGGCTTCCACTGGAGCGATCTTCTTCTTTGCAGGTTGCCTTCACTGTCCGCGGAGCCGCCTTGAAATCGAATCGAATCCTCGAGCGAATCATGATGAACCGATTGTACCTTCCCTGCGTTCTGCTTCTGGTCGCATCCGCCTCCTTTTCCTGTCGTTCCGTTTATGAGCCGGCGGAGTACGAAGCCCCGTCTTCGCCCGGGGTCCTGGAGGCCGGCCCCGACGATCCCACCCGGGAAATCGGAGCGTCCTACGGGGCACGGTCTCGCACGGCCTTTGATTTGCCCGTGCAGCCGCTGTCCGCCGAAGAAACGGAGCCGTTGCGGATTTCGCGGGAGGACGCGGTTATGCTGGCTCTCCAAAACAACCGGTCTCTCCGGGTGCAGCGAATGGACCCGATCATTGCCGGAACCTTCGAGGAGCTCGAGCGTTCCGCGTTCGATCCGAACCTCTTCGGAGAGACCTCCTATTCCCGGGAGCGTACGGAACGGTTTCCGGATGAGACCCTCGAAGTGTTCAGCGATCGCAGGGACAGTTTTCGGAACCGCTTCGGGATTCAGCAGAGGCTGCCTACCGGGACCGACGTCGAGGCGGGGCTTTCGCACACGCTGACGGAATCGGACCGGGTCGACTTCAGCCAGCACCGGGTGCGGGCGGGGGTGACGGTGACCCAGGCTCTGCTGGAGGGGCGGGGGCTTGACGTCAACCTTGCCCAGATTCGGCAGGCACAGTTCGACACCCTGGCTTCCGAATTCGAGCTTCGCGGGTTCGCGGAAGCCCTGTTGGCCGACGTGGAATCGACCTACTGGGATTACGTGCTGGCGCTGCGGGAAGTGGAGATTTTCGAAGAATCGGTTGAACTGGCCGGGCGGCAGTTGGACGCGACGCGGGAGCGAATTGAGGTGGGGCAACTGGCGGAAACGGAGATTGCCGCGGCGGAGGCGGAGGTTGCTCTGCGGCGGCAGGCGCTGATCGACGCGCGGAGCCGGGTCGAGATCCTGCGCCTCCAGTTGATCCGCTATTTGAATCCCGAACCCGGCGAAGACGCCTGGGACCGCGAGATCGAAGTCGTGGACGAGCCGTCGGTGCCCGAAGTGGATCTCGATGAAGTGCGGGATCACGTCCAGGTGGCCCTGGCTTTGCGCCCGGAGATTCACCAGGCCCATTTGCAGCTGGCCGGCGAGGGCCTGCAAGTCGTGCAGACCCGCAACGGCCTGCTGCCCCAGCTCGACTTCTTTGTGACCCTGGGCAAGACCGGATTTGCCGACTCGTTCGGGCGGGCGGTGGATAATATCGACGGAGACGGCTATGACGCCACGGTGGGAATCCGGGCCGAGTACGCCCTCGGAAACCGTCAGAGCCGCGCCAATCACCGCCGGTCGCGTACCAGCGAACGCCGGGCCGAGGAGAGCATCCGCAACCTCGTTCAGCTGGTGGAGTTCGACGTGCGCTCGGCCTATACCGAGACGCTGAGGGCGAGGGAACAGATCGAAGCCGGCGCCGCCACCCGCCGCTTGCAGGAGGAAGCCCTGCGGGCCGAAACCGAAAAATTCGAAGTCGGCCTATCGACGGTTCTCGAGGTTTCCCAGGTCCAGCGGGATCTCCTGGAGTCGCAGATTGCAGAAGTGGAGGCGGTCATTGACTACCGGAAGGCCTTGATCGATCTTTACCGGCTGGAGGGGTCCCTCCTGAAACGCCGGGGAATCGGCGGGCCGGGAGACCGGGATCTGCCCTCGGGGCCACTGAGGGAATGGAACGGACGGAATCTCTGACGCGTTGCCGTCGCGGGCTCTCTTGCAGGAGCCGGGATTTGAACTGTTGGTTGGTTTGGGTGTCTCGGATAGTCGCAGCACCTTATTACTTATGTTGGAATCAGAGACTAAAAAACGAACAGCCTGGTGGAAATGGTTGCTGACGGCGGTTTTGCTGGCCGGGGTGGGCTGGGGGGCGGCGGCGTTCCTGGCCGGCGGGGATGGCGATCGGCCTCCGCTCAATACCGCGACGGTCGACCGGGGATCCCTCCAGCAGACGGTTTCGGCGACCGGCCAGCTCAATCCCCTGTTGAACGTGGAGGTGGGGTCGCAGGTCTCGGGGATCATCGACGAGATTCTGGTTGATTACAATTCCGAGGTGGAAAAGGGGCAGGTGATCGCGCGCCTGGAAACCTCGACCTTCGAGGCCAACGTTCAGGAAGCCATGGGGGAGGTGGCCGGCGCCGAGGCGGCCCTGGAACTGGCGCGGGTCGAGACGGACCGCCTCCGGCGTTTGCGGGACCGCCATCTCGTTCCGCAGTCCGAACTCGACCAGGCCCAGGCCCGGCTCAAACAGGCCGAGGCAGCGCTTAAAATCCGCACCCACGGCATGGAACGCGCCCGTTCCGAACTTGCCCGTTGTACCATTTATTCTCCGATCGACGGTATTGTGATTTCCCGAAACGTCGACGTCGGCCAGACCGTGGCGGCGAGTATGACGGCGCCGATCCTCTTCACGATCGCCAACGACCTGACCCAAATGCAGATCAACTCCCACGTTCCGGAAGCGGATATCGGGGGCATCCGCGACGGCCAAAAGGTGGAATTCACGGTCGACGCGTTTCCAAATCAAGCCTTCGAGGGAACCGTCATCCAGGTGCGCAACGCTCCGATCGTCGAGCAGCACGTCGTGACCTATGACACCGTCATCGAAGTGGCCAACCCCGACCGTAAACTCAAGCCGGGCATGACCGCCACCGTGGCGATCATCACGGATGAAAAAGACGACGTTTTGCGTGTGCGGAACACCGCCCTGCGCGCGCGACTCCCGGACAGCATCCGTCCCGAATCGCCCGAATTGCCGGAAAGCGACAACGACGGCGAAGCAGGCACCTGGCGCACGGTCTACCGTCTGCCGGCGGGCAACCCGCGCGGTCCGCTGGAGGCGGTGCCGGTTCGCATGGGCATGAGCGACGGGGTTTTCACGGAGATCTTGGAAGGCCTCGAGCAAGGCGATGTGCTGGCCACAGGGGTCGATCTGGATGCCGCGGCCGAAGGAAGGAGCGGCGGCGGGATTTTTGGTCCGAGTCCGGCGCAGTATTGAGAGGGTCGAGGGTCAAGGGGAGAGTGACGTGAACGATTCAAGCACCATAACCCTCGCCGGGCTCCAGCCTTTTTCGTGCCTCTCTGTCCGGATTCCCGAGCCTGTCGAAAGCGCTTGCCGCGGGCCGTTCCGGCCTCCCTCGTGCGCGGCTTCTCCTCCATACGCTCTCCTCCGACTCTCTTAACCTCTGATATGCCCGTCGTTGTCCTGGAAGACATTCACAAGACCTACCGCCTCGGAAGCGAGGTGGACGTTCCCGCGTTGCGCGGGGTGTCGGCAACCCTGGAGGCCGGTGAGTTTCTCGCTGTCATGGGACCCAGCGGTTCCGGGAAATCGACCCTGATGAACTTGCTCGGCTGCCTGGACCGGCCGAGCCGCGGGCGTTATTGGCTCGATGGCGAGGACGTGGCCAAGTTGTCGCGGGACCGGCTCGCCGCGGTGCGCAACCGGAAACTCGGCTTCGTTTTCCAGAGTTTCAATCTCCTGTCGCGAACCTCCGCCCTTGAAAACATCGAATTGCCGCTCATGTACAGCAGCGAGGGCCTGAACCTGCGCGAAATCAAGCGCCGGGCCACCGAAGCGCTCGAGCTGGTGGGGTTGTCCGACCGGGCGGATCATCATCCGAGCCAGCTTTCGGGCGGCCAGCAACAGCGTGTGGCGATCGCCCGCTCCCTGGTCACCGAACCGATGGTGCTGCTCGCCGACGAGCCGACCGGAAATCTGGATACGCGCACCGGCATCGAGATCATGGAGATTTTTCAGAAACTGAACGACCGGGGAATCACCCTGATCATGGTGACCCACGAGCCGGAGATCGGCCAGTACGCGAAACGGAAGATGATCATGCGGGACGGCCGCGTCGTTCAGGACGAGCCGTTGGACCGGCGGCTGGTGGCTTCCGAGGAAAAAGAGAAAGTTCCGGTCCCGGCCGATGATGATGAGGTGCTGCCATGAGACCGTACATGATCCTGTTGATTGCCCTGCGTGCCTTGCGGCGCAACACCATGCGTTCCCTGTTGACCGCCTTCGGGATTGTCATCGGGGTCGCCGCGGTCATCACCACCGTGAGCATCGGCAACGGAGCCCGGGCGGAAGTCGAGGAACAGGTCACGCGCCTGGGCCAGAACGTCGTCCTGGTGTTTCCCGGAAGCCGTTCGCTCGGCGGGGTGAGTGTCGGCGGGGGCGCGGCCAACACGCTGACCGTGGAAGACGCCCTGGCCATCCGCGAGGAAATCCCGGAAGTGATCGCCGCCAGCCCGGAAGTGCGTTCCCAGCGGCAGGTCGCCTACGGGAATCGCAACTGGTTTACCCGCATCTACGGCCAGTCCGCCGACTACCTGCAGATCCGGCAGTGGCCGCTGGAGTCGGGACGCATGTACGACGACGAGGACGTCGCCCGCGCCCGGAAAGTCGCCGTGGTCGGTCAAACCATCGTGGACGAACTCTTCGAAGGAGCCGATCCCATCGGAGAGATTATCCGGGTCCGCGGGATGCCGCTTGAGATCATCGGCATCCTCGAAAAGAAGGGCATGTCCCTCATGGGGTCCGTTCAGGACGACATTATCCTGGTTCCCTATACGACCGCCTTCCGGTACATCTCCGGCCGCTCACATGCCATGGTTATCAATACCCAGGTTTACAGTCCCGGGATGATGCTCGTGGCGCAGCAGAAAATCACGGACCTTCTTCGCGAGCGGCACCGGCTCGGACCGGATCAGGACAACGACTTCACGGTACAGACGCAGGAGGAAGTCGCCCGTACCGCCACCGAAACTTCCCGCATCATGACCTTTCTGCTCGGTTCGGTCGCCGCGATTTCCCTGTTTGTGGGCGGCATCGGTATCATGAACATCATGCTCGTCAGCGTGACCGAACGCACCCGGGAAATCGGTATCCGTATCGCCATCGGGGCGCGCAATCGCGATATCCTTCGCCAGTTCCTCGCCGAGGCCACCATGCTGAGCTGTCTGGGAGGCGTCATCGGGATTCTCGCAGGCATGGGCATCAGCAACGTACTGGCTTACTACGCGGACTGGCCCGTTTTCCTCTCTTATCACGCCGTGTTGTACGCTTTTCTCTTCAGCGCCGCCGTCGGGATCTTTTTCGGATTCTATCCCGCCCGCAAAGCCGCCCGCCTCGACCCGATCGAAGCGCTGCGGTACGAGTGACCCACCGCGGCGCGTCGGTTGCCGCT
>PWMU01000006.1 GCA_003558065.1 Opitutia bacterium | reverse complement strand
GCTTCGAGCAGATGTGCCGGGGATGGGTGAAGGGGTCGAAGGAATTCCGTAAGGCGGTGCTGGCGGATTTGCAGGATGAGGTATCGAGGAGGGTGGTGGAAGCCGAGGCGGAGGAATTGCGAGAGCCGCTTTGGGAACGGCAGTTGAAACAAGGATTGGAAGTGTTGGGAAAGACAGAGGGGGAGCTGTTGTCCGCCCGAAAAGGAAGTCCTTGGAAGGTGGCGTTGGCCCGTTATCTGCGCGAAGCCACCCTGGTCCCGAATGGCTGGTTGGCCGAGCGCCTGGGCATGGGGACGGCGAAATCCGTGAGCAGCCGGATTAGCACCCATCGGAAAACCGTCGGAAGTTCCGAACCGGCATGGGAAAAACTCAAAATATTAGAATGCGTGGACTGACCCCGAAAATAACCTGCGGCTGTGCCGAGTCGGATTGGCATAAGTGCACCTGTCAGGATTTAGTTGCTTGAATGATGAGGCTTGGGGTTTCGATCATAATGGAGCCATCGCTGTGCTGAAAAGGCTTGAATGCCTGATTTGATTCTTTATACAACTGATTCAGTTGTTCATCATTAAGCAGGCCGCCAAGCGTCCATGCGCATGAACCTTCGACTTTCATGAAATCTGACGGTGTGTCAAAACGCCCGGCCCCGGTTGCACGAGTGATTTCAGCATTTCTCAATCCGGCATCATCACATATTGCTTTCAGATAATCCGGGTCACCATCCTGGAACGGCTCCCGCATACCCCGGGCAACCTCTTCCCCGAACAACCGGTGCAGCAGTTCCGTAGCAACGGAAAAACCGGGAGACCGGTCAATGGCGTCCGGCACGAGAACCGCAAATTTACCACCGGGTTTGAGTACGCGGTGCATTTCCTGCAGCGCTTTGGGCTTATCGTCAAAATACATAAGGGAAAACTGGCTGACTACCGAATCGAACGTTTCGTCTTCGAAGGGTATCTGCTCTGCAGGTCCTTGGTGCCAATCTATCGGGACGTCTTTCAGCCGTGCCTGTTCCAGCATTTCTTCGTTGGGATCCAGTCCGGCAACGTTGCCCTCAGGTCCGACACGCCCGGCAGCGGCCACAGCCAATGCTCCTGTGCCACAGCCGACATCCATAACCGTATGCCCCCTATCCACGCGGGCTGCATCTAACGTAAGACCGGTAAACCGGCCGAAGAACGTCGGAACGAACATATCGTCATAAATCTCCGCCGGAGATTCTTTGTTTTTCTGGGCGTGAACGTCAGAGATCGAATTATTTTGATGTGTGGTCATAGTACCCTCCCTGGGTTTGATTGATGTTGGAAATCAATCATGCAATACAACCCGCACCTTTGCATCGGGGACTTCCCCTATTTTCAGGAGGATTTTATTCGAGTTTCGTTTGAAGGTCCGGGACAAGAACGGTTCAAACTTCCATCTTTAATAATTTCCAACCCGGCTTCACTCACTCAAACTTACCCTTTCTGCGCACTGATTCCGCGGCCAACTCCGTGCGGTTTTTGAGATTTAGCTTGGCAATTATGCGGCTCACATGATGCTCGACCGTTTTACGGCTGATGAAGAGCCGTTGGGCAATTTCGGGATTGGATAAGCCTTCACCTACAAGTGCGGCGACCTCCTGTTCCCGTTTGGTTAGGCGTTCGCGGCCTCGGGTAGGCGACCGGGACGCTGGTACCCCGAGTTCTCTCAATAATCCGGCCGAGGCATCGGCAAAGGCGGCCGCGCCGAGTTGATTGAACGTCGAAAGTGCCGAACGGGCTTCCGATATCGCGGTTTCCGGTTCGTTGTGCTGCAGGGCTTCAGCAATCATATAATGGGTACGGGCCGTCTCGAAGGGGAGGTGCAATTTGGCGAATTCCGGGAGAGCCTGGTCGAAAAATCGACGGGCTCCGGAAGGGTCAGCGGCGGACGACATGCCCAACCCCTTTAGTCGTTCTCCGCGTGCGACCATCAGGCGGCACTTGCGACTTCGGCCCAGATCAGCCAGTTTTCGGCCGCGTTCAAAAGCGGCCTCATGATCTCCCTGGGCAATGTCGGCCTCGCCATAAAGTTCCAAAAGCCGGGCGCTCTCAATATGTGTCTCCCCGATAAGCTCAAGGCGGCGTTGTAGTGCGGAGATGGCCATTCCGTAATGTTTCTGGTTCAGGTACAGTTCGGCCAATACTGGAAGTACTTCCGGATGATCGTGTAATCCGTCTATGAGCCGCTCAGCTTCTTCCATTTTAGCCTGTTTCAAACGAAGCTCCGCCAAGCCCGCTAAAGCCATAACATGATAGCTCGGTATGGAATCCTTCGTCAGGCTAATCGCCTGTTTGAATACGTTTTCGGCTTCCGACCATTTCCCGGTTGCCAGAAGGATATTGCCATAAATCACCCGGCATTCGATATGCAGGAACGGACAGCCGTAGCGGTGTTCAAATTGTTCTGCTGCCCGGATACAGTTTAGGCTCCGCTCAAAAGCGGCACACTTCGAACTTGAAACCATCATATCGCAACAGGTGAAAACCACGGTGCACGGATCGGCGGGTTCTCCCCCGAGCGAGCCTGCCATGGCTTCCTCCAGCATGTTCATTCCATCTTCGACCCGTCCTTTGTTTACCAGGGCAACGCCTATACTGCTCAATGCGCGGAGTTCGAGATCCGCATTTTCGTTCTTGCGAGCTGTTTCCAGGGCTTCGCGGGCCATTTTTTCAGCGGAATCAGGATCATCACTTGCAAAACATGATTCCAGCACCTGAAGGTCGCCTTCGAGTGGATACAGCTTATGATCCTTAATCAATCTTCTGGAACGTGCCAGCCATCCGGAACCGACAGATTCGTTGCCGAGGTAGGCGATGGCCTCCAGAGCAATTGCCATAGCCGTATCTGCTGCCCGGGTTGGATTTTGATTGTCCCGGAAAGCAGTGTAGGCCCGGGTGTAATTGTCGAGGGTTCCCCGGATGTCTCCCTGCCACCATAGCGCCCGGGCAAGACCGAAATGCGCTTCGGCATGATCTTCGGTATGCAATGCTTGTTCAAAGCAATTCCGAGCTTCAGACCAATTCCCGTTCTCCAGGGCCTTGTTTCCTGAGACGATAAGGGAGGAACTCTCATCCCGTGATGAATGCTGATTGTTTCGGTCTGATTCAGCCATAATAGCCGGATAGGCTGCCCACCGGTCGATTCAAAATCGGCCACTCTTGGCTCGGGATTTCATGGTGAGTGGGTAACTTGGTCAAGTGTTCTTGTTGGGTTTATTGACGTTCATCCAGTTTGGTTACCCCAGCCGGGAGGTGGTGGGGGGCGGCAATGAGCGCCTCCGCTCTCGGCGTCATCGGCGGGGTCGGATTTTGCCGTGAAGGGAGGCTCAAGCGGGGTCGGCTCAAGGAGGGGCAGGGCCTGTGAATTTTTTGGTGTAAGTAGTTATCGCGTATGTGCCGAAAGATCAACAGAAAGCACATCAAATGAAGACGAAAATCAAAGACGAGCTCCTTGCGAACTACACTGGTCGGGGGGGCACGGGGTCAGGTTCAAGTCCTGCATTGACTTCATTTGGAATGGGGGCGGGATGAGGGCCGGCTTGGGAACCTATGTCAGTATATCCGTCTTAATTTCACAGAGAAAACGGTAGATCCCGGTTTCCGTTCCGTCAGCTGGAAATGGAAAACCCGGTTTTTCGCTTCCGTTCCCGCTGCTCCTGTGCGAGGCTGCGCCGGTTTTCGAGTTATGCCGATTGCGCGTCATTTTCTAACACCCGAGCGGGATCTGCCGTCGCAGGCGGCGGGGTACCTGGCGCGGGACTGGGAGGAGGGGAACCTCGATCTCGGAGCGGTCCTGGTGGTGGTGTCCAGTCGGCAGGCCGGGAGGCGGTTGCGGGAGGCGCTGGCGGTGCGGGCGGCGGCGAGCCGGGCGGCGGTGTTCCCTCCGGTGGTGGTGACGCCGGAATTTTTGGTGACCTACGGGTTTCCCCGGGGAGGAGTGGCATCGGGGGCGGAGTCGCTGCTCGCGTGGGCGGCCACGTTGCAGGAAATCGATCCCGGGATGTTCCGGGCCGTGTTTCCCACGCTTCCGGACCGGCGCGATTTTCCCTGGGCGCTGGGCACGGCGCGGGAGCTGATGCGGGTGAAGCGGCTTCTGGCGGAAGGGGGCTGGCGCATGGCTGACATCGCCTCGCGCGAGGCCGGGGACCTGCCGGAAGGCGATCGTTGGCGGGACCTGGGGGCGCTGGAGGAGCGGTACTGCCGGAAGCTGTCGGAGGCGAAGGTGCGCGATCCCGACGAAGCGAGGATCGCCTGCGCGGAGAATCCGGTTCTGCGCGAACAGGTGGAAAAGGTCGTCCTTATGGCGGTGCCGGACCCGCTGCCCCTGGCACTGCGTGCCGTGGAGCGTCTGAGTGAGTCGCTTCCGGTGGAGGTGGTGATCGCCGGGGATTCCGAACCTGCCGATCTGTTCGACGAATGGGGACGGCCCCGTCCCGACGCCTGGGAGTCGCGGGAGGTGCCGGTGGAGGACGAGGACCGTTTTCATCTGGGCGCCGGGCCGGGCGACCAGGCAAAACGCGCGGGTGCGTTGCTTGCGGCCTGCGGGCAGCCGGTGAAGATGGCGGCGGTCGGGGCGGCGGATGCGGAGGTGATCCCCTTTTTGGAGCACGCCCTTCCGCGGGATTGCGGGATCGACGGTTACAATCCGGAAGGGCGACCCCTGCGTTCCCAGGAGCTGTACGTGGTCCTCGGTACTTTGCGCGATCTGCTCCGCTCCCCTTCGTTTGCAATCGCCGGTGAGCTCCTGCGCTCTCCTTTGTTTTTTCGCAGCCTCCAGGCCGACGGGAGCTATCCTCCGCTGGCGCAACTGCTCCGCGCCTGGGACGCGTTTTACCAGCGGTGTCTGCCCGGGGACTTGGACGAGGGCTTGCGGCTGGCGCGAAAGGCGGGGAAAGACGCGGCGGTGGTTCGGAAGGTCATCGAGCGGATCCGGGAACTCCTCGGGGAATTGGCCCGGGGGCCGGTTTGGAAGGTGCTTCCGGAGATGATGCGGGCGCTTCACGGACGCCGCGGGTTCGACGAAAGCGACGACTCCGACCGGCGTTACACGGCCGCGGCGGGGGAGTTGATGACGCTTGTGGACGGATTGCGGCGCTCGCCGGTGGCCGCGACGATACCGCGCGGCGCCGACGGCCTGGACCTGATTTTGGCCTTGTTGGGAGACCAACGCGTCGAGGAGGAACGTCCGGATGCGGCCGTCGATCTCCTCGGCTGGCTCGAACTGGCCTGGGAGGACGCCCCGTACCTGGTGTTGACCGGCATGAACGAACGCTCCGTTCCCGAAACCCTTACCGGCGATCCCTTCCTTCCCGAATCGCTTCGGCGGCGGCTGGGTCTCCGGGACAACCGGGACCGGACCGCGCGCGACCAGTATCTCCTGGAATACCTCGTGCGCTCGCGTCGCGAGAGCGGCCGGGTGGAGATCGTTTTTGGTAAAACCAGCGAAGCCGGCGACCCGCTGCGGCCGTCCAGCCTGCTTCTGCGTTGTGCGCGCGAAAAACTCCCGGAACGCGTCGACCGCCTCTTTGCCGCGCCGCCGGCCTCTCGCGCGCGGGCGCCCTGGACCAGTCCCTGGAAACTGGCGCCGCGGCGGGTCGAAGTGCCGGAAACGATCGGCGTCACCCGGTTCGGGCGCTATTTGCAATGCCCGTTTCGTTTTTACCTGTCCGACCTTCTCCGTATGGAACCGATTGATACGAGGAAGACGGAGATGGACGGCGGGGAGTTCGGCGAACTCTGTCACGCGGTCCTGGAGGCGTTCGGGCGTGACGAACGTTTGAAACGCAGCGCCGACGCCGGTGAAATCGGAGCCTTCTTCGAAGAGCGGCTGGACGAACTGGTCGCCGACCGCTACGGGAAGACGCTGTCGGTGCCGCTGATGATTCAGAAAGAGTCCGCCGCCCAGCGCCTGGCGTATGCGGCGCGGGTCCAGGCGGAGGAGCGTGCGAAGGGGTGGCTTATCGAGGACGTCGAATGGACCTTCGGCGAGGGAGGGGAACTGGAGATCGGCGGATTTTCGGTGCGCGGAAAGATCGACCGGATCGAAAGGAACGAAGACACCGGCGCGTATCGAATTCTGGATTACAAAACCTCCGACAAAAACCGGCATCCCCGGGAGGATCATTGGACGGGTCTGAAGAAGAACGACGATCCGGACGAGCTTCCCGGCTATGCGCGGCTTTCCCTCGACGGAAAGGACGGCCGGTGGACCGGTCTCCAGTTGCCCCTGTACCGCCGGGCGGTGCGGGACCGGTGCGGGGACGGGGTGGAGTGCGGGTACTTTACGCTGCCCAAGGCGGTGAGCGAGACCGGGGTGCGGGTCTGGGAGGGGATGTCTCCGGATCTCGACGGTGCCGCCCTGCAATGCGCGGAGGGCGTGGCGGCCGATCTCCGCCGGGGACGGTTCTGGCCGCCGGCGAGGGCGGTGGGTTACGATCCGTTCGAAGGGCTCTTTTTCGGGATCGTGGAGGACCTGGTGGACCCGGCGGCGCTCGCCGGCGGAGCCGGCAAAGAGGAGGAGGCCCCGTGAGCGGCACGCGACTCGCCAACGAAATGATCCTGGCCTCGGCCGGTTCGGGAAAAACCTACCAGCTCACCAACCGCTATATCCGTCTGATGGCACTGGGCGCGGCGCCGGAGCGCATTATCGCGCTGACCTTTACCCGCAAGGCCGCCGGCGAGTTTTTCGACGAAATCCTGCGCAAGCTCGCCGGGGCGGTCCGGGACGAAGCCGGGGCGGCGGCACTTGCGGAGGCGATCGAATGTCCGGGCATCGAGCGCGAGCGGTTTCTGGAGATGCTGTCTTTGCTGATCTCGCGCATGCACCTGCTCGAACTGGGTACCCTGGACGGTTTCTTTTATCGCGTGGTGCGGAACTTTCCGTTCGAGCTCGGACTGGCCGGCGCGCCGGAGATCCTGGACGAGAACGCGGTGCGTATCGAAAAGCTGCGGGTCTACGACCAGGTCTTCCGGCGGCCGGGCGCCGGCGAAGAGGCCCGGCGGGATTTTCTGGAAGCCTTCAAGCAGGCGACCTGGGGAACCGAGGAGAAACGCCTTTTGACGCTCCTCGACCGGTTTGTGGACGAGCACCACCGGGCCTATCTCGCCGCTCCCGAGGGAAACCTCTGGGGGCGGGCGGCACGGATCTGGCCTCGAGGGAATCCCTGGCTGGCGGCGAAGGTCGATCCCGAAAAGGAGCTGGCGGTGTTGGAGGCGTGTTTCGGCGGGTTGACGCTGACGTCCCGCCAGCGCGAAACCTGGGAAAAATTCCGGGACGCGCTGGGCGAATGGAAGCCGGGCGCCCCCTGGGCCCGGGAGATGAATACGCCGGTCGGCAACATCCTCAAGGCGTGGGACCAGCTCCAGACCGGCGAGGCCGACTTTACCCTAGGCGGAAAAAAGCTGCGGGTTTCCGGCGAGGGGTGTCGCGCGCTGGTCAATCTCGTCTGTTACCTCTTCGGCGCCGAACTGGAGAAAAAACTCCAGGTGACCCGCGGCCTGTACGATGTTCTGCGCGCCTACGAAACGGTCTACGGGGCACTCGTGCGCTCGAGCGGACGGCTGACCTTCGCCGACATCCTGATTCTGCTCTCCGGGGCGGCCGCGGACGGGGGGGCGCCCACCCTCGGCCAGGGCGGGGGCGAAGGCGGCGGGGACCGCCTGGAGATCGATTACCGGCTGGACGCCCGTTACGATCACTGGCTGCTCGACGAGTTCCAGGACACCGGTTACGCGCAATGGCGGGTTCTCAGCGGCTTGATCGACGAGGTTCTGCAGGACCCGGAAGGACGGCGGAGTTTCTTTTACGTGGGCGATGTCAAACAGGCGATCTACGCCTGGCGCGACGGCGACGTGCGGTTGTTCCGGGAGATTTTCGATCACTACAACGGCGGGGCCGGCGATCGCATCGTCGAGCGGCGCATGAGCGAATCGCGGCGCTCCGGGCCGGCCGTGATCGAGACGGTGAACCGCGTGTTCGGGGACCACGCGGTTTTGGACGCGCTTTTTCCCGAAAGTTCGGTCAAACGCTGGCGGGAGGGATGGGATACGCACCGCGCCCATTACCGGGACATGGCCGGGTGCGTGCGGTTTGTTCAGGCATCGGAGAAGGAGGCGCGTGACGCCCTGCTCCTGGAGACCCTGAGGGAGGTCGATCCCCTGAATCGCGGACTCTCGTGCGCGGTGCTGGTCCAGCGCAATGATACCGTCCAGGAAATCCTGCATTGCCTGCGGGAAGAAGGCGGGTTTCCCGTTGTCGCCGAGAGCGACATTCGTCCCGGCGTCGACAATCCCCTCGGCGCCGTGCTGTCCTCGCTTTTTCAATACGCGGCCCATCCCGGCGACCGTTTTGCGCGGGAGCACCTTTTGATGACCCCTCTGGGGCGGCGGGCTGAGGAAGAAGTTTCCGGGGGACTGGCTGTGGCGGGGAGGAAAGTGCTGGAGACCGTCCACCGCGACGGTTTCGCGGCGGCGGCGGCGGATGAAATCGCCCGTTTGGAGTCACTCGGCGACCTCGACGTCTTCAGCCGGCAGCGCGCCGAAGAAATCCTCGCCGCGGCGCGTGAATTTGATCGTTCCGGGGAACGGGCGATCACGGACTTTGTCGATTTCCTGGCCGCCTACTCGATCCGCGAAACCGGGACGCCGGAGGCGGTTCAGGTGATGACCATCCACAAGGCGAAAGGCCTGGGGTTCGACGTGGTGATCCTTCCGGAACTGGGAGGCCGGAAACTGGCGCAGCGCCGCAAGGGGCTCGGCGTCTGCCGGAACAAGGACCGGGAGGTGGAGTGGGTGCTCGACATGCCGGCCAAAGACATCGTGGAGAACGACGAGGTCCTCGCCCGCTACGATGCCGAAGCCGCCGCCGACGCCTGCTACGAAAAATTCTGCCAGCTCTACGTTGCGATGACCCGCGCCAAACGCGCCATGTACCTGATCGGGGAGCCGGTGAAACCGACCTCGACCTCGCGCAATTTTATGAAACTCCTCGACGAAACCCTCAATGCCGGGGAGCCCGAAAGCCGGCGAATCGGGGAGGTCGAGGCCGACGTGGTGTACGAGGAGGGGAACCCGCAATGGTATTTGCAAATCGAAGGCGCAGAGGAATCCCCGGAGCCGGCGGCGGAATTGCCGGTACGCGCATTTCCGGGCCGTCCCCGCCGCCGCCGGCAAACGCCGTCGCGGGCCAAGGCGAGAAAGGTTCCGGCCGCGAGCCTGTTCTCGCTGGAATCGAGAGAAAGCCTCGATTACGGCACGCGCGTGCACGAAATTTTTTCCCGTATCGAATGGTTTGATACGGATACCCCGGAGCGGATCGAAGCGATCAAAAACGAGGAGGCCGAGGTCCCCATGACGGCGGAGGCCTGCGACGAAGTGCTGGCGTGCCTGCGGGAGAAAGCGATCCGAGAGGCCCTGGCCCCGCCGGGCCCTCAGGCGGAGACCTGGCGGGAGCGCAGCTTCGAGGTGATCCTCGAAGACGAATGGCTGACCGGAACCTTCGACCGAGTCACGGTCGAAAAAGACGAAAGCGGCCGTATTCAGCGTGCGTCGATTCTCGACTTCAAAACCGACAAAGCCGACCCAGCCACCCCCCTCGACGTTGCCGAATCCGGCTACGCCGGCCAGCTCCACGTCTACCGCCGCGTCCTGGCCTTCATGACCGGCCTCGAAGAGACCGAAATTTCCTGTCGCCTTCTTTTCACGCAGCGGCGCGAACTGGTGGAGGTCGTGAACTGACGAAGTGTCAACAGGGGCCGTTGCCGCCTGCCGGCGAAACCGATTTCCCGGAGGGACTGGTTGACCCGGTTGCGCGTGTGCGTGAAGGATAAGGAGTATGCCTGGTACCGGACTCAAAACGATGGTCATCGACTGCGGCAGTGGATCCGCCCCGCAACTGCGGAAAATCTTTTCCGAGTGGTCTTCGGTTGAGGGTATCGCCTGTGCCGAAGTGGGGGAGCGTTGTCCGGATGCCGACCTGATTGTTCTTTCCGGAGGGCCTCGTTTTTACGGGAGTGACGACACGATTTGCGGGGATTACGTCGACCAGTTCGCCTTTCTCGACAAGGAGACTCGTCCGACTTTGGGCATTTGCATGGGGCATCAGGGGATGGGGTTGAGGAACGGAGCCCGGTTGTTCACGGGACGGAAGCGACGGGTTGAGGAGGTTATTCATCTGACGGAGGAAGCGAACGGGCACCCGTTGCTGGGGGGCATTGAATCGGGGACGCGCTTTGCCGAGCGACACACCGAGGGAATCACGCTGCCCGAGGGCTTCATTCTTCTCGGGTACTCCCGTTACTATCCCGTGGAGATCATGGCGGCACGGGACCGGCCCTTTTACGGGACCCAGTTTCATCCGGAAAGCTCCGGCGAAATCGGGATGCGCCTGCTGAGGAACTTCTTCGATCTGGCCGCGCGCTTCAGGTCCGGTGGTCGGGAACGATCATGGAAGGAGACGTGAGGCGATGCTGTTGTACCAGGGCGAATACGTGCCTGGCAACCGCTTGTAGAAAGGGGTTACCCGGAATCGGGTTCGGACCAGGCGCCGCATCGTAGTAGCTTGGGCTTCCAGCCTGAGACAACACGCTGAAAGCGTGTCCCATTGCGCCCGGCATGGGTTAACCGAGACCATTCGGATTATCCGCGATCGATTGAAGAGAAAAGTCAGCGGCGATTCCGGCGCTGCCACAGGGCGGTCGCCGCAAAAACGGCCAGCCCGGTGAGCAGTCCCCAGGTCCCGGGTTCAGGGATGGTGGAAACGATCCAGTCGTCGTAAAGGCTTACGCGGGTGGAGGCCACGGTGTGCCCGTACTTGGGCCAGCCGTCATTCGCTTGCTCCCAGTCGATCACAAACGCGTGTATTCCCGCAACCAGCGGGCCGTCGCCGAAATCGATAAACACCGGGCCGCCGCTGTCGCCGGGTCCGGCGGCTCCTTCGAGAGGAAGCACGCCGGCGTCGTCGGGACCATAAAAGTCGTACTCCAGCGTGGTGTTGTCCTGAACCGTTGTTCCTCCGGGACCCTCCGTGCCGCCATTGTCATCACGTTCCACGGTGCTTTCCGCGGCGCGCTTGATACCTCCGGTGCCTTCCTCAAACCCGTCCTCGCCGGTGCCGGTATTGCCGAATCCTACGGAAATGCCGATCCGCCCGACTTCGTCGCTTCCCGTGTACCAGTTTGAAGGTGTAATATGGGTAACCGGTGTGTCCAGCCGGGCCAGGGCGATATCATTCCATTCGGCATGGGTGTCATTGGAATCGGTAGTTGGATTCCAATCCGGGTGTTGGTGAAATTCACTGACGGTGTAAAGGCTGTCTCCGATTGTGAATTGGTCCGGGGCAACGTCGCTGTCCTGGAGATGGGCCGCGGTCAGCACCCAACGGGACGCAATCAGGACGCCGCTCCCGAAGTTGTTTTGGGAGGTCAGCATTCCCACATTCGGATACTGAAGGCCGAGATCGATGTAGTTCTTCTCGTCGACATCGTCTCGCCGGACGATCCCTTCCGCTGACGGGAGGGTAAAATAATTCAGTGTCAAGACGAACACTCCTGACAGGATGAAAGATTTGGGTGGGTGCATGCCGTTTGATTGGGTTGATACCAGCCTGCCGGAAGGGCTGTAAGCAAAGGCGTTATTGATACGGGGATAGCGAGGCCCTCACAAGTGAAAAGTGGGGCTGCGGGGAAATAGTAGTCGGCAGCGGACCGGGTGCCGGTCCGCTGCCGCGCATCGCCGGTTGCGCCCCGGCGAACCGGCGGCGCGATTGCCTGGGTGCGACCGGGAATGGAGTTATCGTGACAGAATCTGCTCGTAATCGTCAACCGCGCCGTTGTCGAGGCAGCACTCGATGATGCGTTTCCCGACGGGCGACAAGTCGGGGTCGCGGTGAAAATCCGCGAGGCATTCATGGAAGAATTCCGTGAGGATGGCGGCGCCCTTGTCGTAAGCCTCCTGACCGACCTCCGGCTGGGTGTCGACCTGGAGGAACCAGCTGGTGATCATGTGGCCTTCGACGTGGAGCTGGTAGAGGGAATAACCGAGGAGGGCGCAGCGGGAAGGTTGAATCTGGTCGCTTCTGAACGGGCGGCCACCGCGGCGGGTGAGGTATTCGCGGGCGATCCACTGCGGCATGAAGCCGACCTCCCAGGCGCCGACATTCTGGTTGGGAACCAGTATATACTGGGTCTCGCGATGGCGTTCGAACTGCTGCAGGAGCAAGTTGGCCTGGTCGACCTTGCGGCCGGTGGCAAACGGCCAGTAAGAGCCGACCCCCTCGCTGCTCATCCCTTCGCTGTCGACGATGCTGGGATTGGCGTGCCCGCGGGGCGCTGCCAATCGCCAGAGCCAGGCAAGGGCCGGCGGCAGCACGTGAAAGATTCCCATAATGCCATATGAGGGCACCTCTTTGGTACAGGGGGGAGTCCGGACACCGTAACTGCGGATGTCCACCTGAACGCTGCCCTCGATGATATCGGGGATGTTGTCGCGGGGAATAATGACCCGGGGATTCGGGCAGGGGCTTCCGGGTTTGTCCTCGATGTGTTCCCAGATGAGTGCCCGGCTGTTGGGAACGGCGTCGATGTTGAGGAATAACAGCGGCTTCCGGGGGAGGGCCGTGAGTTTTTCGAGTTGGAGATCTTTTCCGTAATCGTCGATGTGATTGACGCGGACAAACCAGGCGTCTTCCGCGTCCGTGAGCTGCATCTTGCCGTTCTTATCCTGGAGCGAAGGGTGGCAGAGGGCCATATCGTCGGTCACGGGATGGAGTGTGCACGAACGGGCGAATTCGATGTAGCGAGATTCTCCGGTGACCAGGTTCTTCCCGAGAACAAGACGCCCGTCGGGTTCCCGGTGGGCCTGTTCGAGCATCTCGCTCTTGCCGCCCCCGCTCGCTCCTTCGTGCATGAGAGTGACCTCGTTGTCGTAGGGGGTGACCACCCGGACGGTGGAACAGTGAGCGGTGACCCATCCCTCTTTTTCGCCCAGGCCGATCAGTACCCCGTAAATGCCCTTCTTGGCACTGGGGCCGGGGTAAAGATTGTAGGAAAAGAGTTCGTGGAGGTGCTCGTGCCGGTTGTGGACGACCACCTGCCTGCCTTCGAAGTGGGTGTGACGGAAGGGCGGGGCGACGTAGATGATCGACTTGGGGGTGAAGTCGTCGCGAAGCTCGGAGAGCGGGACAATGCCCTGAAGGAGCGACAGCCCGAAAGCGAAAAATCCGGCGTTGGCGGGAGCGATGACCAGGGAGTCCATGCCCATCCCGTGCTTGCCGGCAATGAATCCGAATACGGCGAGCGGCTGCTGTTCCATCCAGGAGAATGTTTCCTCCCGCAGGCCGTCGAATTCCGCTCCGAACCGGGATCGGTAGGTGGGTTTGTTCGTGGGCTGCTCGTCGCCGATCAGCATGCAATCCGGATCGCGACGGCGCATGTAGGGTTCCGGGTAGTTGGCGGCGACGCCGTTGCGGACACGCGCGACGGTCGCTTCAACGATCCGGCCCTTGCCGGGAATTTCGTAGGCAACTTCGGTGAAATCGGATTCCGGACCCCCGCAGGCGGCGTCGACCAATTGGTCGACCGTTTCGAAGACTGTCACGGAAGGGGCGTTTTCCAGAATCCTCCGTGCTTCGATTGGAAGATTAAACTTATTCCAGGAATTCTTGTCGTTCATGACGAAAAGAAATTGGGAAGTATCCCCAATGAGGCAATTCGCAAATAGGAAAACTGAATCGGGGTTGATGATTCCGAAAAAAAGTGGGCGGGCCACCTACCCCTAAATGGCCCGCCCTTTGCTTTCTTAGTTACCCCAAACCTCCGCTATGCGGAGGAAAGTTGTGAAATTCAATAGTCGTAATAAAGCACGCCGTTCGGGGACTTGCAAGAAGAAACTTTATTTTTTCTTCTTTGACGGATTTTTTACAAAACAACCGGAATCCTTTCTCTTTAAAGCTCCAAACGATTCACCACGGGCCAACCCCCGGTTTTTTCTCTCACGGATCGGCCCGTTCCAGGATCAGGGCGACGTTGGAGCCTCCGAAGCCACTGCTGTTGGAGAGGATGGTATGCAGGTCGGCCCGGTATCCGGAGGTCGGCAGATTGAGGCAGGCGCATTCGGGATCGATCTCGTCGAGGTTTTTATTTCCCGGAACCCACTGGTGGTGGAGGCAAAGAGCGGAGATAGCGGCTTCCAGAGCACCGGAAAGGGACAGGGCGTGCCCGGTGATCCCTTTGGTGCTGCTGACGGGCGGGGTGGAACCGGCCGGTTCGAAAACAGAGTGGATGCCCCTGGCTTCCGACGTATCCCCGACCTGAGTCGAGGTGGCGTGCGCGTTAATGTAGGCGATATCACCGGGGCGAAGAGCGGCGTCGTCGAGGGCGTTCCGGATGGCCCGGGCGAGGCCCCGGCCTTCGGGATGGGAGGCGGCGACGTCGCTTCCGTCGGAGGCCTGTCCCCAGCCGCGAAGGGCGGCATAGGGACGCGCCCCGCGCTTGCGGGCACGTTCGCGCGATTCCAGGAGTATTGCGGTTGCCCCGCCGGTTCCCACGAAGCCGTCGCGTTGGAGATCGAAGGGCCGCGACGCTCCGGGGGCTTCGCGATGGGAAAGGGCCCGCAGGGCCGCGAAGGGGAGCAGGGTTTCGGCATTCAGGTCCTCGGCCCCCACGACCAGGAGGGCGTCTTGCCTTCCGGTGCGGATTTCTTCGGACGCGTAGGCGAGGGCGTGGCTGGAGGAGGCGCAGGCGGACGAGAAGCCGAGATTGGCGCCCTGGATCTTGAAGTAGGCTCCGAGATTGAAGTTGAGGGTGCCGGAAATCGTCTTGGAGACTCCGAGAGGATCGCCGCGCCGGCCCCGGGTGCGGTACATTTCTTCCAGGAAACGGTGGACGAATAGGGTGGATCCGGCGGAGGCGCAGTGAAGCCCGATCCTGGGGTCGCTCAACCCGTCGGGCTTGAGGCCGGCGCTTTCGACGGCTTCAAGGGCGGCGCAGAGGGCGTAGACCCCGTGGGGAGGAAGGCTGCGCAGCACTTTGCGGCTCAAGGTGTAACGGTTCGGGAGAGTCCAGGTGGCCCAGTTCGGATCGCTCAGGTCAAATTCCTTGATCGTTCCGGCGGCCCGGACTTGGGAACGGTCGTCTTCCAGAAAGCGATGGGGTTCGATGCCGGAGCGGTTCATAAACAGGCTGTGAAGGACGGTTTCGCGGTCGTTGCCGATACTGGTCACGAATCCGAGGCCGGTGATCCATGGAGGCGGAACGCGACTCATCGGGCCGGAATGGAGCGTGCTGTCTCGGTGACGAAACGACGCAGGTCTTCCCGCGTACGCAGGTTGCGCAGGTTCTCATCATCGATCTCGATACCGATCAGGCCCTCCAGCAGGAACACGACTTCTGCCACGGTTACCGAGTCGACCTCCAGGTTATCGGCAGGGGATTCCGAAGGAAGAGGTTCCGAAGGATCCCTTCCTGACTGATCGTTCGTGTAAAAATCGAGAACCCCCAGAACAAAGTCGTTGAGTGCCGACGGATCACGGGTCCTTTCGAACTCCAGGCAGGCCTCGACGACGGGTTCGGGATACCCTTTGAGTTTGGTGCGGATCTGATCGGGAGTCAGCATGACGGAAGAGAAGTGCGGAGACGCCGGAGGGCGATGAAGTCGCGGCCGAGCAGTCATTCCATTTGCCCGGCCGGCTCCGGGCGAACCCTTATCGTGTAGATCCCGACCGGAAACGGTGTCAACGTAATTGGCCTACACCTCTGGCAGCTTCCATGGCGTCCGGTAAGGGACATCGAGCCAGTCCGGGTCGCCGGTATTTCCCATAAACTCATTCTCGTGGGGGTTCCAGGTCATTCTTTCCCGGTGCCAGTAAGCCATGTTGACCAGGTGGCAGATCGTGACGCTGCGGGCGCCGATCTCCACGTCGCAAATGGGCTTCTTTCTCGAGCGCATGCAGTCGAGCCAGTTCCGGGTGTGATTGTCGCTTTGGTACAGTCGATCGGCATCGTCGGGGAGTGGGCGCTCCTCCAGCCCTTCGGGGGTCACTTCCAGGTTGTGGCGGTTGACGAAGAGCTGACCCTTCGTACCAAAAAACGTGATGCCGTTGCCTTCGAGGTGGGTCAGCTCAACCCCGTTCCGGTAGATCAGCCTGGCGCCTGAGGCGGCGTTTTCCTTCGGCGGAGGAATCACTTCCACCGGTCCGCTGTCGTCCGTTCCCATGGCCCACTGTGCGATATCGAAGTGGTGGGCGCCCCAGTCGGTGATCATGCCGCCGCCGTATTCGCGGTAGTTGCGCCAGTCCGGAAAATGGCTGTGAACTCCTCTGGGGCTCAGCTCCTCATTCCAGCCCCGCTCGGGGGCCGGGCCCAGCCAGAGATCCCAATCGAGCCCGTCCGGTGCGTCCTCTTCCGGCAAATCGCACCAGGTGGCCAGCCCCGCCGGCAGAGCGACATTGACCCGCTGCAGTTTCCCGATCGCTTCATTGCGAACCAGTGTGCAGGCGCGGCGGAAATTCGCCGACGACCGTTGCTGGCTGCCGGTTTGAAAGATCCGCTTATGGTTTCGGACGGCGGCCACCATCGCCCCGGCTTCATTCACGGATTGGGAAAGGGGTTTTTCGCAGTAGATATCCTTGTTCGCCCGGGCGGCTTCGATTGACATGATGGCGTGCCAGTGGTCGGGCGTGGCGATCACGACGCCGTCGATATCGTCGCGGCCGAGCACTTCACGAAAATCATTGTAGGCCTCGCAACCCTCGTGGTGGCTAGGGTTCGCGGTTTCGGCGTAGTGTTCGTTGATCCGTTGCTGGTGATGTTCCCGGCGGATGGTGTCGACGTCACAGACTGCGACAATACGGACGTCCGGTTCGCCGAGGAACCGGTTGATGAGGGTGCCGCCCATTCTCCCGGTGCCGATGATCCCCAAAGCGATTCGGTCATTCGGGGGCCGGTCGGCCGCCCGGAGGTGGGAAGGGAGAATGAACGGCGCCGAAGCGGCGATGAGGGACGCTTTAAGGAATCGCCTGCGAGTGAATTCTGGATTGGTCATAAGCGTAGACGGTCTAGATGCATTGCCCGGGTATGGGGATGGCATGGGGAAATTTTTATCCATCCCTGCGCCCGCCGGTCCAGCTTATTCAATACCTGCCGTTGATGAAGATTGGCGAACCGGGGAAAGGACTTGTCTTTGAGGAAGGGTTGAGCCTAGGATTCGTGGGATGATAAACTTGGAGATTGACCGCGGCGGGAGGGTTCTCCGATACGAGACGAATGACGTAGTCAGTCGCGCTGTGCTTGCTCCGGCATTCCTGCCGTGACAGGCTCGGTGAGCGATCGGCGGGGAAAGCTCTCGGAGGACTCGGGGGCTTTTTTCTTTTTGCCGGCAGTACGCTGAGGTTTCTTGAATTTTCGAACGATGAAGGTGACGACCAAGGAAGCTATCTTGTATGTTCCCCGGGGAAGCCCCCTGGAAGAGGACGGGCCGGGGATGATTCGTCCGTGGCAGCCGTGGCTCGCTGGAAATGCCGGGGAGGCGCTCAATTTCTTTGAGGGCCACCGGGCGAAGGTCGGGGTTTTCGAGATCTTTCGATCGGCGGACTTTCTTCTGGGATGGGCGCAGGTGCCTGGGGAACCCGACTTGGAAGTCGCTGCGGGAAAGCTTTACGGGCAAATGCTGCAAGTCGCGGCGGGCCGGAGCCTTTACCATATCTGGAATTGGGTTCCCGCGATCAACGCCTGTTCGACGGAGGGGGAAGAGCATTACCGCCTTTTCTGCAAGGGACGGGCCCAGGGCTTCGAGGCTGTTTGCGGCCGCGGGTTTGAAGGGCGGTTGTCCTCGGCCAGTGCGGTCGGACACGGCGGAGAGTCACTGATGATCTGTTTTGTCGCGGGACGGCACGAAGTCCGGCATTTCGAGAACCCGGAGCAGGTTCCGGCCTGGCGTTATCCGCCGAGGTACGGTCCGAGAAGTCCGAGCTTCGCGCGTGCCAGCCTGGTGGATACGCCGTCGGGGCCGTTCTTATGGGTTTCCGGTACGGCGAGCATCAAGGGGAGCGACTCGGTGTTCCCGGGGAACCTGGAAGGTCAGGTCGAGACCACGATCAGCAATCTCGGACTGATCCTGGAACGAACAGGCGGGAGTCTTTGCCGCCCTTCCGTGGACGAGCGGCGTTATTTTCGGGTTTACCTGCGCGACAGGCGGAATCTTCGGGCGGCGCAGCGGCTGCTTCAGGACTCCGTATTTCGCCCGGGCGATTCAGTTGTATGGGTCGAGGCCGAGATCTGCCGGAGCGAACTCGAAATCGAAATCGAACTGACGGTTTACCCGCCGGGCGTTGCCTTGCCCGAGGTTGCCCGCTGAACGATCCCTTTCAGCGCGTCGACACGGACTTTTCCGCGATGGGTCAGCGGAAAAGGATGGCGAATGATTTTCCTCGGTGTTTTCCACCGGGGAAAACTGTTTCGCAAGTGGGAGCGGAGGTCGTCCGGGCCGGCGTCGCCTTCGTAGACCAGGGCGATGTGGGATTCGCCGCCGCCGGCCGGGTACGTGTCGACAAACGCGTGGTCCACGTCGGGACGCGCCAGCACGGCGTTCTCGAGCTCCATCGGGTTGAGCCGCCGTCCGGCTACTTTAAGCAAGGTGCGCCGCCGGCCGGTCAGTCTTATCTCTCCGTTGCCGAGAATCTCCCCGAAATCCGCGAGGACCTGGGCGCCCATGCCGTCGGCCCGCAGCCGGGTGTAGCATGTGTGCACGGCCGGCGAGATGATTTTGAGGCGCCGGGTGGGAGTCGTGACGACCCGTACTCCTTCGAGAGGTGAACCCACGCTCCGTCCGGTCAGTGTGGCCTCGCCGGTCCTGTCGAAGGCGATTCCCCCGGTTTCTGACGAACCGTAAAAGTTCCGAGGCGTGATACCGAGTTTATCCCGGAACAGTCGCGCCACCGCCGGCGGAAGGAAGCTGCCGGCGGAAATGACGCGTCGGAGGGAGCGGAAGGATTCGGGCGAAACTTCGCTTTGGGCGAGCGCCCGAAGGAGAGTGGGCACGGCCGGAAAAAAAGTCGGCCGGGTGCGTTCGAAGTCCAGTGCGATTCCGGCCGGAAAGATGTCGCGAGCGAGGACCGAGGGGATCCCCTCGAGAATCAACGGAAAAACAAGGTTGCCGAGCCCGTACGAATGCCCGAAGGGAATGGCGGCGTAGTTGGAGTCGTCCGTGGAGAGACCCATGCTCGCCCCAACCTGCCGCGCGTCGGCCCGCATTTCGGAGTCGGTGAAAAACAGCGGCTTCGGCGTTCCGGTGGCGCCCGAGGTCAGTTTGATCAGGCAGGCCGGAAGGCGGTAGGACGGACGGGCCGGGAAGTGCTCGAATCCCGCAAGAGTCCGGCAGGCCGCCACCCGCAACTGTTCCCGCAGAGCGGGGATCCGTTCCGGAGAGGTATCGGTGTCGAGGGAGAGCGCGATGGAATGCCGCTTCTGGCACAGCAGGAAGGCCGTCAGCCAATCGAAGGAGTTGGGCAGGTGGATTAAAACGACTCGCCGCGCCCAGGATTTTCTTCCGGGAATCTCGCGGTCCAGCGCCTCCACGGCTGCCTGAATGGCCGCCGCCGACCAAGAGGTGCCGCTCCCCGCATCCGTCAGAAGAATCTTTCGGGGGTTGCGGGCGACCGTGTTCAGCCATGCCTGGTAGACGGAGTCGGCCATCGGAGTTCAGGTTTCCGTGTTTAGAGAGAGTTTGAATTCGGCCTCGACCAGCACCGGTGTCAGTTCGGGGTTGGGCCCGACGGCGCCCCGGAAATGAGCCAACGGCGATTCGGGCGGAGAAAGGCGTTCCAGGCGCGCGTAAAATCGGTCGGATCGCGGGCTTAGGGGCTCCCGGACGATGAGGGAATCGATTTTCGCGATCACGCCGGGGGCGCAGCCGGATGGCAGGAGCAGGGGGGCGGCCTGGGCGAGAACCTCCACCGCCCATTCCGAGAGGTCCAGCAGCGATGAAAGCTCGAAAGCCTCGAGGAAGTGGTTCAGGGACGCGCTGGCAAGGACGGTGTTTTCGGATTGGTGGTGCACCTTCCAGAGAAAACGTGCCTGTTGTCCGTGCGGTAGAGGAATGTCATGAATGTCCACGGGACTGCAAGCGAAAGGGCGGATCCGGCGGGATGCAAGTAATCTGGTGCGGCCTGGCGAAGTTCGTTCGGGATGGTGATAGGATTGAATCGGAAAACCGTAAGACGCAGGGTCAATGGAGCTGCTGTTTATAAGGTTTAACCGTATATGTGAATCAGGGAAACCCCTATTGCCTATAGGGCCATCCCGGGTTTAGTGTTTCACCATGAAACTGAACACTGCATTCCTGGCTTTCGCCGGCATCGTGCTACTCACTGCTTCCTGCGTGTTGGAAGTCAGGGCCGCGGAGGTGACGCGAACTTTCCGGGAGGTGAATTTTCGCCCTGAGGCTTCGCTGGATACCGTGATGCCGGCGGAGGTGGGAAGGGTTGTCGCCGGCCGGGACGTGCTCACCACGGGGATGCGTTCCCGTGCGGAGCTCCAGTTTGAGGACGGGTTGCTCGTGCGGCTCGGTTCAAACGCCCTCTTCGCCCATGAGATCGATGAACGGGTCCTGGAACTGGAAGAGGGGCGCGCCCTGGTTCGTCTTCCCAAAGGCGCCGAGCGAACCGAGATGAAGACGCCCGTGGCAACGGCCGCGATAATCGGTACCACCGTCCTCTTCGACCTCGTGCCGGATCCGGAAGATTCGGAGCGAATGATGTTGAGTGTGGCGGTCCTGGAAGGACTGGTGCGCATGGAGCACCTCGGGATCGACATTTCGGGGGGCGAAAAACTCGACCTCAGGGAGGGTGACGAGGGGCCCCTGGAGGTCTCGTCCCTGTCGGTTCAGGAAACCCTCCGGGTGGCTTTGGCCGATCTGTTCGATGCGTACGAGGAAATCCAGGGGGAACTGCGCGGGGAGCGGCGCCAGCTGGTTGAAGGAATGCGGGATGCCCCGGATGAAGAGCGTCGTGCGGCGATGCGGGCGCTGATGGAGGAACAGCGAAACCGGATTTCGGAGAAACGGGCCGTGGGCAACGAGATGATGCGCGAAATGAAAGAGTTGCTGCCGACCCGTGTCAGGGAGGAAAACGGGGACTTTCTTGATCTGGTGGACCTGGACCTGCGCCGGGTTTTGGACGATTTGCTCGAAGCGTTGGATAATTTGGAGGAGCTCCGCCGCGAAGCGTTTGAAGATCTGCAGGGGGCGATCCGGGAACTTCAGGGGGACGAGCGCGACGCAGCTTTTGAGGAGTTTGAGCAACTCATGGAGGAACTGCGCGAGCAGCGCCAGGAGATCCGCGATCAATTGCACGATCTGCGCGAACAGGAGAGGCGGGGACGGTAGGGAGACGATCCGTGCTCCCCGTTAAAAACGGCTTCAAGGGCCTGGAAAACGGCGCACGGGGCTCGAATTCGGTCTTTCACGGCTGTAGTAGAATGATCCGCATATTGGGAATGGCTCCTTTCGGACAGTACGAAACCCTGCTGGCGGCGGGCGCTGTGCTTCTTGCGACTGCCGCCCCGCCGGGGATGGCCTCCCAGGCATCCGCTCCGCCCCTGAAATGGGAACGGCCGTTTTCCACCGGCGACTCCGTGTATGCTTCGCCCGCCGTGGGCTGGAACGGACTGGTTCATGTCGGTTCACAGGATTACTCCTTGTACGCGATCGATCCGGAGGGAGTTCAGGAGTGGGACTTCGAAACCTACGACCGCGACTGGATCCATGCCTCGGCGGCGGTGGACGCGGAGGGAACCGTGTATGTCGGAGCCCTGGATTTTTTCGTTTATGCGCTCGATCCCGACGGATTGCTCCTGTGGATGTTCGAAACCGAAAGCTTCATCTTTTCCTCCCCTTCGGTGGGCCGGGATGGCAACATCTATTTCGGATGCTATGACCAATACCTGTATTCGCTCGATCCCGACGGAATTCCGCGGTGGATCTTTCCGACAGCGGGCTGGATCGACTCCGCGCCGGCGGTCGGACACGACGGTACGGTCTATTTCGGATCGTGGGACGGCTATTTCTATGCGGTGAGTGCCTCGGGAGACCTGGTTTGGGAATACGATGCCGGGGATATCATCTTTTCTTCCCCAGCGATCGGTGACGACGGAAGCCTCTATTTCGGCGCCGGAAACGAACTCTTCGCCCTCGATTCCGGCGGCAACCTGCTCTGGAAATTCGAAACCGATCACGAGGATTATCTCGTGGATTCTTCTCCGGCGATCGGTCCGGACGGCGCCGTCTTTGTCGGCGCCGGACACGGGTCGGTCGATGGTGGGCACGTCTATGCGGTGAATCCGAAGAACGGAACCGAGATCTGGTCATTTGCCACGAACGCCGAGGTCTTTTCGTCTCCCGCGGTCGCCGCGGACGGGACGGTTTATGTCGGCGATGGCGCCCACCAGGTTTATGCGATCGACTCGGAGGGGCAACTTGTCTGGAAACACACCACAGGGGACTGGGTGGATTCTTCCCCGGCGATCGCGCCCGACGGAAGTGTGTACGTCGGTTCCTACGACCATGATATTTACGCCTTTCAGGGAGACCATCCGTTGGCGTTGAGCCGGTGGCCGCAGTTTGGTGCGGACTGTGTTCGAAGCGGCGACGAACCGAATTCGCTTTCCGTTTGGCTGGAATCCCACGGATTGAATCAAGAGTATCCGGATTCGGCGTACGCGAGCCCGGCGGGAGACGGGGTTGCCAACCTCTTGAAGTATGCCTTCGGTTATTTCCCGGAAGACACGGTTTCCGAGCCCGACGGTGTGGAGCGGACCGAAGAGGGGGTTGTGTATTCGTTTCCAAAGGATAGACGAAAACGGGATGTGCTGTTCCTGCCGCAGATGTCGAGCGATCTCGCCGAATGGGAAGAGCCGGGTTACGAAGTCGAGGAAAGCCCCAAGGCAATCACCCGCGGGAAGGTGACCCTCCCGCCGGAAGAGGACCCCCGGTACTTTCGCCTGAAGGTGCGCCTGAAGCCCGGCTTTTACGATAAGGATTGAGGGGGAATTCGGCGGGTCGGGGCCGGAGAAGGCCTTATTGGTGAAAGGAAGACCATCTTGGGCTCGTCAACGCCATGGGCGAGTTCGAAAAAAACAACAAGCATAGCATCGGCAAACGCTGAAAGAAACTGATTGATCAAGAATTCGTGGACTTCTCGGACCCCTTGCCTTGCGCGGATTTGATTTTTTCCTTGACGGGGAATTTCGATTTTAATTTGAATGCGCCTCCGCCGTCTGCTGGTAGGACAATCGAGAGTGTCCTTCCGCGCCAGACAACAGCGACGGGTTTGCCGTTTGTTAAGCATTTGATTAGGGGGCCCGTTGAATACGGACCGGTTGACTGTTTATGAATCACTACCCCGTTCATCTTTCCCCGTGGGAGAAGAGGCTGTCCGGACGCCTATTCTGTGAATGGTTGGGGACGGTCGGCTTGCTCGTATTGGGAACGGCGATCCTCATGTCCGGGAGGGTTGCCGCTTCGGAGCAGGTGATCGAGCTTTCCCCGGGCTGGAACGCAGTTTATCTGGAGGTGCAACCCGAGCCGCGGACGCCGGAGGACGTCTTTTCGGATTTGCCGCTTGAGATGGCTTGGTCGTTTTTCCCGGCGATCGGTTCGACGGAGTTTATCGCCGACCCGAACGAAGGCCTCTGGAATGTGCCGGGATGGCACGTGTACCTGCCGGAGGCGCGGGAGGACTCGGTACTGACGAATCTTTACGCGGTGGTCGGCGGCCGCTCGTACCTTCTCAAGGTCGCGGGCGAGGAGACCGTCGAGTGGACGGTCGAAGGAGAGCCCGTTCACCGGGTGCCGGAGTGGGAAAGCGACGGGTTTACTTTGAGCGGACTGCCGGTGAACCCGGAAGGATCGACCAATTACGGCAGTTATTTCCGGGCTTCCGATGCCCATCGGAACCACCCCTTTTATCGCCTCAACCCGGATGGCGAATGGGTTCGCTCGTTCAACAGCACCCTTTTGCGGCGCGGGGAGGCGTATTGGATTTTTGCCGAACGGGCGTCGTCCTTTCACGCGCCCTTGGTGGCCGATCCGGAAAACGGGCGATCGATTGACTTTGGGGAGAGCGGTTCGGAGCGGTCGTTGGATCTTGGTAATCTCACCGACTGGTCGGTGGAAGTGCAACTTGCCCATGACGACGAGTTTCCCCTGGTGCGCGGGTACTCCGACGGAGAGGGCGGGACGCAATGGGAATCGTTCGACACACATACGGTAACGCTGGAACCCGGCGAGCAGCGTACCGTGCGGTTCGGCGTGCGCCGCTCGGAAATTGAAGGCGAGAGGGCACAGGGGGTGCTGGTGGTGTCCGGAGGAGACGTGGAGCACCGGATTCCCCTGCGGGTTGAGGAGCCGTCCGTGCGGATCTCGGGTGAAGTACAGCCCCTTGGAAGCGACGGCGACGAAACCGTTTATGCGGGACTTTGGATCGGCACGGTGGAGGTCGACGCGGTGAGCGATGTCAACGAAGCGGACGAGACGCCCCGGGAGACCCCTGCGACGTTCACCAAGCGGATTATCGTCCACGTCGATGATTCCGGAACGCCCCGTTTGCTGAAAGAAGCGATTCTGCTTTGGCAGGACGGCGAACCCGGGGAAGAGGTCGATGATCCCGCCGTACCGGGACGCTACGTTCTCGTATCCGACCACGAACTCATTCCTTTTTTCAAGGGCGCCAGCATTCGCGACGGTCGCCCGTTCGGGCTTCGGGTTTCGGCGGCGTCCTTCGACTTTGAAGGGACGGAGCTGGAAATGGCCGGAAGGTTCGGCGACGACCTCGAAGTCGATATCCACGTCCCCCGTGATTTGCCCACGAATCCGTACCGTCACCGGTTTCATCCGGACCACAACCACCTCGATCACGAAGGAGCGCCGCTCGGGGAGGTTTCGGTCGCGCGGGAGGAAGTCTGGCCGGTGGAGCGGAAGATTCGTCTGGCGTTCGAAACCAGCGACGACGGTTCGCCGGAAGGCGGCCACGCCCGGGCCGGGGGCGTTTATTATGAGACCCTCGACAATCTGCATCATGAGTCCATTCACCTGCGGGGCGAGTTTACACTGCGGCGGGTGAACGCCATCACCGCACTGAACCCGGAGCTTTGACCATGTCATTCTCTTTTTTTGCCAGAGCGTTTCTCGTTTCGGTCCTTCTGGTACTGGTC
>PWMU01000164.1 GCA_003558065.1 Opitutia bacterium | reverse complement strand
CTTCAGCAAGGATCGAGGTCGCACAACGAAGCGCGGTCATCGCCGTAGTGCGTAATTGATCCGGAAATCGGATTGAAGTGCCGCTTTGGACAGTTCCGCCTCCGCCTGTTTCAGGACTAATGGGCTGGACCCCGGGGATGCGTATGAGTTAGAGCTCACGTACGGGTCAGTGGGAAGAATCTATAACTTCACGCGCCCGATAATTGGAGAGATCGCCAGAACATCAACACCGAAGCCCCGGATGCAGGTCCGGGAGCCGTTCGGCATAGGAAAGGAACACCTGATGACCCATGACAACTTCCCTCGATATCGGGACTTCGATCCCAGAATTCCCGTATGGTGCGTGACACCTGATCGCCCCGGATGCATCCACCGCTTCTTCGACAACTCGCCCATCAGCCCCTCGGGCCGATACCTGGCCGTCTTCCAGCTTCCCTTCGAAGATCGCCGTCCGGAACCGGGCGAATCAGGAAACGTCTGCATCGTCGACCTTCAAACCGGAAAAGACCGTGTTGTCGCCGAAACCTGTGGTTGGGAGCCCCAGATGGGTGCCAACGTGAACTGGGGCGGATCGGACCACGAGCTTTTCTTTAACGACGTGGCTACGACGACCTGGCAACCGTTCGCGTGGAAACTCGACCCGGTGACCGGCAATCGTCAGCGGATGGAAGGAGCCGTGTACCACGCTTCGCCCGATGGACGTTGGCTGATTTCGGCCAACATGACGACCATGCGCAAAACCCAGCCCGGCTACGGCGTCTGCATCCCCTCGGAGGCGATGCGGCGGAATCTGGGTCCGGCCGAGGATGATGGGTTCTACCTGACCGATACATCCACCGGGAGCACACGATTGTTTGCCTCCATAGCCGACCTGGTTCGCCGGGCCCGGCCACCCGTCCTGATCGAAAATCCGGAGGAACACGAAATCTACGGTTTCCACAGCAAGTTCAATCCGCAAAGCAACCGCTTGATGCTGAGCTTGAGGTGGTTCCCGGCAACGGACAAACCCCGATGGGACATGTTCGGGATTGACCGTTCGGCTGTGCGTTTCGCCTGGGTGACGATCGGGCTCGATGGAGAGTCAGTCCACTGCGCCGTGGGTCCCGAAGAGTGGGAAAAGGGCGGTCACCACGCCACCTGGTTCCCCGACGGTGAGCGCCTGTCGATGAACCTCAATATCGACCGGGATGTTTTGCGGTTCGTGCAGGTCTATGCCAACGGCACCGGCCTCAGAAAAATGTTGAGTGATGTCGTTGGCTCAGGACACCCCACCGTTCACCCCGATGGCCGGCATCTGCTCACCGACACCTACACATGGGAAAACACGTCATTCGGCGATGGGACGATCCCGCTTCGCTGGGTGGATCTCGATACCGGCGAGGAGGAGGCCATCGTGCGGGTCAACACCCGGCAACCATGCGAAGATTCAGTGATGAGGATTGATCCCCATCCTGCCTGGGACCGAACCTGGCGTTATGTAACATTCAATGCTTTTGTCGATGGCACTCGCCGCGTCTTTGTCGCGGATATGAAGGAATTGATAGCCTGAGGCCGAACCCGAACAGAGCCTAAGAATCAATTCGTGTATTTCGTGTGCTTTGAGGTTAATAACTCCGGAGCCCAAGCAATTCTGCGTAATCTGCGTACTCCGCGGTTAAATTATCCTGTTTATTTTAGGATTCGGAGGATTCCGGGTACTTCGTTGTTATCCCCCCTTGCCGGGATGCGGCTGCAATATTGGGGTTATTACCTGAGAGGGGGTGGCATAAAAGGTGCAATCTTTAAAAAAAAGTCCGGTCTTGAACTTCCTCCCTCCATCCTTTATCCTTGCCCTTCAGTGAAAACGTGTCGTTCCTCAACCTCCTGAACCCAATGCGATTCCAAACTCGCTCCCCGGTTTCATTGCTTCTGTTGGCCGTCTTTGGCGTGACCGCCCTTTCAGGGACTGTACCAGGGACCATAGGTGTTTTGAATACCTACTCTGAAATCGCGCTCTTTTCCGAAGAAGGCAGAGAGATCCTTGGCGATCAGCTTTCCACTTTCGAAGTCAGTCCTGAAGGACACGTGTCGACCTCCGAGCCGAGAAGACTGAGACTTAATCACACCGAAGAGCGGGATTTTTATATCCGGGGGGAGGTGCGCCTTGGCGGAACCTACCGCGCGATGAGATACCCGGAGGATTTCCTTTCCGGATTTTCCGTTTTTGTTCGCGCTGCGGGCGGTCTCTATCGCTACGAGTTGAATCCGGAACGCATCCGCAATAAACGCCGGCCCATGGAGGGTGAAGCAGTCAATTGGATTCAGCATGTGGAACTCTTTCCAACGCCCGAGCTCGACAAATGGAGTTCCTTTGCCGCCTGGGTGAGCAAAGAGGAGATTGTGTTCTGGTTTGAGGATGAAATGGGACGAATTGAAGGGCCGGTGGCTACGGACGGGCAAAACGAGATTGGCCTTGTTCCCGGGTCCAGTCTTCGAGATGTACGGATCTCGTTTCCCGGGTCGCGCCCCGAAGCCGTTTCCATGGGTGCGGAAATGGCTGCTGCTTCCGATTCGTACCGTGCCGACTCAAGTGGCGACGGTCTTTCCGATGACGACGTCGCAGCTTTGGGGCTGAATCCTTCACAGGATCATTCCGCTCTGTTTCGGTTCTTGAGTGAAAACCCCGAATACCTGAACGGGGTTTTCAGTTCCGACCAAATAAAAGATCTCGCGCTCGGGCGTCCCCTCCTTGAGCGTGATCCATCGACGGGTCGTTTCAACCTGCATCTTGCTCTCCAGCAATCCACCGACCTTGATGGCTGGAACGCGGTTGAGCTGAGGCCGGATGATCTATCTACCACACCTGAAGGGCTCCTCCGGATCAACATTCCCGTTTCGGAAGGGAATACCGAGTTCTTCCGGTTGCACTCCTCTCCGGAGGAAAAGCCGCAATGAGGACAAATGGGGGACGAATTCAGAATTTATGCCTACAGCCAAACACAGTCTTCTATTCCTAGCGATTATGGCTGCAACAGCTTCCCTCAGTGCCGGCGACCCCACGGCGCCACCCGATGTGATCCTGCTGCCCGAAGGCGAACAGCCTCCGGAGCACCTCAGAGATGAAAACCGTGAATTTCAGGGGATTCCGGGGATTGATGGTGCCGCCAACGGTCGTTTATGGGCCACATGGTATGGGGGCGGACAAGGTGAGGATGCCAATAACGTGGTGATGTTGGCGACGAGCGGTGATGATGGAGCAACCTGGAGCGAAATTAGAGTCATTGTGGATGCCGATGAGCCCGTGCGTTGCTTTGACCCCGTGGTCTGGGTTGATCCCCGGGATCGGCTTTGGTTATTCTGGGGCCAGGCCATCACCCATGGAATTAATGCCCACACCTGGGCGATGGTGACTGAAAATCCGGGCGATTCGCATCCGGAGTGGCGGGAGCCTTTCATCATCGGGCCGGGAGTGATGATGAATAAGCCGACGGTGACGGAAAACGGGGAGTGGCATCTTCCTATATCCGATTGGGAAGGGCGCCGCCTGAGGACTGAAGGGGCAGCTACTTCCGGTACGGTTGTTTCAAGAGACGAAGGAAAGACCTTTGAAGCGTTGGGGGCCGCCTATGTTCCTGTCGAGCATCGCCAATACGACGAGCAGATGTTGGTGGAACGAAGCGACGGCAGTCTCCTGATGTGGGTTCGCACCCGCTACGGTATTGGAGAATCGGTTTCGAATGATGGCGGTGTCACCTGGTCCGAACTGACTCCCTCGGAAGTGAAACATCCAGTGGCCCGCTTTTTCATCCGCAAACTGCAATCGGACAATCTGCTTCTGGTTAAACACGGACCGCTCGATGAGCAAATCGGCCGCAGCCATCTCACGGCGTTTGTGTCCAGGGACGAAGGAAAGACCTGGGAAGGCGGCTTGGTGTTGGAGGATCGCCAATGCAGTTATCCTGACGGGTTTCAGGCGGACGACGGTACTATCCGCATCATATACGACCGCAGCCGCCGAGGGGATAAGGAGATTCTCATGGCCGCCTTCACGGAGGAGGATGCTTTGGCCGGTCGGCCGGTAACCGACCGGGTCAGGAAACGGGTTTTGGTAAATCAGGCCACCGGGGATTCATATCGAGATATAGCTGCCAGCATCGAGTTTCGCGAAAACAACGACGGAGAGGAACTATTGACGGGCAACCCCGCCCAATGGCGTATCCAGGATGACGATTCCGTGGAAAAACTGGAATTAAACGCCACGCTTTTCAATGATCGCGATTATCGGCTGGCCCAGCTCCCGGAAGAACTTGAGGGAATGCGATTCATCAAGAGCAGCTTGCGCTCGACGAAAGCGGTATGCACTCAAGACGGCGTCGTTTATGTCCTGACTCCGTCCGATGGCCGCAACAACCACAGTCTGCACGATGAATTGCTGAAAAACGGGTTTACCAAGGCGACGGTTCCCGAATTTCTCCTTTTCGCACACAGCACGGGCGCCGCCAATGCCTGTTCAACTTACCAGAAACAGGTATCCTCGGGGGAAACACTGGAGTTCGGTCCCTGGGGAGTTATCGTGATGCCCGAAGGCTGACTCTCGGCAATCAGGTCGCGGAATTCCCTTCTCCTCCCCGGCTTTCTGGAGTGGGCGCTGAGGGGAAGGCGAACAATATTTATTTTAAATCGGATTGGCATAGGGAAAGGCGGGGTTCGTGAGGAATTTTATTTGCTGGAGGTTCTGGGTCGTTTTCATGACGCTGCCGGTCATTGCCGGAGGGGCCATCCAGATGAGCCTGGACAACGAGGAGGGTGTTTACGGGAAGGGGGAGACAGCGCGCGTGACCATCCTTCTTTCCTCCGATATCGTGGAGACCGAAGGGTGGCGGGGTGAAGTGTCATGGCAGCGAAGCTGGAGCGGTCGCTGGGAGAAATCGGACCTGCCTGCTTTCGGCGAACCTTTTGAGCTGACCTTTGCCGGTGAGGAACCCGGGTTGATTGTGGTGAGGGTCCTCCTGGAAAAGAAGGGGAATTCAGAGGTTTCGCATGCGGAGTCGATCGGGCTGCTGTTTCAGCCGGAAGAGATCCTCTTGTCGACGGCGGAGGCTGCGGATTTCGACGCCTTCTGGGCTGAAAGAAAGGCGTATTGGCGGACGCTTCCGGAGGAGGTCGGTTTGACGCCGGTCGATTCTGCCGATCCGGAAATTAAAATCCGGGATGTTACGATAACGATGAAAGGGGAGACGCCCGTTTCCGGATATCTGGCTTACCAGGTGAATGCGAAGGAGGGGTCCCTGCCCGGGATCCTCACGTTGCACGGAGCAGGTTTCCGGTCCGCTAATGCGGGAGGAGTGACGCGCCTGGCGAAGGAAGGGTTCCTGGCGATGGACATCAACGCGCACGGACTCCCAAACGGAAAGCCGGATTCGTTCTACGAAGAGGCCGGCCGGGAGATAGGCAATGATTTCCGCAGCCGGGGAATGCAGTCGAGGGAGGACTGGTATTTTCATGGGATGTATCTTCGGGTTGTCACGGCTTTGGATTTTCTCGCGGAGAGGAGTGAGTGGAATGGTGAGGATCTTGTGCTGCGTGGTTCGAGCCAGGGAGGCGCCCAGGTCTTCGGGGGAGCCGGACTGGATGACAGGGTGACGGTAATCGCGGCTTCCGTGCCGGCGATGTGTGACCTTTCGGGGGTTTTGGCGGGGCGCAGGGGAGGGTGGCCACGGCCGGTTCCGGCGAATCTGGAAGGCTCCGAAGAAGCCCGGCAAGTTCACGAGGTTTTCGGGTACTATGATTCCGGCTTGTTTGCCAAGCGGATCGAGGCGGCTGCGATTGTTTCACTGGGGCTCGTCGATCCCACGTGTCCGGCTGACGGGATTCAGGCGAGCATCAACAATCTTCAGGGAGAAGTAATCCCCCTCTACCGCCCCCGTATGGCCCATGCGATTCCGCACGAAATCAACCTGGCTTTCGATGAGTTCATTCAGGCCAGGGTTTCCTTGCCTCAGTGATCAAACATAATGATTTACAATCTCTTCTCACCATTGGACTCGGTAACGATGGATTTCGAGGAAATCATTCGCGTTCCCCTGATCACCCGGCCGGTCGCCCGGAGATGAACATGTTTCCAAGACTGACCGCCTGGTCGAACTGATCGACGACCGCCGAAACGACTATCTATGAACCAGCAAAACCAGTCTCCTCCTAAAGGGTACCGCGTGGTGCCCGAAGATATCCCGAACAAAGGTATCCTGTTTGTTGATCATGGCAAAGAGAACCGCTCCGGACACGGCGGCAACTGCCTCACGGAGTGCCGCAACGGCGATATTCTCGCGTTCTACAGCAACGTTTCCGGGGAGATCGACAACGGTCACGGTGTGGCCGGGTGGACGGAATACAGGCGTTCGACGGATTACGGGCGGACGTGGGGCGCGCCGGTCGTTCTGGAGTATTCGAAGCGGGCCTGGGAGCGAGACGAGATGTACTCGGCGCTCGTGTTCGGGGTCACCACCGCCGCGGACGGGACCCTGGTCGCGTTCGTCTCCCGGTTCGACGAAGGGCTCTGGGTGAAGAAATACCCGCCGGTCGTCCTGCTCAGTCACGATCACGGCGAAACCTGGAGCGAGCCGCGTCCGCTGGATCCGCAGGCGACGGTCGAAGACGCCTCGCTGACCTTTGACGCCGTTTTTGTTCATCACGACAAAGTGTTTGCCGTCTTCATGGGCGGGGCGGCGAATTATTGTCCGGGTCCCTACTCGTTGTATGTCTCCGGCGACAACGGCGAAAGCTTTCAGCTTCGCAGCCGGCTTCCTTTCGACAACGAAAATTACTACGTCACCGCCGGGGTTCTGGACGGCGGGAAAATTATCGTCTACTCCTATCCCTACCGGAAGAATGCCGAGATCAACGAGCACGACATTCCGTACGTCCTCAGCTCCGACGAGGGCCGGTCCTGGTCGGAAGTGCGGACGACCCGGTTCGCCCGGAAAATCCGCAATCCGCAGTTCTCCCCTAAAATCGGCGACTACTACTTCCTGCACGGGCGCAGCGGGCACTTCGGCGAGGAGGCGAAGCACCTGATTCTGTACGCGTCGAGTGACGGAATTCACTGGGACGACGGGATTCTCCTTCACCGCAAGGAAATCGGCGGAGGCGACGCCTATTCGGCCAACGAGGTAATAGGAAAATTCGATCTGCGGAAACCCCGGCGCCTCCTGATCCAGTCGAGCATCGCCTATGAACACGGCACAAGCAAGGTCAACGAACACCACTGGTGGATCGAGGACATCGGGGGAACGTGATTATTCGGTGGATCCGGAATGCGCGTCACCTTCCGGTGGAGGCAACAGTTTCAGTTAACCCTATAGTCCCAAAAATTTGTTAATAAATTCCGGATACAAGACCTTGAAAATGCCCTCCTGAGTGGGTTGGAATCTAATCGTCAAACAAAAAACAACCCAAAACAGGAAGCCAT
>PWMU01000133.1 GCA_003558065.1 Opitutia bacterium | reverse complement strand
CGTCCCGCATGCGGACCTCGGCGCCGTCAATGTGCAGTTCCATGCGCACGTCCCACCGGGCCGCATCGACCGCGACCGAACCGATTCGGTTGCCGGCCTCGTCAAAATGATCCAGCCGGCCCGCGTAATCGTACGCCAAAAGCGTCCCGGATGCGTGCACGGCGAGGTCCGCCGGTACCGCGTCCGCGGGCAACGCGACCTCGGAATGGTTTCCGCTCTCCGTATTCACGATCTGGATTCGCTGGTTTACGGTGTCGCAGACCACGAAGTTTCCGTTTGCATCGACCGAAAACGACTCGGGGCCGGCAATATCGTGCCCCGGATCATCGACTATACCGACCTCCCCGGGACCGTCGCCGTACCCCAGGCGCCGGCTCGAAACCAAACGGTACGAAACCGGGGTTTCCGATTCCTCCTCGGTTTCGGAAACCCGCTCCTCCTCCCGCCCGACATCCGGTGCCGGCGCGCCGCGGTCCTCGCCGGAAGCAGCTCGCTCCTCCCGTTCGTTCGCGGAAATCCCCGGCGGTTCGTCCCGAAACAAAATCACCAGAAACACCAGGCCGGCACCCGCAATGGCGAATCCGGCAAAGATGGTCCTGGCTCTCATGGATCGGTGCGGCCCTAATAAAGCAAATACGGCTCACGTTGCCGCGCAAACCTTTCCACATCGCCTGCCCAGTCGGTCGCGATGGCGACGGCGCCGTCGCCGGCTTCGATCCTTTGTTTCGTTTCCGCGTTGCCCGCGCGGATGGCCATGCCGCGTTCGTTGAAAAACGCGTCGCGGTGCTCTTCCGGGAGGGCGAAGTAAAAAACCTCCAGAATGTGAATACCGGCCTCGACCGGGTAAACCGGACGGGGATCGGTAACGTGCAGCCTCACGCCTTCTATTTTCTCGCCGAGCAGCTTGGGTTCCCGGGACATGCCGGGGATACTTTCAGGGGTAAATGAAACCGGGGCAAAGCGCAGGCCCGGCAACTCGCGCCGATTGAGTTCCGCCGCGACCGCCTTCCCGTCAACGTGCGACGCTCCCACCTGCAGGAACGGCTCGTAGGTGCCGCGGCCCTCGCTGGCCGTCGTGCCTTCAAAGAAGCAGGTGCCGGGATAAACCAGCGTCGTTTCAACATCGGGAAGGTTCGGGCTCGGCGGCACCCATCCCAATCCCGTCTCATCCCAAAGCCTGTCCCGCCCCCAGCCCTGCAGTTTCACGACGTGCAAATCCAGTTCCTCCAGTCCGTCGTGCCAGCCTTCGCCCTTTATCATCAGGGCCAGCTCGCCCACGGTCATGCCGTGGGTCACGGGCGTCGGGTACATGCCGATCCCGGAACGGAACCGGTCTTCGCGGATGGCTCCTTCGATCCGCTCGCCGCCGAGCGGGTTCGGACGGTCGAGGACCAGGAAGGGAATGCCCGCCTCCGCCGCCGAAATCATCGACCGACCCATGGTCGCCGGGTAGGTGTAGAAGCGGGTTCCCACATCCTGCATGTCGAAGATCAAGACATCCACCTCCGCGAGCATTTCCGTGGTGGGACGGCGGGTCTCGCCGTAAAGACTGTACACAGTGGCCCCGGTCAATTTATCCTTGCTGTCCTCCACGGCTTCCCCCGCATCCGCCGTTCCCCGAATCCCGTGCTCGGGGCCGAAGAGCGCCGTTATCTCCACATCCGGATCCTCGTGAATCACGTCGATCAAGTGGCTTTCGCCAACGACCGCGCTGTGATTGGTGATAATCCCCACCCGCCTGCCCTCGACCAGGGATCGGTAGTCGCGCAGGAGGACCTCGGCACCCACCTTGACGGAAACGGCTTCTTGGTCCCGGGATTCGGAGGTATGGGAGAGCATGATGAGTAGAATTGAAACGAGGATCGAGGAGGGTATCCGGAAGAACATGAGGGCATTCTTGAAGAGTTTCTCCGGACGTGGCAACGATCAACTGTCTTCGCTCAAGGCCCTTTCGCCTCAACCTTCGCCCCCATTCTCCCGAAACTCCACATCCAGCCACTTCACCGCCTCCTCCGGATCCGTGAACACGGCGATCGACAATCCCCGGTTCCGCGCACAGAGCTCGAGAAATTTCGCATGGTCGAACTCCTGTTCTCCCGACACCAGGAGGGCTATCTTTCTCCCGGTCGGCACCCTGGGCTCCGGATTCGCCATAAACGAAGCCAGCTCGAAGATATCGGTTGCCGACAGGTTACAAGTAACTTCCCTCAAGTCCATCAGGAGCTCGAAACACGTTTTATAATCCGGATCCGAAGCGATCTTTTTCAAAGCTCCTCGGCTCGCCTCCAGGTCCAAAAGCCCCTCCGCATTGACTATGATGACTTCGCGTCCTGGCAGAATCCGATGCCTGCAATTCATGTCCCTCCTCCTTCCCAGTCAGATACACGGCCGGGGCGGATGCTTTGACAACGCAAGAAAGCCCGCCAACCCGAGTTACTGTGCCATCCCCAATGTCAGGTGACAAGAAAGAAGGCTACAGGCGCAGGAAAATCTTTTTCCGATAAAGGAACCAGCAAAGCAGGAAACTCAGGGCGAGTGCGATCAGGGCGACCAGCAGATCGCCCAGACCCTGCACCTGCGCGTTCAGCAGGTCCCGGACGTCGCCGCCGGCGAACCGGCGCGCGATGGCCCCGAAATTCACCAAGTTGTGAGCCAGGTAAATCGTGATGGCGTTCATGCCGATCCAGACAAAAGGCAGGCTCCACCTCCGGTAACCCCAGACGTCGATCACCTGATAAAACAGGCCGAGGAGGAGCGCGCTGTAGCCGCCGGTAACCAGGACGAACGAGGAGGTCCAGATGTGCTTGTTAAGCGGAAACTGGAGGCTCCACAAATAACCGAAGGCAAGGCCGGCCGCTCCCCACGTGAAAAGCAGAACCGTTTTTCGGGAAGGAGCCACGGTTCGGTCCCGCAATAACCGCCCGGCAAAGATCCCCAGCAAACAGGTTGCGATCGCCGGAAGCGTACTCAGGATTCCTTCCGGGTCCCAGGTCTCGCGGTGAAGGCGCCCGGGCAACAGCAACTCATCCAGGTAGTTGGCTAGGTTGAGTCCCTCGTCATAGGAGGCCGTCCCGATTCCCGGCACCGGAACAAAGGTCATCAGAACCCAGTATCCGGCAATCAGCGACGCGCAAATTCCCGCCAGTATCTTCGGTTTAAAGTAACAGAACAGAAGTCCGGCAAAAAAATAACACAGCGCAATCCGCTGCAACACCCCCACCCATCGAATGTCCTCGATTGAATTCGCGAACCCGCCCGCGTAAAAAATTCCGATCGCGTACAGCAACACCGACCGCCTGAAAATGCGACGGAGGGCGACGCCTCCGCCTTCCGTCTCGATGGTTCGCGACAGCGAAAAGACCAGGGACACACCGACTATAAAAATAAACAGCGGGAAGATGAGATCGTAAAAGGTGAATCCCTCCCACGACGGGTGACGCAACTGATGGGCGACCCCTTCAAGAAACGCGGAGTCGCCCATTCCGTCGAGCGCCCGCGCCAGACCGGCCGCGCCGACGATCCAGAACATATCGAATCCGCGCAGGGCATCCACCGACATCAGGCGCTTATGAGCCGGAGCTGCGGCCGTGGCACCGCTGTTTGAAGGCGACTCGGCGGATGTTGCGGAAGGAAGGCGGATTCGAGACATCTATTCAGAACAATGAACTTCCGGCGAGTATGACAGGCCCTTGCCCCGCGTCAAGAATTCGGCATGAACAAAACCTTTCCTCCGCGCCCCGGTTCGTTGGCGTGAGCAAGCGCCTTTTTGTAGTCATCGAGTGAATACGCAGCCGCCACCGGGGCGAAGAGTTTCCCCATCCGGATCAGGTCAAACAGGTAATCGTGCATCGCGCGCAACTCCCTGCCCGGCGCCTCCTGCAACCACCGGGTCACCCAGAAGCCGCGCAGGCGGAGATCGTTGAAAATCAGCTGACGGGTGGGAAACCGGACCGGGTCGCCGGTCATGCCCCCGAAGGTGACCAGAGTTCCGCCGAAAGCGAGGGCCCGGGTCAAGGCAATGGCGCTTTCGCCGCCGACGGAGTTCAGGGCCAAACGCGGCCGGCGGTCGGCGGCGTGTTCCGCGACGGCCTTTTTCAAGTCCGTTCCCTCCATCACCACCGCATCTCCCCCCGCATCGCGAACCGCCGCCGCCCCCCTTTCGCTCCGGACGACATTGAAGGTCTTCCATCCGCTCAGGCGGGCCAACTGGATCACGTACCGTCCCACTGCGGAAGTGGCGGCATTCTGGAGAATCCAGTCACCGCGCTCCAGGTCCACAAAATCCCGCAGCATCCTCCAGGCTGTGGGCGGGTTGACGAATGCCATGGCGGCCTGCTCGAGCGGCAAATCATTCGGGACCGGCATCAGATCGGCGGCATCCGCCACCAGATGTTCCCGCCAGGTTCCCGACTCCGCCGGAACCCGGACCCAATCCCCCGGCTGAAACTCCTCAACCCCGTCGCCGGTCTCGATCACCTCCCCCAGCCCTTCGTTGCCGGCCACCGCCGGCCGCGGTTTGAGAATGGCATACACCCCGGCCACCTGCCCCAGGTCGGAAGGATTGACCGGAGCCGCGAGGGTTTTGACCAGAACCTGTCCCGATTCGGGCGCGGGCAGTTCCATCGTTTCCAGCGTCAAAACCTCCCCCGGAGTTCCTTCCTGGTGATAGCGGAGTGCGCGTGTTGTTTGCATGGGGCTCTATCTAGTTGATCATGGGACGCGATTACGAGACGCAAATCCGCCAAGCCCCTCCCGGTGCACCGTCCACATTCAATTTCCGCGGCCGACTGCTTATCAAATGAAATCAGGCACACCGGCGCCAACCTGGTTTTTCTTCTTGTCAATCGATCCGGCTTCAGTGTAGGTTCCGTTCCGTTCACCCATTAGCAACACTGTCTCATCCAAGCTGATTCGTTCATAATCGTTCCCGGACGGTTATGAATTTTTTGGCGGCCTTTCCGCCAACACACCGACCGAAACACCGCGCTTTGACCTAACCTGACCCGAGGAAACAAGGAGGCTTCATGTCCGCCACACCCTATTGGCCGTTTCTGGTGTACACGGCCATGGTGTTTATACTCGCGGCGGGCATGATTATCGTTTCTTCCCTGGTCGGCCCACGTCACCGCGAGCGGGTGACCGGAGAAGCCTTTGAATCGGGTGTTCCGCCGACCGGATCGGCCCGCCTCCGGCTTTCCATCAAGTTTTTCCTGATCGCCATCCTCTTCGTCATCTTCGACCTGGAATTGGTTTTCATCTTCGCCTGGGCGATCTCAATCCACGAGCTGGGATGGCCGGGGTTCTGGGGGGTGCTGGTGTTCATCTTCATCCTGGCGGCCGCGCTGGTGTACGAATGGCGCATGGGCAGTCTCGACTGGACGCAAAAAGCCATTGATCGCTGTTTGCGCGAGCGGAGGGAGGCCATGGCCCGGCAATGGAAAGAAGGGGAAGACTTATGAAAGTATCGATGACCAAAGCGGAAGGAAGCCCGGGCGGCGAGGGCCGGTTTGACGAGGCAGTCGGCAAGGTTCTCGCCCTGGCGCGTATCCAGGATCTTGTCGCATGGGGGCGCAAGTACTCCCTCTGGCCGTTCAATTTCGGCCTCTCCTGCTGCTTCGTGGAAATGGCGACCAGCGTCACCAGCAAGTACGACGTCGCCCGTTTTGGCGCGGAGGTGCTGCGCGGGTCGCCCCGGCAGGCCGACGTGATGGTGATCGCCGGGACGGTCTTCATGAAAATGGCGCCGGTCATCCAGCGGCTTTACGAACAAATGATGGAACCGCGCTGGGTAATCTCCATGGGATCCTGCGCCAACTCCGGCGGTATGTACGACATCTACAGCGTGGTCCAGGGGGTGGACAAGTTTCTCCCCGTCGATGTTTACGTCCCCGGTTGTCCGCCCCGCCCGGACGCCTTTATGCAGGGAATCGTTCTGCTTCATGAAGCGGTTGGGAAGGAAAAGCGCCCCCTCAACTGGTGGATCGGCCCGCAGGGCGTCGAAAAACCCGGCCGCGACTCGCAGCGCGACGCGAAAACCGAAGAACGGATGAAGATGGGCTATCTCCAGCCTCCCGACCGCGTATAGGCAATCGGCAGCGCGACCGGCTTCAGTATTTGGAACGAGGAACAGCGATCACCAGCGACACCGTGATGAACACACGCATTAAGGGAACGGAAAAACCTGCCGGTCGGGAGAAGCCGGCCGGGGAAAGCCGTTCCCTTATCGAGGAACTCAAAGAAAGATTCGGTGACCGGGCCGTCGCCGAGCAGCGCACGCGTGACGATTTTTCAACCCTCTGGACGCCCGCCGAATCGATTCCGGCTGTCCTTCGCTACCTCAAACATAAATCCCGCCCGCGTTTCCCAATGCTGTACGACCTGACGGCGATCGACGAACGCGTCCGGGCCGACCGGGAGGACCATCCCGGAAGCGATTTCACTGTCGTTTACCACCTGATGTCGCTGGAACCGTTCCGGGAAATCCGGCTCAAGGTGGCCCTCAGGGAGAACGGTCTCTCCGTCCCCACCATCACCCGCCTCTGGCCCACCGCCAGTTGGTACGAACGCGAGGTCTGGGACATGTTCGGAATCCGCTTCGACGGCCACCCCTACCTCAAACGGCTGCTGATGCCCTCGACCTGGGAGGGCCACCCCCTGCGCAAGGACCATCCCGCCCGGGCGACCGAGATGGGACGCTTCAGCATGCCCGAGGACCGGCATATCGAGGAGGAGGAAGCCCTGCGCTTCAAGCCGGAGGAATGGGGTATGGAACGCCAGAGCGACGAATCCGATTTCATGTTTCTCAACATCGGTCCCCAACACCCCGGCACCCACGGCGTGATTCGGCTGACTCTCCAGCTCGACGGGGAGGAAATCGTCGACGTTGTGCCGGAGATCGGCTTTCATCACCGCGGCGCCGAAAAAATGGGCGAGCGGCAGTCCTGGCACACCTACATCCCCTACACCGACCGCGTGGATTATCTCGGCGGAGTGATGAACAACCTGCCCTACCTCCTGGCCGTTGAAAAACTCGCCGGCATCAAGGTGCCCGATCGCGCCCAGGTCATTCGCGTCATGCTTTGCGAACTTTTCCGGATTTCCAACCACCTCGTCTGGTACGGCACCTACGCTCAGGATGTCGGGCAAATGTCGCCTGTCTTTTACATGTTCAACGACCGCGAACGGCTCCTCGGTATCATTGAAGCCATCTGCGGGGCCCGCATGCATCCGAACTGGTTCCGTATCGGCGGCGTGGCCGCCGATCTCCCTCAGGGGTGGGACAAGCTGGTGAAAGATTTCCTCGACTACTTTCCTCCCAAACTCGACGAATACGACTCGATGGTCATGGGAAACCGCATCCTCAAGGTGCGCACCCAGGGCATCGGCGCCTACAACACCGAGGAAGCCATCGAATGGGGCGTCACCGGCCCGAGTCTCCGCGCCACCGGCATGG
>PWMU01000172.1 GCA_003558065.1 Opitutia bacterium | reverse complement strand
GGGTTTATCCCCGGAGTTCGCCCCGGATTCTCCCGGGGTAAACCCGGTCGCCACAGATTGGCTTTATTTTCAGATTTTTGGATCCGGCTCAGGGTTCATTATTTATGGCGGGCTACACTAGCCGGGAGAAGCCTCGGACCGGGGACTCACCCGGCGCAGACGGGACGATCCCAATGAACGGCAAGGGACAACCTTTCGCTTCGCCCCTCATCCGGGTTCATGCATGAAGAATCCAAACTGCGGGGTTGCCATTTTTGAGGGAATTGGTTCCAGTCTGCCACCCCGGCGGTCCGTCCCGCCCGGAGTGAACCCCTTCTTAAACCGCATGCGTCACGCAGCTCCCAATTTCCGCCTTTTTCTTTCCATGCTTCCGGCCGTCGGCGCCGTCTTGCTGATGGATTCAGTCGCCCCGGAATCCGTTCGCGGAGATTCCGGGCCGGCTCTCCGGTGGTACGAAGCCGGGTTTCGCGGTGGCAGCAGCCTCTCCCGAAGCAACGATTTCCGGCAGTACGAACTCTTCGCCGCTCTAGCCACGCCCTACGAATGGGCCAACCGGAGCGACACACTCAGGGCGCGCCTCGAGCTCCAGACCGATGCCGGCGTTTTGCGGGGAAACGGCGTGACCGAAGGAATCGTCTCGGCCGGGCCCGCCATCGATTTTTCATCATCGGCCGCCCCCGTGGCTCTCACTCTGGGCGTCGCCCCCACTTACCTGACCGGCCGGCGTTTCGGAGAGACGGACTTCGGCCAGCGCTTCCAGTTCACCAGCAGCGCTGCGTTCACGTGGATGATCACCCCGGACATCGGACTGCGTTACCGGATTCAGCATATGTCCAACGCGCGGATGGCAGCACCGAATCCCGGACTGGACACCCACTCCGCCGGCATTGTCGTGGCTTTCTGATCAAGGCCGGCCCCTGCGCACGGCAGGATCGCTCAACCGGGCAACCACTGCGGGAAGCAGGCGATGCTCGGCGGCGTGAACTTTTTCCTCGAGGCTCTGAAGGGTATCCCCCTCTTCGATACGTACCGCCTCCTGGTCGATAATCGGACCCCCGTCGACATCCCCGGTGACATAATGCACGGTGCAACCCGTGATCCGGACGCCGTATTCAAACGCCTGCCGAATCGCCGCGAGTCCTTTAAAGCTGGGCAGAAGGCTCGGATGAATATTGATAATCCTCCCCTCGAACGCCTGAATAAACGTTGCCTTGATCACGCGCATGAAGCCGGCCAGCACCACAAGGTCCGCCTGTTTGGCTTCGATCGCATCGACATAAGCCGTTTCCCCTTCGCCCGTCAGCTTCGTCTTGTACGGCCCCGGGTCGAGGTAACTCGCCTCCACCCCGAACGCCGGACCCAACTCCAGGATCGGCGCCTCCGGGCGGTCGGAAAACACCGCCTTTACCCGGGCCCCGCCGAGTGCGCCCTCGCGTTCCGCTTCCAACAGCCTGCGCGCATTGCTGCCGCGTCCGGATCCCAGAATAACGACATTCACACCATGAGCACAACACCCGGAGCCAAGGGGTTCGAGAAAAAACAACCGCGCTGTGTCCAATGGGAGCATGTGCAGCTTTGTTACAGGCGCAGCCGCTTCTTATCGGAGGTTCAGCAATAGCCGTGCGCATCGCAGCTCCAAGCACCCTATCAAACGCCTTCCAGACAGAATCGACTTTCCCCGGCAGCGTCGTTCGCGGCAGAACTCTCCCCTGGCACAGCTGTTGCTTGGGGTACACCCATGACTACATCCAACGAATCCAAGACCACCCGTCGAAGTCTGATATCCCGGTTGAAGGGCCGTTCTATTGGACTGCTCGTTTTGCCTCTGGCCCTTTCAGTCGGTTCACTCGGGGTCGGCGGCTGCCAGACAACGGAAACCCAGGATCCCGGCGGGCTTCACCAGCACCAGGAACCCCACCGTCCTGACGCGCAGCAACAGCAGCAGCCTCAACCTCAGCAGCAGGAGCAGCAACCGCAGCAGTGGTAAGCGCCAACGGGCGGATTCGTTTCCGAATTCGCCCGTTGCTTGAAGCCAGCCGTACGGTCGCCCAAAAGCGCCGTTCACCTACAGGGGCATGACGCTGGCCACCCCCCAGGCCTGCCGGTAGACGTCGACCACTTCGTCGCTCGAGGCGACCTGCCGCTCCACCGTAAGCGCGACGTAACGGCCGCGCGAGGAATGGCGCGTCCGAACCGCGTCGTCGGCGAACAGATCCAGGATCGCCGGGAAGTCGCTTCGGGAAACGATAAACTTGAAAGTGAAGGTGCAGGGCCAGTCGTAAAATGCGTCGAGGGTCTCCTGAAAGCTCGCTTCATTGGTTTGCCCGGAAAAGACCCGCATGCCGCTACTTTATCATCGAAGGGAGCCTGTGAAAACCGCCGGCGTCATTTTCTCTCCGGTCTGAGAATCGCGGTTGCTGATAAGACTCGACATCCCGGGCGGCAGCCGATTGCCTGAGCCGCAGACTCCGGGATCAGCCGGTTTTCCGCCCGGATCCCCTCATCTGCTGAAAGGGAATTTCACCGAAAGCCGCCTTTACCCCATGCCCCCAAAAAGTCAGCGCTGCCCCGTTCTCCGGCTGCTTCTGCCACTGATCGCGGGCTACACCTTCGCCGAACACGCCTATTCCGCCCCGTTCTGGCCGGCACTGCTGGTCGGACTGGCGTTCACGGCGGCCGCCGTGACGCTGGTTTACCGGCGGCCGGAACACAACATGGCCTGGATTGCCTGTTTATCGGGAGGCGCCTTTTGCCTGGCCGCCGCGTACTATGAACACCGCAAAGGCTACCTGGACGCCTGGGAGAAATTGCCGCCGCGGGAAGTCGAACTGGAGTACCACGTCGAGCGTATATTTGCGTCACCGTTCGAGAACCGCGTCTCCGGCCTCGGCCGGATCGTGCGGGCTCCGTCACACCTGGGCGAACTCGAAGGACGGCGGCTGCATTTCTTCTTTCCGCTCGATCCGGAAGAGCCGATTCCCGCACGGAGCACGCGGCTTCGCGCGCGCGGCGTCCTGGAGGCACTGAAAACCGATCCGTCATCCGACGGCTTCCACGACTACCTGCTCCGCTCGGGCGTACAGTTCCGGTTCGGACGCGGTCCCCCACCCGAAAAAAGCCGGCCGGCGCGCGCGTTCTTTCGTTTTTGCCGGGAACGGCGCGACACCTTTGCCAAACACCTCCGCTCGGGGAGCGACGACAATCCCGAAGCTGCTTATGTACGCGTACACGTCGCCATGCTTCTGGGCAAACGACAGGCCCTCGAACCGGCACAGCAATCGGCGTTCATGGAAACCGGAACGCTCCACCTCTTTGCCATCAGCGGCCTGCACATCGGCGTGATCGCCTTCGGCCTGCACACCGTCCTCACCATTCTCAGAGTACGCCGGCTCCCCACGCTGATCGCGGGCCTGGCGACGCTGCTGCTGTACGTCGAGGTTACGGGCGGAACGCCTTCCGCAGTGCGCGCCTTCATCATGGTCGCCTTTCTCTGGAGTTCCTTTCTCTTCGCGCGGCCCGCGAATCCGCTTGCGGCGCTCGGCTGCTCCGCCCTCTGCGTGCTGCTGCTGTTCCCTTATCAACTCTGGAACGCCGGCTTTCAGCTTTCCTACACGGTCGTTGCGGCCATCCTGATGCTGGGCATGCCGCTCGCTGAGTATTGGCAGCAAACCTTCCGTCCCTTTTCCGGGCTTCCCCGGGACAGATTGGGACGAATCCACCTAATGACCGAAACAGGGGTACGGTTTTTCCTTGTTACCCTGGCTGTCAGTCTGTCGGCCACTTTGGCCAGCAGCCCTTTGAGTATTCATTATTTCAACGTCTTCGCCCCGGGCGCGGTTTTGCTGAACGTCATCCTCGTCACCGTGGCTTCGCTCGTGATCTCCGCCGGCATGCTCGCGCTCTTTTTCGGGCATCTCGGACTGGTCCCGCTTGCGGTACTCTTCAATCACGCCGCTTGGCTGGTCATAGTTTTCATGGAAACCGCGGTCGCCGCCTGGCGACACGTTCCCGCCCAGTTCTGGCAGGCGGAATACCGGGCCGGCTTCTGGACCGGGCTGACCGTGGCGGCTTTGCTGGGCAGCGTCCTCCTTTACTCCGAACGGGCGGGACGCCCCGGCTGGATCAACGCCGTCACGCCGTTTCTGGTCTTCACCCTGCTGCTTCTGGCGGGGGTGCGGTTGACATTCACCGAATAACCGGGGAGATTTGCATTATGAAAAGCGCTTACGAACTCGCCATGGAACGGTTGAAGGAAGGGGACACCGAGGAGCGGCAATCCCTCACTCAGGAGCAAAAGGAAGCCCTGGCCGGGATCGACAAGGAGTATGCGGCCAAGATTGCCGAACGGGAGATCTTTCTTCAGAAACAACTCGCCGACGCCCTCGACAAGGGGGAACCTGCGGAAGCCGAACAGATCAAGACGCAGATAGCCGGCGAAAAGGCACGGATGGAGGAAGAAAAGGAAGACAAAAAGAACCGGATCAGAAACCAGGCCAAATGAGGCCCGCGGAACATTCGGCCCTCACCGCAGGCTGAATTTTCCCAGAAGAATGTGGTGATCGGAAACCGGCGTCTCGATCACCTCCCCGGTTTCGCACGTGAGGTGATCATTGTAAAAGATTTGGTCGACCACGTACGGCCGGCGCTTCCAGGTGGGTGCCTCTTCCTGCAGGGTGCGGAACCCGAGGGTTCCCAGTTCTCCCACCAGTGGATCGCCCGGGGGAGTATTGAAATCTCCTGCCAGAATCACCGGCCCGTCAGCTTCGCTCAGGGCGGACCGGAGCACAGCCGCTTCCTCGGGATAATCCTCCCGCCTGGCCCCCAGCATGAAGAACGCCAAGAGGTGGGCGTTGAAGACCCGAACGGAACGTTCGGCAAACATCACCTTCGCTCCAATAACGATCCGGTCGCTTGGAGTTTTCAGTTCGCCGTTGAATTCAAACGGGATCTTCGGACTGGGTAAAGTCAGGCAGACCCGGTCGGTCAAGGGCGCCTTGGAAAACAAAGCCAGCCCGAACCCGAATGGAAGCTCGCGTTCGTCCGGCGGGGGATAGGAAAACCAGGAGTCGTAATCCTCCAGGCACTCCTTGAGATAGGTGTAGTTGGGCGGCGGATCGACCTGCTTTGCACCGTCCGCTGCGTGCTCCACCTCCTGCAGGCAGATCAGGTCCGCGTGGTGTCGCTGCAATTCGGCGACCGTTTGGTCAATCCTGGCGACAGCTGCCTCAGGGCCCTCCCGGTTCCAACAGATTCCATACTGCATGTTGAACTGCAGAACGGAAAACTCGGGGCTATCCATGCGAACGATAAGATTGACCGACCGAAGGGAAACCCGCACAAAGCCCGAATCAATTCCGCGAACCCGGCTGGTTGCGGGGAATTTCCTCGGATGTGGAGGCCCCCGGTTTATTACGCATGTAGAAAAACCGGTTCAGATCCTCCATGGAAACCTGTCCCGTATCGCCAAACTCCGATCTCACCTCGCGCATCGGCCCCGAGAACCGCCGGACCGCGGCGTCCTCGTGAACGGTCGCATCAACGGAACGCTCGACTTCTCCGTAATTGCGAATGTACGCCTGGCGGCCTTCAAAACGCGACCTCCGGGTCTCCTTCCGGTCAAACGACAGGGTTTCGTGAGTAATGACGTTTCGCTCGTCCGCGGACATATCGATATTGGCGCGCTTGCGCCCCAGGCCGCTGAATTTGGTATGCCAATCCTTAACATCGAATCGCTTCGACGCCATGTCTTCGTTCATGTGAAACTGCTTTTGCTCGGTGGAAAAACGTTCGCCGCCGGACCATGCCCGTTTGGAGAAATCAGCATTGGCTACATCACGGGCTGGAAGCGCCACAGGCAGCAGCATGGCCACAACTCCTGCGAGGATCACGTTTCTAACCGAAAAGAGCATGCCATTTTGGTAGAGATCCCTGCGGGGAAAATCAAGCCCAAGTTTGAAGGAGACATCGGAGTCAGGGGGGCGGCACGGGAATTCGCCGACTTATTCGGGTTCGGCCGCTCCCTCCTCCACCCAGGCGCGCGCGCCGGGTACGGATTCATAAAAGCGCTGCAGGGCGGCACTCAAATGCTCGCCGTAGCGGAAATGAGCGCCCATCCCGGTGCGCAGTTCGGCCTCGTAGATGAACTTGTCCGCCTGCGTCGCGTGTTCGAAGGGAGTCTGGCTACCGAGGAGCAGGGCGCAGGTATAGGCGGACGACCGACGCTCAAGCAACTGCTTCAACAGGGCCGCCTGGAGGTCCAACAGCTCCCGGTGCGAGCCCGCGTCGATTTCGGGGGGAAGATAGAATCCGTTCTGGATCAAGGGCGTAAACCGGTGGCCCGTTCGATGACGGTTCAGATCCCGCAGTTCCGCGACAGCCATATTGTTCCAGGCGAAGGTTACCCGCATCCGGCGCAGGGCGCGCCCTGCCCTGCCGTAACGGTTGCTCCGGTGCCGGAGGGCGTCGGGCACCGACTGGGTCTCCGGCAGGAACGGGGGAGCCTCGTTGTCCGTGCGAACCCAGACCTCATCCGGTCGATTCTCCACCGACAGCTCGGAGAGTCCCATCTCGAAACTGTAATCCAGGTCGGCCTCGGCCTGGCGACGAAAGGATTCCTCCGCCCGGCTGTGCCGCATCAACCGCGGGGACAACTTTTCCAGCTCCGTCCGCAGCCGCTCCGCCGCCGTTTTCGCCTCCTGCTGCGGCAACGAATCCAGGTGCTTGACCGTTTCCGCCCACATGCGGGAGGTCATCACCAGCGCGAGGTTGGTGCGCGTGGCGAAAGGAACAAAATACCTGGCCCGGTCGAGAGCGAAGTTTTTGCGCAGCCGTTTGATCACCGCGGGCCCGGCCCCTTCCGGGTACCGGATCATTTCGGGATTCTCCTCGGCCAGCTTATCCAGGCGCCGGTATTCCCGGTTGTAGGCGTCGAACGCCGCCTTCATGACCGCCCTCCATTCATCAGCAAGGTCCTCCGGCAACCCGATCTCCTCCGAAGCCGGCAGATTGTCGGCTCGCATGGTGATGTAACGGGTGCTGGACTCCTGGCCGTCGGCCATCTGGGAGATCTCGAACATTTTGTAGGCCAGCCACATGGACACATCGTCCACCGCCATGGCAATACCGCCCGTCAGGCCGCCGATCGACGCGTGCCCATAGTCCACGAACTTCAGTATCCGGTCGATCGACGCATCCGGGTTGTCCGGATCGACTTTTTCCAGAATCGCTCCCAGGCCATCGTTGCTGCGGGAGTATCGCGCCAGGACCGAGGCAAGCAGCTCCGGGGTGACAGGGGGCATTCCGGCAGCTTCGGGAGGGGGGACAATGGCGAGACCTGTAACGTTCATAACGGCGAAATTGCCGTCAGAATGAAAGTCCCTCCCGGCTTTGACCAGCGGAAATTTGCCTTAAAGGGCAAATGGAGACATCGCGATCTCGACAATCTCCTCCGGAAACCGATCCGAGTTCAGCAACCGCTCACGGACAGCTTCTATCCGTTCCCGGGCGCGGTCCTCGGACGGGGGGGCGGCATGCACCTGCGCGAGTGCCTCGATCATCTCCAATTCAATGCGATCGAGGTCGGGCAACAGCTCCGACTCGTAATCCGCCGCCAGATCGAACGAACCGGCCGCGTCATCCTCCCAATCTTCAAAATAAACCTGCTGCAGCAACCTTCCGGCCTCCATCTGAACGAGGAAGAAGCTCTCCGTCACGAATGGCGGCAATCCCCTGCCCTCGCCCTCCTCCACGGCACGCGCCAGCGCGGCTTCATCGCGACCGGCCCCCTCAACCTGCAATCCGTTGTTCCATTTGTACTGCGCTGCCGGGTACATCAGTTCAAGCCGCTCCCCGACAAGGTCGACCAACTCGGCAAAGGCGACATCCTGCGCCCCGGCCCCGGGCGAACGCTCCCCCTCCGGAGTCTCGCAACCACCGAACGCAACAGCCAGAATGAAGAAAAACAGCGGACAAGCGGTATTTCGCATCCGCCGTATTACGCAGCTTCGCAATCCGAGTGTCAAGGCCTCCCAGTCATTTATGCTTGCATGCCGGCGGGCGCCCTGGGAAGGATTTATCTTTTCGCACCAACAAACCAACGCACAACGCATGGCTGTATTCAAACCATTCAAGGGTTACCGTCCCCCCTCGGAAATCGCAAAAAATCTGGCTTCCCGCCCCTATGATGTTCTTAATTCAGAGGAGGCGCGCGTGGAAGCCGCCGGCAATCCCCACAGCTTCCTGCGGGTGGTCAAGCCCGAGATCGAGCTTCCGGAGGATGCCAATCCCTACTCCGAGGCGGTCTATCAAACCGCGAAGGAGAATTTTCAGAAGTTTATTGATCAGGGCTACCTGGTTCAGGACTCCAAGCCGCAGTATTACGTTTACGCTCAGACCTGGGGAGAGAAGACCCAGTACGGCATCGTGGGATGCGCCGGCGTTGAGGACTACCTGAACGACGTGATCAAGAAGCACGAACTAACCCGTCCCGACAAGGAGGAGGACCGGATGAAGCACGTCCGCGTCATCAACGCCAACGCCGAACCGGTCTTCTTCACCTACAGGCGCGTCGAAGAGATTGACCGCATCGTGAGTGAAACGGCCGCAAATCCTCCCGTTTACGACTTCACCTCAGACGACGGCTTCGCCCACGGTTTTTGGGTCATCGACGATGACTCGACGATCGAGCGGCTCGAAAAGCTTTTCGCCGAAGTCCCCTGTCTCTACGTGGCGGACGGGCACCACCGGACGGCCGCGGCAGCCCTCGTCGGAAACGAGAAAAAGAAAGCCAATCCGTCTCATACCGGCAACGAAGAATACAACTTTTTCATGACCGTGCTCTTCCCTGACAACCAATTGACTATCATAGACTACAACCGTGTGGTGAAAGACCTCAACGGTCTCGGGTCCGAAGCGTTCCTCGCCAGGTTGAAGGAGTTTTTTGAAGTAACGGAGAAAGGAACGGAGCCCTGCAAACCCGGGGCCATGCACACATTCGGGATGTACCTCGAGGGCAAGTGGTATTCGCTGGCGGCCAAGCCGGAAACGTATGACGACAACGACCCGATCCGGGGGCTCGACGTGACCATTCTGTCCCGCTGCGTCCTCGAGAACATCCTCGACATCCGGGACCTGCGCACCGACAAACGGATTGATTTTGTCGGCGGAATTCGCGGACTCAAGGAGCTGGAAAGGCGGGTGGACAGCGGCGAGATGAAGGTCGCCTTCGCCCTTTATCCCGTGAGCATGCGGCAACTGATGACGATCGCCGACACCGGCAATATCATGCCGCCGAAAACGACCTGGTTCGAACCCAAGCTGAGGAGCGGGCTCGTGGTGCACACCCTCGATTGAGGCGCCGTTTGATCGGGTCGAAAGTACAGCAGCAACGCCTCTCCCCCGTTCATCAGAGCGCAGGGGGGAGCTGAACCCACCGGAATGCTACCCGGACCGATTTGCCCGGAGTTCCAGAGGGCAACTGCCCGCGAGCGCCTCGCGCCGTCAAGCCGCTCCTGCGGGGCAGAGCCCGGAATCCGCCGTTTCCGGCCGGGCCGTCAGGCCTTGCGGCGAACGCGGCGGAATTTCTTTTCGAACTTTTCCACCCGTCCGGCCGAATCGACCATGCGTTTTTCACCGGTATACGCCGGATGGGAGTCCGCCGTTACGTCGCGCAGAATCACGAAGTGCTCGACGCCGTCGATCTCTTCCTTGCGGGCGGACCGGGCGGCCGAACGGGTCAGGAAACGTTTTCCCGAGGCAACGTCGACAAAGGCAACCGGATTGAGTTTTGGATGGATGTCTTTCTTCACAACAGGAAACAAAAAGTTCTACCTCTGGCGCGCTTTGAACCGAGGATTCGTTTTATTGATGACGTAGACCTTCCCGCGGCGGCGCACCACCTGGCAACCGGGATGACGGCCCTTTACGGATTTCAATGATGTGACAACTTTCATAAGAAAGGAAGAGCGAAACGCACCCCAATGGGTCTGTCAACGCCTTTTCCGGAAAAATACCTTCCGGAACCACGGATCGCTCCCACATTCGCTAACCGTCGCGCTCAACCACGAAGCGAAATCCGATGGCGCGCGAACGCTGTCCCGTATCGACGGTTTCCATCGGCGGCTCCCGGACCTCTTCGAGATCGTCGTTATAACTTCCTCCGGCCACAAAAGCACGCCGATCGCCCTCGGTCGTCCCGAGCCATTCAGCGACGTTGCCGAGTAAATCGTAAAATCCCTGCCGGTTGGGTTCGCGAGTCCCGACCGGTTGAGATTCTCCGTCACTGTTGCGCAGGTTCCAACTGCTCCCCGAAATGTCGGTCTCCTCAAGGCTCCCCACGGCCTGCAAAAACTCCCCGCGAGTGGGCAGGCGAACAGGAAGGCCGAGCACCCAGGAAAGCCTGCGGCAGAATTCGGTTGCTTCCTCCCAGTTCACCGAGTCAACCGGAAGACTCGACCCTTGGTTGCGACTGGGATTCCGGTTCATGACACGGGAGTAAAGGCTTTGCGGAACCTCCACCGCGTAAAGCGAAACCTCCCCGCCGGGGATCTCGGTGAGGTACCCGTAGACGTCTTCGTGAATCGCTGTCAGGCGGTCCCGGATTGAGTGCAGGTAACTGATCCTCAGGGAGAGGTCTTCGTCGATGAATTCGCTCAGGGGAAAATCCTCTTCCAGAGTCCGGATCTTCCGTTGGGCGCCTTCCAGGTGCCGCCGGGCCTCGTCCGGACGCCGCTCGCGAAACGCCTGCCGCATCGCCTCCACAACGCCGTTCAACTCCTTCACCACCCCGCCGCTCAGGGCTGTCTGCCGCGATGTTTCGAACTCGCGCACCGCTCCGCTCGACGCATACCGGCTGCCGGAAAACTCGCGATTCAGGTGCCGCTGACGCTCCGAGGCGGCGGCGAATCGCTCGGCGGCCCGTTCAAAGGCCTCATCCTCCAGCAATTGCCGTCCTTCCTCAGCCAGCGACGTGATTTCGGCACGGAGTTCCAGAGTGCGAAGCGATGCAATCTCCTCCTCAAGACTGCTCACCCGCGACCGGTCCAGGAAAGGGGTTCGGCGAAAATCCTCATTGATGCGCTGCTGCCCTTCTTTGGCTTCCGTAAAAAGTTCCAGGGCGTCCGCCCAGCGCTCCTCCCTCACGGCCTGCTCGGCTTCACGTTCGGCCTCCCGGCTGCGTTCCACTATCGGTTCGGCCTGCCAGTTAATAATCCTCCGCTCCAGGGACGACAGCAATGCAGTGCTGCTGTGCGGGCTCCGCCGCATCTCCCGGTTGATGTGCTCCTGAATCCCGCCGGCTTCCTCCAACAACGCAATGCCGGCCCGGTAATCGCCTTCGCTCCGTTTCTGCTCGGCTTCTTCCTGGAGCTCTTCCACGCGGCGGGCAAGATAGTCGCCCTCGTACTCCATTACGTACTCCGCCAGCCGCTCCAACCGCCGCTGGTCCGAAAGTGACGCATAGGGATTGTTGACCGTAGCCCGGCGATGGCTGGCATAAGCCTCTTTGAGAATTCCGATCGCCTCCGCATCCGGCTCCTCGTCGCCGGAAACGCTCTCCCTGAAGCGGGCTTCCAGCTCGCGACTCCTCTCCATCAGGGCGGAGCGTTCCGCCTGCGAAATCTCCGTCCGCTCCGGACCGCGCGCACCGCGCGGTCCGCTCCCGGGCTCTACGAGCAGGTAAAGAATAGCCCCGAGCACCCCGATGATCAGGGAAAAAAACAGCACGTAGCCCAACCGTTTTATTTTCGCCTTGGCACTCAGCTTTTGTCGGTACGGCATATTTTCGGGTGTAAATGACTCCTGTAAGGCATAGTGATAATGACAGCAGGGGACACGCATCCCGCGAATCCAGGCGAGGTCCCCCCTTTCAGTAAAAAAAGCATCAAAGGAGAAAGAACAAGAAAAATGGTGGCGTTTGGTTTGATTTCAGTGTCACGCCCGCCCTAACATACAGGCAGGTCAATCCGGAAGGGTCCCCTTCCCGGCTTCCGAATCCAGTCCCGGGGTTCCCGGTGCCGGGTGATCCTCGGGAAAACCGACAAATTAAGGTGTTCGAAAAAATCTCCATTCTCGCTCCCGGTCTTCTCGGGGCCTCCCTGGCACAGGCCGTGCATCTCAGGAAGCTGGCCTCAACGATTGCCGTATGGGCCCGGCGCCCGGAAACCCGGCTGAAGCTCAGGGAGGTTGCCTGGTGCGACGAAGTCTTCGAGAAACCGGAAGCCGCCTGCAGCGGGGCAGACCTGGTGGTCATTTGCACCCCGGTCGGAAAAATCGTCGAACTCGTCCGCAAGATCCGGGAGCACGTCCCGCACGGAGCCATCGTCACCGATGTCGGCAGCGTCAAGAGCCTGATCTGCCGGCAGGGCAGCCATCAACTCGGCCCCGAACGTCACTTTATCGGATCCCATCCGATGGCCGGGTCCGAAAAGTCCGGGATGGACCACGCGCGGGAGGATCTTTTCGAGAGACGTCCCTGTTTCGTCACGCCGCTCGAAGACAGCGACCCGAAAGCCGCCGAAACCGTCGTCGCCTTCTGGCGGGAACTCGACGCGGACGTCACGACGATCAACCCCGAAAAGCACGACGAAATCGTCGCCCACATCAGCCACCTCCCCCATGTGCTGGCCTCGATCCTCTGCAGCTCCCTCGAACTCAAGGACCCGAGCTGGATCCAGTACGCCGGCGCGGGGCTGCGCGACACAACACGGGTCGCCTCCGGGAATACCGAGATGTGGCGCGAGATCCTGCAGCAAAACCGGCACGAAATAATCCGCGCCCTGGACGCTTACCGCGACGAACTCCATTCGTTTCAGTCCGCCCTGGCCAACGAGGATTACTACCTCGCGCGGCATTTTCTTGATCGCGGCAAATCCTATCGCGACAAACTCTAACCTCTTTTATTTCAGCTTTAGCATGTCCCGATCACATTCCGTCATTCCTTTCAGCCATCCCGCCGCCGGCGAGGTGTCATTGCCGGGCTCAAAGAGCATCACGAACCGGGCACTTCTGCTGGCCGCGATGGCCGAAGGCACCACCCGCCTCGAAAACGCCCTGTTCAGCGACGACACCCTCATCATGATCCGGGCGCTGAAAAAACTCGGTTTCCCGGTCCGCGAGGACCGCCGGGCGAAAACCATCGAAGTCGAAGGCCAGGGCGGCGTCATCCCGGTCAAAAACGCCGACATCGACGTCGGCAACGCGGGCACGGCGGCACGTTTCCTGACCGCGTTCTGCTCGATCTCGCCCCGGGGAAAATACCGCCTCGACGGCGTTTCCCAGATGCGTCAACGCCCCATGTCCGGCCTTCTCCAGGCATTGCGTTCCCTCGGCGTACGGATCAAGGCTTCCGACCGCGACTCGTTTCCGATCGCAATCGATACCGACGGCCTCAGCGGGGGCGAAATCTCGCTCGACGCCACAACCAGCAGCCAGTTTCTCTCCGCTCTCCTGATGGTCGCTCCCCTGGCCGGCGAAGATCTCAGGATCCGCCTCGACAAGGAAACCGTCTCCCGTCCGTTCGTCAATATGACCGAGGCCATGATGCACCAGTTCGGGCAGCCTTTTTACGGGACGAAGTCGAAAGACACGTTCGCGGTCACGGCCGGCACGCCCTATCGCAGTCCTGTTTCGGGCGTGTATCCGGTGGAAGGAGACGCTACGGCCGCCAGCTATTTCCTCGCGCTTCCCTCGGTGGTCGGGGGGCGAATTCTGGTTCGCGACCTTCGTTTCTCCGGCCTGCAGGGCGACGTGGACTTCGCCGAAGTGCTTGCCGCCACGGGCGCGAACATTGAAGCCACCCCGGCGGGCCTCTGGGCGCGAAACCCATCCGGAGCGCCCAAACCGAAGGGCGTGGACCGCGACTTCACCTCGATATCCGACACATTTCTGACTCTGGCGGCCATAGCGCCGGTTCTTGAAGGCCTGACCCGCATCACCGGGATCGCCCACACGCGGCTACAGGAAACCGACCGCATTCACGCCATGTCGTTCGAACTCCGTAAGCTCGGTCAGGGAATCCGCGAAACCAAAGACTCCCTCGAGATTCACCCCGCGCCCCTGATGCCGGATGTCGAGATCAAGACCTACGACGACCACCGCATCGCCATGAGCTTCGCCATTCTCGGCAGCTACGATCTCCGCGGCGACGGCAGCCCCTGGCTCCATATCAAGGATCCCGGCTGCTGCGCAAAAACCTTTCCCGACTTCTTCGAGGTCCTGGAGAGTCTCCGCGTCAACGAAAAGGTCGCTTTATGAAACCAGTGAAAACCGGAATTATCGGCTGCGGGGTCATCGCGCAGCACCACCTGCGTTCGGCCCGGGAGGCTCCCGGCCTGGAAGTGGTGGCGGTTGCGGATCGCGACCCCGAGACACTGCGCCGCACGGCCGAGGAATTCGAAATCAAGAAACGTTACGAGGACGCCGGTCCTCTGATTGACGATCCGGATGTTGACGCCGTCGTTCTCGCTTTACCCGCGGGCATTCGCTGCGCCATCGCCGTTCAGGCCCTGAAAGCCGGCAAACACGTGCTTTTGGAGAAGCCGACCGCCTGCAGCGTGGCCGAAGTGGATCAGCTCCTCAAAGCCCGCGGCGAACTGACCGTCGGGGTCTGTTCCAGCCGCTTCACCTTTCTTGATTCCGCCCGCGTCGCCCGTGAAACCGTCGCCAGCGGCGTTCTGGGTCCGCTGCGGGTCGTGCGCGCCCGGGGCCTGCTCGCCGCCAAAGGGCCTTCCGGGAAACCGCCCCCGCCCTGGCGTCTCTCTCACAAGCTGAACGGCGGCGGCATCATGGCCAACTGGGGCTGTTACGACCTCAACTACCTCCTCGAGGTGACCGGCTGGCAGTTGCGGCCCCGGACCGTGCTTGCCCAGGCGTGGCAAACACCCGCCCACCTGGCGCCGGGACGGGCGGCCGAAGGGTCGGACGCGGAAAACCACGTCGCCGCGCTGATCCGGTGCGACGACGGCATCGTCCTGAGCCTGGAACGGGGCGAATTTCTGAGCCTGCAATCCGACACCGCCTGGCAGATCACCGGTGAGCGGGGTTCACTCCGGCTCCAGATGGTGCCCGGCCAGAGCGAGGCCGCCCCGGTCATCAACGACGTTGCGCCGGCCGATTACGGTGTCGTCAGCAAAACGCTCGTCGAGGGACCGGTCGAGGACGTCAACCACTTGATGCCCATTCGCGATTTCGCCGAAGCGGTCAGCGAGGGCCGCCCGCCCCGGACTTCCCTCGAAAAGGGCCGCCTCATCCAGCAACTCACCGATGCCATCTACGAATCCGCACGCACCGGCGACGCAGTCAAAATCGACCCGACGCCGATTCCCTGATTCACCGGGCTCAATTTAGTTGACCCGGGCACCCGGACCTGTCGTCGGACAAGGCCGAAGCCCCCGGGATTCGCGATAGAGGGCTTGAACTGAGGCGGATTTTCAGGGACGCTTCCGTAAACATGGAAATCTCCCTGACGACGCCCGCGATTCTGTTTCCCGCCGTTTCGCTCCTGCTGCTGGCCTACACCAACCGATTCCTGGCCATCGCCGGCATCGTGCGGACCCTGGTCAACCGTGCCGATGTCCAGCGCAACGCAAACGTCCTGAAACAAATCCGCAACCTGCGGGTACGCATCAGCCTCATCAAGGCCATGCAGGCCTTCGGCATTGCCAGCCTTTTCTTCTGTGTCCTGGCGATCGTCCTCCTCTATTTTGAATTCCTTTTCAGCGGGAAAATCGCCTTTGCGGCGGCGCTGTTCCTGATGCTCGGTTCGCTTGCCGTCAGCTTCCGGGAGATCACCCTCAGCGGGGTCGCGCTCAAAGCGGAACTGGAACGGGTGCTCGACCGCGATGGCAAGGCGCAATAAGGCGGCATTTCCGGGCGGCAACTCCCTGGCCCGCCAAAGAAACGGAATCTGTTCGAGTTGCCATGAACGCTCTTTTCCACCACTCCGGTGGGTCATGTTCACTGCAACCGGTCTCTCAGTCGCGCCCACCTGAAACACAGGGGAACAGCACGTCGCCTTACGTGTCACTCCACGACGACAACACGACAATCCGGGCCTACTCCTCGGTCTTGAATCCCATCCTGCGGACCACCCCGGAGCCGAGCCGGTCCTGCAACTGCCGCACGTAAAGACTCGCCGGCCTCACGTTATTGCCCTGCGATTCCCAGTAGCCGTCGCTGACTCCAAACATCTCGAGGTTCCAGTCCCGGAACGCCCCGTCGAGCCGTTCTCCCTCGTGACCGATCGCCCAGTTCTGCGCGGTGGGCGGCTGCTGGCAGACCAGGCCCCCTCCTCTCGTATTCCAGGCCACCCAGTTCGCCGCCGACCAGCCGTGCCCGCTTCCGTAACGCAGCCGGTTCATCAGCGAAAACCCGTAATCGTCCACGACATTATCGTACAGGCCGCCGACCGACCACCGATGGTGGGGCTCGCTCCAGCTCACACTCCCTTCGGCGACACAGTCCACAAAAATACTCGGACCCGGAGTGCGGGCGTGCAGGACAAAGGAGTGCCGGTTGTTGAGAGTGTAACAGCCACGGACGAGAATCCATTGCGACCCCCTCCCGAAGGTAAACCCGTAACGGGCCGTATAAACCCCCGTTTCCTCAAACGTGGATGCCGCGCCGCCAACCCGGAGATCACTGCGATTGTATCCGGGTCCTCGATAAAACCGCAGATCCGCGACCAGATTCGATGAATCCTCAATCGTCACCGCCCGGGCGCCGCTCCCGGCCCGAATGACCCCGTAACCGATAAAGTGCTCGATCGTGATCTTTCTGGCCCAGCCGTTCTTCATATTTTCAAACCGGAGAAAATCCGACGCTTTCCGCGTATCCGAAACCCCGTCCTCGTTCGGCTTCCAGTAGGCAACCGCCCGAAAATCTTCGATGCCCGACTCGCTGATGCGACCGGGATCCTCGTACTTGAAAATTCTTCCGCCTCCCCAACGTTGCTCGACCGCGTGAACAATCGGATGCTTAAGATGCACCCGGTTTCCCTCGATGCCGACGACCGCGTTCTCAAAGCGGAGATCGAAGGGTTCCCATTGCCGGACGGTTCCCCCGTCCGGCCGGGCCGGAATCCGGTCCATTCCGATTTCCGCTATCCAGGCTGCGTTACCGCTCCGCTCCACCACGATCCGGTCCCCGCTTTCAAACTCGCCCGCATCTTCAACGTGGAACATCCGCGAACCCACCGGCACATACCGGTCGATAATCTCCGTCGCGGTGTCGCGCCGAACGGATACCCCGCTCTCGCCCCGGATGCGGAAAACCGTTCGCCGCTCCTCTCCGGTCGCAATCAAAACCGTTGCGTCCCTGTCCCGCAGGCTCGCTTTAAACTCCTCCAGGCTGTGCCCCTTGTCCGGATCAAGCCAGAGTCGCTTCGGGTCTCCCTGGCCCTCGCCGCGCAACACCACGCCGCTCGTGTTGATTTCCAGATCGCCCGCGACCTCGTAGGCCCCCTGCTTCAGCAATACCGCCCCGCGGAAACCGTCCTCATCCGGAGGCAAAGCCCCGACTTCGTCGATGGCCTTCTGAATCCTCTCCGTGTCATCTCCGGATCCCGGCTCCAGGGTGATCCTTACCGGCACGTCGGGAATCGGCACCCCGCCGCCCCTGTAGCCGACGGTCGAAAAATCGGGAATCCGGTTTCCGCGGTAATCGGGGGTATAGACCATTCGTCCGTCCTCTCCCGGATGGGCGACAACTGAATAATCTTCCGGAAGACTGTCGACATCGAGCACGGTGAAATAAAACGCGTCCCGAAACCGGTTCCTGTTTTCCCGCGTTATTTCCAGCTCAATGCGGTACCGCCCCGGTCCCGGGGCGCCTTCGAACACCAGACGCGTCTCTTTCCCGGCTTCGAGTTGCCGCGCCGCCGGGGCCGTCGCCGGGGAATCGTCGTCAAGCCACACCACAACCGCCTCAAGCCTGCCATCGACCCCCGGAACCAGCACCACCGACGGATACTCCCCGCCCGGAGCAACGATCGCGGGCCGGCCGCCTTCCGTAACCATGGTGTCGTGAGAAAGCCGTATCTCAAAGGGCTCGGCCGACACGGCGGCGCCCGTAACGAGCAGGACAACGATTGCCAGGCACGTTCGGATCGACGGCGGCATTCCGGAGAAGCCGCGGCCGTTCCCGCCCGGGAAATCCTCCGTTTTACGATTGTGACAGTCGGGGTTTTTCATGGTTGCGTCAGTGTTCGTTGCCTCGGAAGGCGGCTTCCTTTTTCTTGTCCCACTTGTAGTGTTTGTCCGGGAGGGTGCCGCCGAGTTCGTAGAGTTTGTTTTTGCGGAATTTGAATTCGTCGCGCGAATAACCGGTCACCGAGAAAATATCCTGAAGGAAGATGGCCTCTTCCGGACAGACTTCCTGGCACAGGCCGCAGTAAATGCAGCGGAGCATATCGATTTCGAAATCGTCCGGCGCCTTCTCGACGTGGGCGGTTTCCGCGTTCTCCGGGATTTCGCCCGGCCAGATGCGGATGGCCTTGGGGGGGCAGACAAACTCGCAGAGCTGACACGAAACACATTTCTCACGGCCGTTGGGATCCTTCACCAGCGTGGGAACGCCGCGATAATTCTCGGGAAGCACCGGACGCTCCTCCGGGTACTGAAGGGTCACCTTGGGAGCGAAGAGGTGCTTCAGGGTGATCCTCATCCCTCCCAGGATCTGGGGAAGATAGGTTTTCTCCAGCCAGGAGAGCGGCTTTCTTTGAACAAGCAGTGCCATAGATCCGAGATTATTTTAAAGAGTCGAAGGCTGCAATAGCCAGCGCGTAAAAGATCAGGTTGCCGATTGCGAGCGGAAGGAGGACCTTCCATCCCATGCGCATGACCTGGTCGTAACGGAAGCGCGGAAGCGTCCAGCGCACCCATATAAACAGGAAGACCAGCAGCGCCACCTTGGTGGTGAAAATTCCAACCGAGGAGATGGCTCCGAGAATCCCTTCAAGCTGGAGGGGAACGCCGGGCAACGGATGCCAGCCCCCCAGAAAGAGGACGGTGAAGACGGCGGAACCGATAACGATGTGAGCGTATTCGGCCACGAAAAACAGGCCGAACTTGAAGCTGCTGTACTCGGTGTGAAACCCGCCCACCAGCTCGGTTTCCGCCTCGGGCATATCGAAGGGCAAACGATTGGTTTCGGCAAAGAGAGCCACCAGGAAAATAAAGGCCGAAAGCGGCTGCCAAAGGACGAGCCACCATCCCTGCTGTCCCTGGACGACCGCGGTCAGGTTGAGGGCCGCGTCGGTGCCGGGCGCGTTGATCCACATGAATACCGGCAGGAGGGAAAGCCCCATCGCCAGCTCGTAGGAAATCATCTGTGCCGTGGCGCGAATGCCTCCGAGAAACGGATACTTACTGTTTGAGGCCCAGCCCGCCAGCACGATGCCGTAGACGCCCAGCGAGGAAACCGCCAGTATAAAGAGGATCCCGATGTCGAGATCCGCCAGGACCAGCGGCACCATCTCGCCGGCCTCGGTAATGTACTGCCCGAATGGCACCACCGTAACGGTCACCAACGCCGGAACCAGCGCCAGGGCCGGTGCCAGGATATAGTAGGGACGATTCACATGGGCCGGGGTGACGTCCTCCTTGAAAAGAAACTTGAGCCCGTCGGCCACGGGCTGGAATATCCCCAGACGGGTCAGGAACGTCCCGATGACGGGTATGGATCCGATGACCGGCAGCGTGGTCCGGTTTGGCCCGACACGCCCCTGAATCCAGGCCGACACTTTCCGCTCGGCCAGCACCGCATAGGCGCAAAAGGTCATGAGCACCACGACAACCGCCAGCGCCTGGGCGAGAATGATAAGGAATGAAGTGAAGTCCATGGTAACGGATAACGTTCGGATGGCCGCGGATCAGACCGTCACGGCCCCCTCACCGGCCGATTCGTAATGAAGGGTCTTGCCTTCCGCATACGGCAACCTCCTCAGGCCGGGCGGCACGTCGAGCAGAATCCCTGTAGCCGGAATCTTCATAAACAGGAGTCCCTTGAAGGCATCGACGGATTCGCTCAGCTCCTCCCAGACCTCGTCAATCCCCGGAGGGATGGATAGACCGTTGCCGGCGAGCAAACCGGCCAGGGTGCGCAGGTCGTCCGGAACACCGGCCGGTCCTGGAACCGCCTGGAGGAATTTCTGCAGCCGAAACTGCTGGTTGATGAAGCTGCCGTTTTTCTCAAACACGGTCAGGGTCGGCAGGACCACCTGGGCACGGTCGCTTGTTTTGTTGGCGTGGGTGCCGAGGTAGATCACGGTCACTTTATCCAACTGCTCCTCGGTAATGCCTGCCGCGGTCAGATCCTCGTTGTAGGCGACGACCGTATCGATTTCCCCCTTGTCGATTCCAGCCGCCAGCCCGGTCAATTCATGACGGGGAAGCTCGTCGATCAGACCCGTGGTCAGGGCCCCTCGAACATTGGGGTTGCGGTCCGCCGAAATCAACAGTCCGTCGCCTTCAGCAACACGGCTGACCAGGGCCGTACTCTGCGCGCCGACCTGCTCGGCAAGCTTTTTGAACAGAAACTGTTCTTCGACACTGCAGCGACCCGAGCCGACGAAGGCAATCCTCTTACCGCCCCTGAGCAGATCCGCTGTCGCTTCGACAGCACGTTCGGGATCCCCGGTTTCGGCGCCATCCACGGTCGACCGGAGGAGACGGTTTCTCGCTTCGACCTGCTTGTAGAGTTCCCGTCCGCTGTCCGCCATCCAGGTGTCATTGACCTCATCGTTGCGCCGCGGCGTGATCCGGTGGATTGTGCCCTCGCGGGAGCCGACCAGGGTATTGGCGCCCACACTGCTTTCGGTGCAGATACTGTGGGTCTCCTTGAGGAACCAAACACGCATCTGAAAACGGAAATCGGTGCTGGTCAGGGCGCCCACCGGGCATATGTCCACGGTGTTCAGGGAGTAGTTGTTTTCCAGGCGCTTGCCCGGGTAACAGGTCAGGGTCGTATAGCTCCCGCGATCCACAAAGCCCAACACATCGTCTTCCGGAACCTCCTGGCAGAATCGGATGCAGCGCGAGCAGAGGATGCAACGTTCGTCGTCGAGAATGACCCGCGGACCGAGAACGGTCCGCTTGGGCTTGACGTTCTTTTCCTCGACAAAACGACTGTAGCCGCGACCATAATCGGTGGCGAATTCCTGCAGGCGGCATTCGCCGGCCTGATCGCAGATGGGGCAATCCAGGGGATGGTTGACAAGGAGAAACTCCATGACCCCCTTCTGGCAGGAACGCGCCAGTTCGGAATCGGTCCGGATCCGGAGGCCGGGCATGGCCACCGTCGAGCAGGCGATTGCCGGTTTGGGCAGCCACATGGTCTTCTGGTGCCCCTCGTCATCGAGCACCGGCTGGCCGGTGCCGCGGTCCTTCTGGGGCATGCCCATCTCCACCATACACATCCGGCAGTTGCCCACCACGCTCAGCTTGGGATGATAGCAATAGTGCGGCACCTCGACGCCGATCTTCGCCGCCGCCTCGATCATGTTCGTGCCGGGAGGCACCTGCACTTCCCGGTCGTCCACATAGACGGTGACCAGCTCTTCTTTCTTTTCGTCGCTCATGGTGTCAATCGCTCGCTTATACCAATTGGATCTTATCCTCCGAACAGCCGTTGCCGCGGCTGTGTCCGGCCGCCTGTTGTTCCGCCTTGGCGATGAATTCGTCACGGAACTTGGCCACATAGCTCTGGACCGGCCAGGCGGTGGCTTCGCCGAAGGCGCAGATGGTGCGGCCGGGTATCTGGTCGGCCACCGATTTGAGCAGGTCGACATCCTCCAGCCGGGCCTGCCCGCGGGACATGCGCTCGAGAATCTTTTTGAGCCAGAGCGATCCCTCGCGACAGGGCGTGCATTGCCCGCAACTTTCGTGCGCGTAAAAACTGCTGACGTTGGCGAGCGCCTCCACCATGTCGGTGGTGTCGTCCAAGACGATAATCCCGCCGGAACCCGACAGGGAGCCGGACTGCGCGATGCCGTCGAAATCGAGGATCAGGTCCTCCAGCCCGAGGTCGAACTCATTGCCGTCGCGGTCCTTTCCCTTGAAGCGCTCGTCGGCACGAAGAATTTTCATGGAGGAACCTCCCGGAATGACCGCCTTGAGTGTGCGATCCGGGTAGAGCCCGCCGCAGACGTCGTAGATCAATTCCCCCAGCGTCAGCGCACCGCCTTCAAATTCGTAGTAGCCGGGTTTACGCACATGGCCGCTCACGCACCAGATGCGGGTTCCCGTGTTGCCGGGACGGCCGATTTTCGCGTATTCCTCGCCCCCCATCGCCACGATGTGCTTCACGTTGCAGAGGGTTTCGACGTTGTTGACGATGGTCGGGCACATGTAGAGGCCAAGGGCCGCCGGAAAGTACGGCGGTTTGATCCGCGGGTACGGCCGTTTGCCTTCGATCGACTCAATCAGCCCGGTCTCCTCCCCGCAGATGTAGGCCCCGGCGCCGCGGTGGACGTAAATCTCGCAGGAAAAGTCGGTCCCGAGGATGTTCTCGCCCAGGAAATTCGCCTCCCGGGCCTCCTCGACGGCGCGTTCGAGAATTTTCGCGCCTTCGGGGAATTCACCCCGGATGTAGATGAACGCGACCTTTGCCGTAATCGCGTAGGCGCTGATCAGCATCCCCTCGATGAGCTGGTGCGGGTCCTTGTGGATGATCTGGCGGTCCTTGAAGGTGCCGGGCTCGGATTCGTCCGCATTGCAGAGGAGGTAGATGGGCTTGCCCGACTTGAAGTCGAGGAAGCTCCACTTCATCCCCGCGGGGAAACCCGCACCGCCGCGACCGCGCACCCCCGATTTCCTGACTTCCTCACGCAGATCTTCCGGCTTGCTTTGAAGGGCCCTCTTGAGTATTTCGTAGCCGCCCTCCTCCAGGTAGGAATCGAGCTGATTTCCATATCCCGGCCGGTCAATGTTCTTTAGAATGATGCGTCGTTCTTTGGCTGCCATGGGTGTCTTCCGGAAAAGGATTACACGGTGTCGGAGGGCGTGCCGCCGGTCCCGTTGCGGACCTTCCCGGCGATCTCTTTCGCTTTGGTTTCGTCCACGTGTTCATAAAGCTCGTCGTTCACCATGACGACCGGTCCGGTATGGCAGGACGCCAGGCATTCGGCAAATTCGACCATCACCTCGCCGTCCGGCGTTGGCTCGTCCAGTTTGCACTCGAGCACTTCCCGGAAGGTTTCGCAGATCTTGTACGAGCCCTGGAGCGCGCAGGACAACGTGCGGCAAACCCGGACCAGCTTCTTGCCGACAGGCTTGTCGCGGAGCATCGGGTAGAAGGTAATCAGCTCCCAGACATTGATCGGCTCCAGGCCGAGTTTTTCAGCGATCCATTCGGTCGCCTCGCGCGAAATGTATCCCTGGTCCTCGTGGACCAGATGCAGGACCGGCAGCACGGCGCTCCGCTTCTGCGGGTAGCGTGGAATGACAGCCTCGATCTTCTCAAGCGTTTCCGGTTTCAGATTCATGATCTCGTTTCCCTTCACTCAGCTGTCGCACTCTCCCATCACGAAATCGAAGCTCCCCAGCAGTGAAACCACGTCGCCGATCATGCAACCCCGCGCCACCTTCGGCAGGATGCTCAAATTACAAAATGACGGAGACCGGATCTTCAAGCGGTAAGGCACGCCCCCGCCCTTGGAAACGATATAGAATCCGAGAGCCCCTTTCGGATTTTCCGCTTCGAAATACACTTCGCCCGCCGGCATCTGCGGCCCCTGAGTCACGATCATGAAATTCTGGATCAACTCCTCCATGCTGGTCATGACCTTGTCTTTGGGCGGAGCGAAAATCTTTTTGGCCTCCTCCGCGTACCACGGACCGTCGGGCATGGATTGGATCACCTGGCGTATGATGCGAATGCTCTGGCGCATTTCCTCAAACCGCACCAGGTAACGGTCGTAGCAATCCCCCCGGGCCCCGATCGGGACATCGAACTCGTAGTGCTCATAACCGCTGTACGGACAGTCCTTGCGAAGATCGCTCGGCACACCGCTGGCGCGCAGGTTGGGACCGGTTAGCCCGTAGCCGATGGCGTCCTCTTTCGAAATCTCCGCGACGCCTTCGGTCCGATCGAGGAAAATACGGTTACGGGTCAACAGGTCGTTGCAATCGTCGAGGACCGGCAGGAATTGATCGCAGAATTTGTCGACCTTGCCCAGCCACCCCCCGGGAAGATCCCGGGCCACTCCGCCGATGCGTGTGTAACTGGTTGTGAAGCGTGCGCCGGTGAGTTCCTCAAACAGGGTGTAGAGCTTCTCGCGCTCCGTAAAGGTGTAGAGAAAGACGGTCATCGCCCCGATGTCGAGGGCGTAGGCTCCCAGCCCCATCAAGTGCGAGGAGACTCGCGACATTTCCGAAACCAGCACCCGGATCGCCTGGCAACGCGGCGGCACCTCCAAAGCAGCGAGCTTCTCGACCGCGAGGGCGTAGGCGACGTTGTTCGCAAGCGGCGCGAGGTAGTCCAGACGGTCCGTGTAGGGGACGAACTGGTTGTAGGTCATGTTCTCGGCGATCTTCTCATCGCCGCGGTGCAGGTAACCCACCACCGGCTCGCACCGGGTCACGGTTTCCCCGTCCAGGTCCAGCATCAACCGCAACACCCCGTGCGTGCTCGGATGGGACGGCCCCATACTGAGGGCCATCCTGTCGGGCTGCAACTCTCCCTCGCCCCGCGACACGCGGCTGAGGACATCTCCGTAGGAAACTTCGGTGGCTTCTTTCGCCATGACTTACTTCTTCGGTTTCGGATTCTTTTCGGTCCAGGTCTCGTCCCGGGCCCTCGGTTCGCGCTCGCTCATGGGACCTTCGTCAGGCGCCACAAACGGTCCACCCATCATCGGCGCACCGATTACCTTCGCCCCGGTCTGTTCCGCGACCTCGCGATCCGGCAGCTCCGTTTCCCAACCGGCAAGCGGAAACTCCTTGCGCAACGGGTGGAAAGGATAGTCCTCCCACATCAAAATTCGCTTCAATTCGGGATGCCCCCGAAACCGGATGCCGAACATGTCGTAGGTTTCCCGTTCGTGCCAATCCGCGGTCGGCCAAACCTTCACCACACTCGGCACTTCCGGCTCCTTGTCCTCCGGGCACGCTACTGCAACGCGGAGATAAGCGTGTTTACGCGTCGAAAACAAATGGTAGACGACCATGAAACGGGGGGCCTCCTCTTTCCAATCCACCCCGCTGACGTCCATTAGAAACCTGTAGCCGTACTCCTCTCTGAGGGCGGCGGCCAGGTCGGCCCACTGCCTGGCCGGACAATTGACCGCCGGCCAATCTAGTGATTCGCGCGGCGTGATTTCAGTAAAACGCTCCTGTAGTCGGGAAACGATTTCTTCACTCATGGCGAAAGCCCTCCGGTTAAAGGCTGGAATGCGGGGCTTGGGCGGACTCGGGAACCCGCAATTGCTGCACCGACCGCTCCCCGGCCACCTTCTTCTGCAACTTCAGAAGCCCGTCAAGCAGTGCTTCGGGACGGGGCGGGCAGCCGCTGACGTATACATCGACCGGGACGATTCTATCCACGCCCTGCATCACCGCATAAGAACGGTACATCCCCCCGGTCGACGCACAGGCACCCATCGCGATCACCCACCTCGGCGCCGCCATCTGGTCGTAGATACGGCGGACGGCGGGCGCCATCTTGTAGGTCACGGTGCCGGCCACGATCATTACATCGGCCTGGCGGGGGGAGAACCGCATCACCTCCGCGCCGAAACGGGCAATGTCAAAACGCGAGCTGGCGGCCGCCATCAACTCGATAGCACAACACGCCAGGCCCATCGGCATGGGCCACATCGAGTGCGACCGGATCCAGTTGATCGCCGCATCGGCCCTGGTGACCACAATATCGCCCTCGATCTTTGTGTCGTATGCTAGCTCGTGTTTCTGCTCCGCCATAAAAGTGTTAAGGGAAAAACTGCCAAAAAAGGCCAACCTAGTGAGCTGACAGTGGCATGCAAGGAGGTTTTTTACAAATCCGAACCCGCCGGACCGCGATTTCGCCGTACTCCAGCCCGCGAACACGGCAGGATTTTCTGATTGACCCGAAAATCAGAACAAAAGAAGCTTTCCCTTTCCCACCGGAGAGGTGACAGAGTGGCCGATTGTGCAGCATTGGAAATGCTGTGTACTGGAAACGGTACCGAGGGTTCGAATCCCTCCCTCTCCGCCATTGACAAGGTGAAGCCGCCGGCAATGCGGCAAGCGAGAGGAGGTTCGAACCCGAGGAGAGGGTTTGACGCAGCGAAGCGGAGATGGCGAAGCAATCCCTCCCTCTCCGCCGTAAGGCTCTACCCCGCATAAATAAAGCAATTAGACAAAAATGCTGTTCTCCCTGGGCCAAAGTTACACCACACCATGCGTTTCGTCGTTACCGTTTTTCTGGTCCATTTGGTCGCCGGATCCAGTCTGTTTGGACCCCATCCAGAGGCACAGCATCCCCACCCTGAATGAGCCCGCCGGGATACCCATCCACCTCCCGGCCCCGGAATATTCAGGACAAGCTTGATCTCGTAGTCCGGTTCCGGAACACCATCCCGCTCCCGACCGAAAAACCACCCCTCCGTCCCGCCTGCCGTCCCTATCCCGCCGACGGCAAAGAGAGGAACAGTACCGGAATTAGTCCAGCGGAAAACGAGCAAAATCGGCTCCCGTCGGAGGCCGCCCCGTTTTTACGAACGTCCGGCAGGTGAGAATCCGGTAGCGGGCATCGTCCGTGTAGCCTCCCGGCTCGGTTGTCCAGAGGCCATAAGGATGGAGAGAAGGATTTTCCGGTGCGGCTTGTGCCGCCAAGCCAATAAACATGCTTTAATGCTGTCGAAATCCCTGATGCTTCCTGCATGGTAGTTTTTTGTGCGGATGATCAGGATACCTGGCGATCATGCTCGACGCTGAAAAGCCACCAGCGCCTGGTGCGGCTCTTTCCGCGCGCCTGCCTTTCAAAGTAGATCCTGGCTCGACCGTGGGAGGCGGTTTGGACTTCGAACCAGTGTTTCCTGGCATATTGCTCCCCACCGCCGTGAGGGCAGGGACCCGTCTCGCGCCAGGAATTATGAAGAGCGACCACCTCCAGCACCTGCCCGCGCCAGACGAAAGCCGATGGCAACCCCGGACCGCCGGCCGCCATCCGCGATGTATCGGCGGTCGAGGTAACAGGCTCGATCGCTTCGGAAACAAAGATATTGTCAGTCATAGAAGGTCATCGTTCGTCAGTTGGTTGCGGGAGGTGCTCCAGCTCATGTCGCAATTTCAAGCACTAATCAACACTGATGGATACCGATAAAATCATTTTCATAGGGCTTTTCGCGGAAACCATGGCCGATTTTATTCAGCACTTCCATTGCTGTACCGACAATATGCTGAGCTTCGGTTCTTTACAGTGGTTTATCTCTATCAGTGTTCATCCGTGTCTATCAGTGGTTAGACTCGTTCTTAGCCATTCGGCGCCGATCTTCGAAGCCGCAGACAGAGATCTCGCTCATCTATCTCCCAACCTCAGAAAGCGCTCCATCACCAAGACCTCCAATCCCTTGTAGTGGACCTTCTCCAGGGATGTCCATCCAATTTTCGAATACAAGCCGCCGTCCAGGCGTTCGGTTTGGAGGCTCAGGAAGGTAACACCACGTTCCCGGCCGCGCCGAACAATCTCTTCAATCAGGCCCGAGGCGATTCCTCTGCCGCGCTGCTCCGGCGGGACGTACAGGCTGCCCAGCCAATGCTCGCGATCCTCGCAGATCTTCATCTCCCTTAGCTTTAACGCGCCGAATCCGACAACTTTGTCACCGCGGATCGCGATCACGTGCATCGGCAAGCCATCCGTGCTCATCCTGCTCCGAAGACCGTCTGCCAGATTCTCCGCACTGCTCCCTTCGAAAAGAGAATCTCGAATTGTTGAAACCTCCCTTCGCCAACTCTTCGATATCCATTTTGCGGACCCTAACTCCGCGTAGCCAAAGACACGCTCACATCCAAGAGCCGCAGCCTTCGCGCAACGAGCCCGAATGAAAGCCAGGTGACATTCCTGGTTAAAGTAGGGGATTTCGGGACCCAGAGTCGCCATCGCGTGTCCGAACCCGCCAATCGCAAGCCGGTTCGGATTTCCCGGCCGGGACTGATACGCTTGGTCCAGCCGGAGGTTACCGCAGTAAACGCCGTCGCTACCCTTTTCGAAAAAGCTCTCGCCAGTCGACTCCAACTTCGTGCTTCTTCATCAATCCATTAAATCCCGGAACTCTAAACTCTTATCCTGCCATAACATTTTCTCCGTTGGCAGCCTGCCGGACGTAGTCGGTAGGCTAAGCCGGGCAGGCTGCTAAAGGGACGGATCTCCAAAATCGGGAACTTCCAGTGTCTCGCCGTCGCGCAAGGCCGACTTATGGGCCATTACCCCCATCGCCATGTAACGCGCCGCCTCCCACACGTTGATTGCCGGGGTACGGATCTTGAGCACCGAGTCTACAAACTCATGCACCAGGTATGGATGAGCTCCTCCGTGGCCTTTCGGGGAAAAGTCGGATTCTTCCGGCGCATCCGGGTCCTGAAGTCGTTTGAAGGCTAACGCCACCTCCGATGGCAGCGGATCCCGCATTTCCTCGTCTGTCAGCACCTGCTCCTGCAGGGGCTTGGCGGTACCGGCGGCAGTCCGAAAATTGTCCTTCCAGCAACGCTCCGCATAAGTTCCCCGGGTACCCATCAGGCGAAAGGTCTCCGGCTGATGAAACGACCCGGCAACCTCGCGGCACTCGCAGATGCGAACAGCCGCCCCATTGCTCATGCGAAACAATGCCACCACATTACTGAAGGCATCGTCCGCGAAGAACGGGTCTCCATTGCGATTCGAGTAACCGTAGGCGGTCACCCGTTCCGCACGTGCGTTCATCACAGACACCGGTCCGCAGACAGAGTGTGTCGGATAATGCATTGGGCCGCTCCTGATACCTTCGTTGCGGTAACGCTCCCGGATCTTGAGCCATTCGTGCCCGGCCTGGCTCGACAACCGCTGTTCTCGCACTTCACGCAGGCTGCATACGGCATCGACATCGTGAAAATACTCCCCCTCGCCGTAGACAAAATCGCCGAATGCCCCTTCCCGCGCCTTGCGCCGGCAGAACATGGTTTCCGGCCTGTAGTAGCTGGTCTCGCCCAGCATATACAGTTGCCCGGTCCGCTCGCTAACTTCAACCAAACGGCCGCACCACTCCAGAATCTCGTCTCCATCCGGCAGCGAAACAATCGGAACGGCGCTGTAAACGTGCTTCCCCGCTTCCATTGCCTGCACACACTGCCGCGCATGCAGCCACGGCTGGGTAATAACAGCGACCGCATCCACATCAGTGGCAAGAAGGTCGTCGAAACGGGTGAACTGGTCCTTCGGGTCGAACGTCTCATGCCATCCAGGACGCCCTGCTATCGCCTGGATACGGTCGGCCTCACGGTCGCACAGCATCACGCGGTCCACGGATGGATGGACCCGAAACAAATCCGCAAAGGCCTGCCCAAACCGCCCGAGGCCCACCAATCCTATGCTGATTCCCATAATTGACTCCATCCTGCCGGTGCTGCAACTCAGCCATCACGAAAACGACAGAATCCAATACACACGCCCGGAAAAACGTCATCATAAAAGAAAAAAAGGGCGGGTCGATTCAAAAAGAAAATGATGCATATTTCGCACCTTGAACGAGCTTCCTTTCCGCGGCATTCCCTATTCCAACAACACATTGACCCGCCCGGAGGGGAAAGTCTGGTTCCCACCGCGGCCGCTTCGAAGCCGAATCGCGTTTCGTAACATTTTGTTAGGAAAATCGCGCGACACAGCACTGGGACGAATGGCGCTCGATTTGACAGATTCCGGTCCGGGGATATTCTTGCACTGAGTGAGCCAGGAGCTGTCTTTTGACCTTATTTTCGAAAGCGCGAACGAAGCCCTGTTCGTCGTGGACGCGCGCAATGCCTGTGTAGTCGACGCAAATAAAAGGGCGGGGAACTACACCGGACGCTCTCCCGCGGAGCTCAGGGGAGTTCGGTTCGCGGATCTGTTTGACGCCCCCCTTCCGCTTCGGCTCGAAGAGCACGATACACGGCATTCGGAAGTCCTGCTCACAAGTTCCGGCCCGGGTCCTTTACCATGTGAAATGACGGTGCGGCCGGCCATCCGCAGCGACCGTCCGGTGCATTTTGTCATGCTGCGTGACGCTTCCCGGCACAAACGCGCAATGAAGGACCTCAAGCTGCGCAACGAAGCGATGGCAAGCGTGACGTCGGGTGTGACCATCTGCGATGCCCGGCATTCCGAACTCCCGCTGATTTATGTCAACCCGGGTTTCGAACGGATCACCGGATACTCCGCGAGCGAATCGCTCGGCCATAACTGCCGGTTTCTTCAGGGGAACGATCGCGATCAGGAAGGACTGACCGTGCTGCGGAGCGCCCTGAAAGACGGAAAACCCTGCAAGGTTCGCTTGCGCAATTATCGCAAAGACGGGAGCATGTTCTGGAACGAGCTCCACATCTCTCCCGTGCACGGCGAGGATGGAGAATTGACACACTATGTCGGCATCCAGATCGACGTGACGGAACGCGTTTTGGACCGCAGACGTCTGGAAGCTTCCGAGGAACTCAAGACCCGATTCATCCGGATGGTCAGCCATGAATTTCGCACGCCGATGACCGGCCTGCGCGCCTCCGCGGCGTTCCTCAAGGACTACGGCCCGGCCCTCACCTCCGAGAAGCGGGAGCGGCATTTCTTAAACATCGAAAAAGCGCTCAATCGCATGAACAGGCTTTTGGACGATGTGCTTTTCTCGAGCCGGAGCGATGCAGGCGAGATTCCCTTCGAACCGGTCACCCTCGACCTGAAAGCTTTTTGCGAGGAGGTGGTCGAAGAGGTTCACGCGATCCACGCGGACGACCGGGTGGTCTTCACCGCCGCCTTTCCGAACGGAACAAGGTTTCTCGCGGATCCCGCCCTTTTGAACCACATCCTCCACAACCTCCTGTCGAATGCGATCAAGTACTCGAACCCGGAAAAGCCGGTCTGGTTCCGGGCCGGCGAAGCCGACGGACGGCTTCTCATGGTGGTCGAAGACGAAGGCATCGGGATTCCCCTTGCGGATCAGGACCGGCTCTTCGCGCCCTTTCAGCGCGCCGGAAACGTTGGAACCGTCAAGGGCACGGGGCTGGGCCTCTACATCGTGCAGCGTTCGGCCGAACGACACGGCGGAGCCGTGCGCTTCGATTCGGAGCCGGGCCGAGGATCGCGCTTCGTGGTCGACCTGCCGGCAAAGGCGGCAGAGGGAGGGAACCCGTGACACGGATTCTCGTCATCGAAGACGACGAACAGGTCCGCCTCCCCCTGGTCGACCTGCTCGAGATCAACGGATTCGAGGTCGAGTCCGCCGAGAACGGCGTTGCCGGCATCCGCCTCGCCCGAGCAAATCCACCAGACCTCATCATTTCGGATATCATGATGCCTGAAGTCGACGGTTATTCGGTTCTCGAAGCCCTGCAGGCCGGCCCGGAAACTTCTGTCGTCCCCTTCCTCTTTCTTTCCGCCAAAACAAACGCGACCGATATTCGCGAAGGCCTCGGCCTGGGCGCCGACGACTACCTGGTCAAACCCTATCAGGCCAACGAACTGCTTGCCGCAATCCGTACGCGCCTCGAAAAACATCAGCGCATCTCCAGGGCCGCGGCCCAAGCGGCGACCGAAAGCAAGATCGACCACATCTTCATCAAAGACGGCGACTCGTGCTGGTTTGTGGATTTCGACGACCTCCGTCTTCTGGAAAGCGAGGAAAACTTTGTACGCCTGTTTTTTCATGAAGAGAAACCGCTTATTCACCGCAGTCTGAATTCGATGGAGGAACGCCTGCCCGCGAGCCTTTTTTTCCGTGCCAATCGCCGCCAGATCATCAACCTGAAGTGGATCCGGAAGATCAAGCCCTGGTTCAACGGGGGACTGCTCGTGACCATGAAGGATGAGAACACCGTCGAGATGTCCCGGCGGGCCGCCCAGGAGTTCAAGTCGAGACTGGGTGTTTGAGCCGGGCACCAGTCACGCCCCGAAGGCCGCACCCCTTGAATCCGCCATTCCCAGGGATTCGCCGGTTCACCAACCAACCACCCCACAGCGAAAGAGAACCCCACCTCGAAGCGCCGCTCCCGCTCCGCCGTTCACCCCCAAAATCAACCGTTCACACAGAAGAAAGCCCCGCTCATGGAAAAACCGCTGCGGAAGGCGGAAGAAGAGACGAAGATTGGCCCCAATAACTGATCGAATGACCGATCGGCTATTATCACAACTCGAAACAGAAAATCGTTATGAAAATCCTGACAAACATCATCTATGCGGCTGCCGCAGCCTTGCTCGTCGTTCCGGCCATCGGTTCAACAGCGCTCGCTCAGAGGGCGGACGACCCCACCATCGTCGGAATAGCGAGCGACAACGACGCTTTCAGTACGCTGGTGGCGGCCGTCGTCAAAGCCGACTTGGTAGAGACCCTCGACGGGCGACGCCAATTCACCGTCTTCGCGCCGACCAACGACGCGTTCGACGCCGCCGCCGAAACGGTCCTCGGAGAAGGTTCCACAGGTACCGAGCTGGTGGAGGCACTCGATGTCGAGACCTTGACCGGCATCCTCTTCTATCATGTTGTCCCCGGCGAGCGGAAATCGGAATCCGTACTCTCCGCCAAACGAATCCGCACGGTAAACGGAGCGTTTCTGAAAGTGGACGGGACAACCCTCGTCGGAAACGAATCCTCCGCAGGCCTGGTCGTCGACCTGGTGGACATTCCCGCGAGAAACGGGGTGATCCACGTCATCGACTTTGTCCTGCTTCCGTAAGGAACAATCGACCGAACGCAAGCCCGGCTTCGGCCGGGCTTTTTTCTTTCCCCATGACAATTCGTGAATTTCCCTCAGTCAAAGGCGGAACGTAAATTACGGCCATCATTCACTTCAAGGCACCCGTAGGCCCCATCGGCGACCGGCTCACTCCCTGGCTCGTCATTCCAAAGCTGGAACGGATTTTCGCCTTCCGGCAAGAAAAGCTGAAACCCCTGTTCGAAAACGCCTGATCCCGGAACCGGGGTTCGTTGCCGGCACCGCCGTCAATCGCAATCACTCCGAACCTGATTCCCCCAACGGATGCAGCTCCATCCGGTCGATATTGGGGCCGCGTGTGCGGCCTTCGATTTGGTGCAGTCCAATTGTATTGATGCCCTCTTCGAGCTCCGCCGTTCCGACGGTGACGGTATTCCACGAACTCCAGCTGCCGGTGACGGGAAACATCACCGCATCCCCCAATGTTTCATCATTGACTCGCACCTCCAGCGGGCGTTCGCCGTCGCCGGCATTGGCGTACCGGACTCGCAAGTCATAGACAGCGGCCTCATTGGCCTCGATCTCCCATACCAGCGCACTCATATGACTGTCGTCGTCCTCGTAACCGGCAAAGGCATCACCGCTAAAGCCGCTGTGATCCGTATTCAGCGAAATGTCCCCGGTTCGGCCCGCAAACTCAACCTGCAAAGAAAGGCCTCCAGACTTAAAAACCGGCCCCAGAGTTCGGGCTTCGACCAGATCCTTCATGGTCATGTCCTCTTCACCTTTAACCCGTGGATATTCGTCGATCACTTCATTTTTTTCGTTGATCATCAGAAAATGCCGGCTGTTTCGGTGAAGGGTGACGATCACCCCGTGGAGCTGCGACTCGAAGTTCTTAACATACCACTCGTTGTTCGAGGAGCGAGGGTTCCGCCCCCACGAACCATCCCCGATGTAAACAATGCCATTGTGCCGATCAATGCGCTCTTCGCGCATCGGATAGGTCCGCTTTTGAGTGTGATCATGATTCTCAAAGGCAACCCGCACCCCGTACTGTTCGAACAGGGGCATCCATTTTTCGCGGACCTTGGTTGATGTCCGCGCATTCGGATTTCGGGCGGAGGGATAACCCGGAACGTGGTACTTGGGAATGATGTGGTCGACCTGTCGCGCTTTACGCTCTGCAAGCACTTCTTCCAGCCACTCCTGCTGGACTCCTCCGACCGGATTCGCGTGGTCGGAATCCGGCATGACCAGGCTCAGGTAGTCGCCGAAGTCCAGAACGCCGTAGCCGGGCTGTCCCGGAAAGGCGAAAAGCGAAAAGAAATAGGGAGCGTTGTCCACCCGCCACCGGTCGATGTCGTCCTCGTAGTTTTCAAAATCTTCACGCCCGCCGAATTCGGGAAAGTTATAATAAAAATTGCCGCCACGCGGCCGTTTCATCTCGTGGTTGCCGATCCCTACCACGATGGGCACCACCCTTCCCTCTTCGGTAATCAGGGTGTCCCGGACCACTTCGAACCAGCGCTTCATGGTTGAAAACCGGTCGGCTCGTCCGTCTTCGTACGCCATATCGCCTCCAATGGCCACAAACTGGATGTCGTGTTCCATGGCGGCTCGATTCATGTCGCGAAACCCGCCGCCGGTTCCGTTGTCCCCTCCGGCCCCGAAGACAAGGGGCTCCTCGTCGATCGACTCCTGAATGGTTTCGAAAGAATAGGCGCGTTCGAACTCTCCGACCTGAAAACGATATTCCGTGCGCGGTTCCAAGCCGGTCAACTCGACACGATGAACGGTCATTTCCCCGATCGCTTCGTTCTCCTCTTCCGACCAGTGCCTGGAAAACGCATAGGGATCGGAGCGTGCCGCTTTCTCCGTCCATTCGTCCGTGCCGAACTTCTTGTAACGAACGACCGCCTCACCCTCGTCATCGGCACCGGTGTGCCAGTCGATGGTCATTGTGGTGGTCGGATCCTGTTGCCAGGTCAGGAACAGGCCGGAGGGCTCGGAAGGAGCTTCGCCGTGGCTTCCGCCCCAGGCGAATGGAGCGCACAATGCCGCGGCCAAGACGGGAACCATCAATCTCCAGGCGGCGGAAGATCCCTGGACGAACACGGGCAAGGGGATATTTTTCTTCATGCCGCCAACCCTATGCAGGAAGCCGAACATCCGTCAAATTCGGGATAGACAAAAGTTTCCGGGTCTATCCGCGCCACCGGCACCCAACCCGGCTCCGGCTCCCGATCAAGAAAAGGAAATCTCTCTGGCCAAGTTTCCGCGATTGGCCTACTGATAAACATATGCTTCCGTTTCAGTCGGGACCTACTTCCGAGACGGCCATGGGACGGCCGCCTTTCGTTTTGGGCGCCCTTCGCCGGGCGGCGCTTTGGATTCCGTTTCTTTGCTTTTTTCCCGGCATCTTCCTGCAGGCCCATCCGATTTCTCTCACCGCTTCTCGGATCAACGTCGAAGAGAACTCGATATCCGTGAAGTTCGCTCTCATGGTGGAGGATCTTTACTTTTTCCAGGAGATGGAATCGACCGGGGACGCTCGTTTTTCGAGGGAAACCATTAAGCGGAGCGCTCTTGGGCACGGCGATTTTCTTCTTCAATATTTTCAACTGCGTGACGGCGAAGGGGAAGGATTCGACGGAAGAATCATCGACATTGATTTTGCCGACATTCCTGAAGGTGGCGTTCCCTTCGGTGATCTGATGGCGCACTGGGTCGTGTATGAGCTGGAATTCACCTCCAATTCGCAGCCTTCGTTCCTGACTGTGTTTCAGAATTTCGACGGGGACGATCCGCGTATTCCCTCGGAAATGGACGCCCAGATTCACCTGGATGGGGTTGAAATCGATCAGGCTATTCTCAGCCACGGAGCCGCCCACACGGTCGAACTCGACCGGGAGATGGACCTTGCCGCTCTCGACGATGAGGAGTTGGAATCGTTCCGTGAAGAAATGGCCGGGAGAAGGGAGGAAGACCGGCTGGGGATCACCAGTTACAGCCAGGTTTACAGCTTCATCTACATCACCGAAAACGAGGTGCGCCACGAGGTACTCCTTCCCCTGCTCACTCTGGCAAGCTGGGTTCCCCTGGATCGGGAAGACTTGGAAGTGATGACCGTGGAGGAACAGGATGCGGCCCGCGATCGAGTTTACCAATGGCTCCGCAAGCACAACCGGGTCCGGATCAACAGCACCGGAGTCACGCCCCTGCTCCAGCGGCTCGAGTTTTTTGGTCCGGACTACCGGGATTTCGCTCGGGAAGCGCCCCGGCGCGAGGTGAGCGCCTACAATGCCCGGGTGGGGGTGATCCTTTCTTTTCCGGCCGAAACTCCCCCACAACAACTGAGATTTGAGTGGGAGCACTTCGACAAAAGGATGCCCTATCTGACCCCGATACTGTATGAGTTTGAGGAGAGCAGTCGACGAATTGAACTCGGCCCGCGCCGGCCCCTTTTCGAATGGGAACGCGAGAGGGAACCATCGCCGGTTGAATTCGCGCAGGTGGATGCACCCGAAGCGCCACCGGAAGTCCGGATCCCGGTTCTGTCCGTTCTGGGCTGGACGGCCGCCCTGATTCTGGCGGGGTTCGCCGCAAGGAGCAGCGCTATCCGTCGCCGTGGTTTCCGTCTGTTCCTGGCCGGTGGCTGCGCGGTCGCCGCGGTGGCCGCCCAACCCTACGCGGGCACCCGACTGCCCAATCCTCTTGCCTCTCCCCCCGCCCTGGACGATTCAGCGGCCCACTCCGTCTTCCAACCGCTTCTCAAGAACATTTACCAGGCCTTTGAATACCGCCACGAAGCACAAACTTACGACGCTCTTGAGAAAAGCGTTTCGGGGAAACTCCTCGAAGACCTTTACCTGCAAATCCGGCAAAACCTGAAAATGGAGGAAGAAGGCGGAGGAATTTCGCGGGTGGAGGAAATCGAGTTGATAAACGGATCGCACCGACCGGTCGAGGCCTCTCCCGGGGCCATCCAGGCATTTCACTATGAAACCTCATGGACGGTCACCGGCACAGTGGAGCACTGGGGACACATCCACACACGGAGAAACCGTTATCACGCGATCTTCACGGTTGAGGGCTTTCCGTCCGGTTGGAGAATCACCAAATTTGACCCGCTTCAGGAAGAGCGACTGGAGATGAGGACACGTCTGCGGGATTGAATGCCAACGCGAAAATACGGGTCCTCGAGATAGGCGATGCTCAGGGGGGGACTCGAACCCCCACACCTCGCGGCACATGAACCTGAATCATGCGTGTCTACCAATTCCACCACCTGAGCTTGAAGGGAAACGTCACCCCGTTTCGGGTGAGCGGTCTCCCATGAGAAAGGGCACGTTAAAGAATCTTTACCGGGGCGCGCAAGTCCAGAAACAAAATTATGTAATCATTCGCGCACTTTGTCTCCCCCCGAAAGGTACCCGCCAATGTCCGGAATCTCCCTGGCCCGTTTTCCCGACGGCAACCGGTCGAAATAGGGATCGAGAGACACCTCCAAAGCGTCGCCCTCCGCCTCGCCCGGCTCTTCCGGCTCCGCCCCCTCTTCATCATCATCGTCAAACAGCTGCGACAAACGCCGCGGCAAAGGGTCCATCACCAGGGCCGGATTTCTGACCCGGCCCTTCTTGACCATCTCGAAAATACAGGGATAAAATAATTTCCTGTAGCGCTCCTGAAAGCTCTTCATCCACTTTTCCGGAACCCCCTCTCTGCGGTTGAGCAGAACATAGTCCGAAAAGTGAATGCAGGCGTCGTACCACTTCTGCAGGTCCGGATTCTCGTAAGCCAGCCGGCAGTGCACCACGGACAAAATTCTCGCGACGTCCAGCCGCTGATTCCTGGACCAATAATAAAAGGCCTCAATCTGGTCCACCGGGTTGGAGGCGCCCTCGGAAACGAAAATGAAACCGGTGGATCCCTCGGGGAGCTCGACCTCGATCCCCCCGTCCTCCCATTTCCAGGTTTTGAGAATGAAAGTGGCCTCCCCCCCAAGCCCCGCCGCCGTCGCTTTTTCAAGCTCGCGTTCGGAAACGCAGACAACGAGCCGGAGGGACGAGGGCAAGCCGGCCAGGAGGTCGGCAAGAACCTCGTGCCGCCCGGAGCCGGCGGCGCCCAGGATGACGTAGGCGTGCGCTGAAGTCATCCCTTCACTATCCCCTTCGGGGTCGCATTCTTCAAGCAGGAGTTTTTCACTCAACCGGCAGGCTCCCGCATTGCGCGTGCTGCCGCATCCAGTGATCGACGAGGACCAGTGCCGTCATGGCTTCGACGATAGGGACTGCCCGGGGCAAAACGCAGGGGTCGTGCCGTCCTTTGCCTTTAAGTTCGGTTTCCTCGCCGCTCTCGGTCACGGTTTGCTGTGGCTTCAGGATGGTGGCGGTTGGCTTGAACGCGATCCGGAAACGCAACTCTTCCCCCGAGGAAATTCCGCCCAGGACTCCCCCGGCACGGTTCGAGGTTGTCCGGATCCGTCCCTCCCTGTTCTCGAAGGCATCATTGTGCTCCGACCCTTTGGAAAAAGTCCCGCCGAACCCGCTCCCGATCTCGAATCCCTTGGTTGCAGGGAGTGAAAGCATAGCTTTTGCCAAATCCGCCTCGAGGCGGTCGAACACGGGAGCCCCCAGCCCGGCGGGGAGATTGCGCACGCGACACTCGATCACACCACCCACGGAATCACCCTCCTTCCGGATTTCCATAATCCGCTTCTCCATGCTCTCAGCCGCCGCGGAATCGGGGCAGCGCACCGGATTCGCATCAATCTCCTCCCGCGAGGGAAAGCCGTTCCGCTCCGGCATCTCAATATCGTGTATCCGCTGGACGAATGCTGCAATCTCCACCTCTCCGGCCAACCGAAGCAGTTTGCGCGCGATCGTCCCGGCCGCCACCCGGCCGATTGTCTCCCGGGCCGAGGACCGGCCCCCGCCCTCGGGATTCCGAAAACCGAACTTCTGCTGATAGGTGAAATCGGCATGGGAGGGACGAAACTTCGTGCGCATCTCGTCATACGCCTCGGGGCGGTGGTCCACGTTGGAAGTCATCATGGAGATCGGCGTCCCCGTGCTTTTACCCTGATACACACCGGAGAGAATGATGACGCTGTCCGTCTCTTTCCGCTGGGTAACGATTTTGCTCTGCCCGGGACGGCGCCGGTCCAGTTCGACCTGGATCTCTTCCGCCGAAAGCGGGAGCCCGGGCGGACAGCCGTCCACGACCACCCCCACTCCGCCTCCGTGGCTTTCGCCCCATGTGCTGATCCTGAAAAGCGTTCCAAAAATATTGCCCATCGAACCTAAGACCTTACTTCGGGCCAATGCCTCGGCAAGCGTGAAAAAGCCCCGTATGCGAAAGCGTTCGTGCCGGCGGATTGAAGGCACCGTGTTTCATCTTCGGCATCTCCGGGGATTCCGTATTTGCGTTGTTATGTGAAAACATCGGCAACCCGGCTCCGGATCTCAGGAACCGGCGAACGCCGTCATCCATGACGCGGCGACGACCGTGAGGGAGAGAACGGCCAGGACCGCCTGAACTTTCACGGAGCGGATCCAGGCCCAATCCTTCCAGGCGACCGGCAAGGCCAGGACCATACCGGCAAGGAATCCCCAGAGGTGAGCCAGGACGTCGGTGCGCTCCCCGCCGGCGCCGAGAAATCCGAGCAGGACGAGTCCGCCGCCGAGAGGGATCCACAAACGCTTCGGCCAGCGCCACCCCGAACTCCGCCACTCGCGAACCAACTGGTAGCCGACAATCAGCCCCAGCGCGCCGAAAACCGCCGTCGAAGCTCCCACCGAAAAGTGGCTCCGGTCCGCATGGGCGAGGACATTGACCGTGTTGCCCAGGATCCCCGACATCAGGATCAGGAGCCATCCGAGGCCGGCGCCGAGCACGCGGATCAGGAAGAAGGCAAACAAGGCACCGCCCGCCAGGTTCCCGGCGAGATGCCCGATGTCGGCGTGCAAAGTCAGTGCCGTAACCGTGCGGTACCACTCGCCCGTTTCCAAAATCCGCTCCGCATCGAGACGCCCGAGGGCAAACCATTCCTCGCGTGCCCCGGAGGTGCCGTGACTGACGTAGAAAAAGGCCCCCAAGACAAGGCAATACGCCCAGATCGACATCGACGAGACGGAAAGAGACGGATCCGTGCGTTCCACCGGCGGCCAATAGCGACTCTCCCGCCGGTAGCGTTCCAACTGATCGCGAACGGCCTCCTCATTTTCAGCCGGAACATACAGAACGTAGCGCCCCTCCTCTTCAATCAGCCAATACGGAAGCTTCATGGAGAGCACCACGAGCGCGTACTCGTTGGCTGCCTTCAGTCTGCGGAAACGGGCGACGGGCACCCGTCCCGGCTCACCGCCGGAGAGACCGGGGTTGCCCTCGCCACCCGTCATCCCGTTTCCCGGCTGACGGTCTTGCGGGACGACATCGGGAGCAGCAGCCGAAATTCGGTGCCCTTCCCGGCTTCGGACGAGAAGGCGATCGTACCGCCATGGGCCTCGACCATGGTCTTGACGATCGCCAGGCCGATGCCGGTTCCCTTCTCTTTGCCATGAGTCACAAAAGGCTCGAAAATCCGTTCCCGGATCGCCTCCGGGATTCCGGGGCCGTCATCCCGGAACACCAGTTCGACCTGATCACTGCCGGCCGGCCGGGCGCCGAGGAATACGGTTCCCCCGTCACCCATGGCATCGACAGCGTTGTTGAACAGGTTCTGGATCACACGCAACATTTTTTCGCTATCGATCTGGAGCACCCCCTCGATCGGTTCGACCCTCAAGGCAATGTTCGAATCGCGAAGCGTCAGTTCATTATTTTCTCGGAAGGCGGAAAAGAGATCTTGGACGGGCACCGGTTTCCGCTTGAGATTCGGAGCGCCCCTGGAAAACTCAAGCAGTTCCTCCATCATGCCTTGCAGAACGCGGATCTGGTTGTCCGCCATATCGCAATAACGCTCGGCGGGTCCGTCCGTGACCTCCCGGCGCAGCAAGTCGCAGGCAAGCTGGATCGTTGTGAGGGGACTGCGGAGGTCGTGCATGATCGAGTCCGCCATTTCCCCCACAACCGCCAGCTTCTCCTTGCCGAGCATCTCGCGAATAAAACGGCTGCTCGTGGAGCGGAGATTGCTCGCCAATGGAAGAAAGAACCGGATCACCGAACTCGACGGCGCGCGCTCAAGCACCGAAAACAAGGTCTTGGCACGAATCTCGGCCAGGTCCGCTTCCCGCAGACAACGGGCACGCGCGCTTCGAGCGCTCCCGTCAAGAACGGCCAGCTCCCCGAAGTACTCTCCGGCCCGGGTCCGGGCGAGTGTGAAGAACTCCTCTCCCTTGTACTTTTTCTCCAGAACCATGTCTCCGCTCAGAACGAGGAAGAGCGAACTCGCCGGCTCCCCTTCGTCAAAAAGGATCTCTCCCTCCTTCAAAGAACGGGACGTGGCGTGGCGGACCAGTGACTTCGCGAAATCCCCGGGAAAGTTCTGAATAAAGGGATGTTCCTCCAACTTCATGACAACGGCTTGGAAAGCCCTCCGCATACGGCACCCTTGAGCCCCGCATTCCTCTGTCGCTCCGCCATCCGCCGGGTAATGGCATCCTCTCTGGAACGGTTGTAGACATAGGTTCTCGCTTCCAGTAGTCGAATCCTGAACCCAGCCGATTCGGCTCGCTCGTAGAACAGGGTGTCATCCCCATATTCAACGGCGGGAAACCCTCCGATCTCCAACGCCTTCTCACGACGAATAAAAAAAGTGCCACCGAGCCGGCACTGGTCGAGGGAGATCCGCCGGCTCGGATCTTCTCGGTCCGCCACCCAGTCCTCGCCCGATACTTTCGCCGGAGAATGAATCAAATCGACGCCGGGACTGTCGCAAATCGACCGGGCGCGAATCTCCAAATGCTCGGGCAGGTAGGTATCATCCGAATCGATAAAGGTCACCCATTCGCGGCTCGCAACCGCCAACCCCGTATTGCGCGCGGCGGGGAGACCGCGGTTGTGCTCGTGACGGTGACTCCTCACACGCGAGTCCATCGCCCGATAGTTTCCGACTACCCGGCGCGTCGAATCCTCGCTTCCATCGTCCACAACGAGGAGTTCAAAATCCTTCCAGGTCTGCTGCAACGCGGACTCGATCGCTTCGGACAAAATGTCCGCCCGGTTGTAGGTGCACAGAATAATCGAAAACATCCTGGCCGCAGTGTTGCGGGGATGTGCCGCTCAACGCAAGCCGGGAAATCGGGCCTGCCACCGTTTAGAGCGCGTCGGCGACGAGGCGTACCCGGTAGAACAGCACCCCTTCTCCGTCGCCGAGGTCGCGGGACAGCGTCACCTTCCAGGCATCGCCCGCATCCTCGGTTTCCATCGTCCAATCCCCGCCGCCCGGCGGCACCCAGGCATTGAGGTCATTCGAAACCTCCACAATAAAATCGATCCCCTCGACTCCCTTTAAACGGCTATAGGACAAGGAGATCACCGGCTGTTCGCCGGAATCGTCGACCCTTGCCAACCGCACACCGGGAAGCCCGCTACGGACCGGCTGTTTCTCATCGAGCCCGAACGCAAACCGTGCCAGATTCGGAATTCCGCGACCGGAAGGATCGGCCGCGGGACCCGAAACCTCCTCCTCCGCCAGTTCCGAAGCGCTGAACCCGAATTGCCGCCAGGCTGAAAAGGTAGCCCGGGGTTGCGCGTAGTCGCCCTCCATGTCGTAGGGAAGCTCCCACACCCGAGTGCCCGCGAAATTCGAGAAATAGAGGTGGGACTCGCTGAATTCGCCGGTGTCTCCGTCCGCCCAGAACGCGAAAAACGGATCCCGGCAGTCGAGCGGCACGCGTGCGAACTTGTGATTGCGAACACTGTTGCGGGTGACCTTTCGCGTCCGTTCCCAGGATTCTCCCCGGTCACGGCTCATCCACCGTTCCATTTCTCCGCCGGTTCCCCATTCCTGAGGTCCCGTCCCTGTGGGCGCGACGATCACCCATTCCTCTTCTCCGAGATAAAGGCTGCCATGATCATAATTGTGACCCGCCGGGGCAACGACATGGGAATGCCACTGCGCGCCGTCCCACCGGGTCAGCACCCACTCCCTGGGGTCGTTGTCCGGGCCGGGCTGGTGACCGAAACTCGTCACGTAGAGAAGGACGGGGTGCCCGGCTTCATCGAATTCCAGGTCGACCGTGTACTGAAGCTTGTCCTGCGCGGCGTAATCGATGACCCGTGCCGGGTTGTCAACCGAAGTCAACGGCAGACTCACCACCGTTCCCCCGGCAGTCGTCCAGGTTTCCCCGAAATCCTCCGTCTCCACGTAATACAAATCGGTCCGCCGGTCGACGCTGCCGCCCGGATGCCGGTTGAAGAAGGTGCCGATCTTGCCGTCCGCATACCGGCTCACCTGGTAATGCCCGCCGATTCCGGCCAGTTTCGTCGCCGCCTCCCACTCCGCGCCGTCCTCGCTGCGGCTGAAATACAACTCCCGTCCATCCGTGTACCGGGTAAACAGATGGAAAAAGCCGGCGTCCGGAACATACCAGGGTTGGGGATACGTAAATTCTCCCGTGTAAACCTCGTCAAAGTCATCCGTACTGTAAGGCTCCCGGCTTCGAAAAATCAGGCCTGGCCGGCCCCGTCCGCGGCCGCTGACGAACACCCGGATATAGCCTTCCCCGTCGAGGGCGAGACTTGGGTTGTCGTGGGGGTCGTCAACGCCCTGTTTGTCGTAAACCACCGTCGGCCGCGGCACCCTGTGCTCGGCATGGTCGTACCAGGAAGCCATGACCCAAAGGTGGCGCTCATCCGCGGCGCGGGTGCCGCCGTAGACGAAAAACGTCTTGTCCACCTCCGGTGAATACACGGCCAGGGGCAGATGATTGGCGGTGTACGTGCCCAGGCCCCCGGAGTACTTGTCGCCGTACTCGGAGAATTGTCCCAGGGTAAACCAGATGCCGCGGTAGCCGTCGCCGCGAACGGTAGGCGGGGGAGGCGGGCGGGGCATGGTCTCGCGGACGACCCGGAATTCCGAATAGTCGACGCGGGCATGCGTGTCGCCGCCGCCGAACGCGTTGATCCGGTTGCGCAAACCGAACCACCGCCCGTCGATCGGCTCCGAATCCTCCAAAGTCACCGTTATTTCGTCGTCGCCGTCGTCGACTCGAAACAACAATTCCAGTTCTCCGGAATCCGTATACCGTCCGCCCAGAGTAAGCCCGTATTCCGCGCCGGTCTCGAGCGTACGCGGACTTCCGTACAGGTAGCCGGAACTCTCGCGGGTGCTCGATCCGTCGACCCGGCGCAACCTCAACTGTCCCCTGTGGGAATCGGTGCTGCTGTCGAAGAAAATAAAGGCGACGTAGTGCGGGGCGGTACCCGACCCGGCATCGGCGAACACGGGTTCCTCGCCAAGTACTCCCAGACCGATCACAAAGTTACCGGTTCCGCTTCGCTCAAAGTCCGGCACCGAGAAGCGGGCACTGAGGATAAAGTCCTCCTCGGCCCCGCCACCGATATCGGAAAACTCGACCGAGGCGCTGGAAACGACCGCGGGGCCATCCGTGAAGAGTGTATTCCGAAGCACCTCCTCTTCGACAGCCCATTGCTCCGGAACCACCTTCTCGAACCATGGTTCGAGTTCGGAAAACTCCCCTTCAAACGGAGTCGTGGCGGCCGCAAGAACCGCGGCCGGAATCAAGAGCAACGCTAAGCAACAGGCGGAAATTCTCATCACGGAACCCGGGAATTGCACCAGAGCGGAACCGTAAAGGCAATAACTTCCCCGTCATTCCCTTGCCTGGTTTCTCTGATGGGAATTTCGGTTTCCCGGGCACGACCGGTCGTCCGGCGGGCAACCGGTCAGCCGAAGATCTCCTCCGAAGAGAAGAATCGCCTGATCTCGGCGGAGGCGGTCTCGGGACCGTCCGAGGCGTGTGCGATATTTTTCATTTTGTCGGTTCCGAGATCGCCCCGTATCGTGCCGGGAGCCGCCTCCTGGGAATCGGTCGGTCCGAGAATCTCCCGGACCCGGTCGATCACTTTGTCCCCTTTCAGGATCATCACGATCACGGGACGGGAACTCATAAAGCTCTCGATTTCGGGATAAAACGGCTTATCCGCCACGTGGGCGTAATGCTCTCTCAATATGGCCGGGACGAGCGAAATCATCTTGCAGGCGATGATGTCAAATCCGGCTTCTTCGAAGCGCCTGATAACGGTTCCCGCCTGCCGGCTTTCCATACAATCCGGTTTCAGAATGATAAGCGATTTCTCCATAAGACATTTATTAGCAGGCGGATTTCGAAGCAAAGTCTACACAAAAATAACGCGCGCTGAAGAACAGCGCCCGTTATAAGTAAAAACCCGTGCTGAAATCAGCGGGAGATCTCTTCCGCCGGGCTGTTTTGGCGGAAGGCCAGCTTGTCGCCTTCACGAACCACCTGGACCGGATGCCCGGACTTGAGGTCGCCACGGAGGAGCGCTTCCGCGAGGGGGTCTTCGATGTACTGCTCCACCGCTCGCCGGAGCGGACGGGCGCCGTACTTGTCGTCGTACCCTTTCTCGGCGATAAACTCCTTGGCCTCGTCGGTGACCTCGAGCGTGATCTTGCGATCCGCCAGTCGTTTGGAGAGCTGCCCGATTTCGAGCTGGACAATCTTGAGAACGTCGCCCCGGTCCAGCGAACGGAAAACGATGATGTCGTTGATCCGGTTGAGGAATTCGGGTTTGAAGATGCGCTTGGCCTCCTCGTTGATTTTCTCCTTGGTTTTCTCGAAATCGTCCATGCCGGTGTTGGCAACGCCGAAGCCCATGGCGGTCTGCTTCTGAATCAGGTGCGCCCCGACGTTCGACGTCATGATAATGACGGTGTTCCGGAAGTCGACCTTGCGGCCGAGGCTGTCGGTCAGACGCCCGTCCTCCAACACCTGGAGAAGGAGCTGAATCACTTCCGGGTGCGCCTTTTCCACCTCGTCAAACAGAATCACCGAGTAGGGACGGCGCCGGACGGCCTCCGACAACTGCCCGCCCTCTTCGTAACCGACATAGCCGGGAGGCGAACCGATCAAACGCGACAGGGAGAACTTCTCCATGTACTCGGACATGTCGATCTGGATGATCGAGTCCTGATCGCCGAACATGTTCTCGGCAAGGGTCTTGGCGAGATGGGTCTTCCCGACACCGGTGGGGCCGAGGAACAGGAACGAACCGATCGGCCGGCGCGGATCCTTAAGGTCGGCGCGTGAACGGCGCAAGGCCTTGGCGATCGCCACGGTGGCGTTGTCCTGACCGATGACCGAGCGCTGCAACTCCTTTTCGATGACGAGAAGCTTCTCGGCCTCCTTCTTCTCCAGGCGACTGAGGGGAATGCCGGTCCAGTCGGCGACGATCTGGAGCATGTCCTCTTCGGTGACTTCGATCTGGATCTCCTTGCGGTTTCGCTTCCATTCCTCCAGGGCATTCTCCCGCTTGGCGCGGAGCTGCTTCTCCTGATCGCGGAATTTGGCGGCCTCCTCAAAGTGCTGCTGACTGATCGCCTCTTCCTTCTTGGCGCATATGGATTCGACCTCCTTGCTCAAGTCCTCGATTTCAGGGGGCCGGTTGAGCGAGGCGATGCGCGCCCGCGCCCCGGCTTCGTCGAGGACATCAATAGCCTTGTCGGGCAGGAAACGGCCGGTGATATACCGGTCGGACAGTTTGACGGCGATTTCGAGAGCGGCGTCGGAGTAGGTCACCTTGTGGTGTTCCTCGTACTTGCTGCGAATGCCCTTGAGGATCAAGACCGAATCCGCAACCGAAGGAGCCTCTACCTTGACGCTCTGGAATCGGCGGTCGAGCGCGCTGTCTTTCTCGATGTACTTGCGGTATTCCCCGAGGGTTGTCGCGCCGATACACTGGAGTTCGCCCCGCGAGAGTGCGGGCTTGAAAATATTCGAAGCATCCATGGCGCCTTCCGCGGCGCCGGCTCCGACGATGGTGTGAAGCTCGTCAATAAAGATGACGACGTTCTTCATGCGCTTGATCTCCTCCATGACCGCCTTGATACGTTCCTCGAACTGGCCGCGGTACTTTGTGCCGGCGACCATGAGGGCGAGGTCCAGGGTGATGATGCGCTTGTCCGCTAGAATCTCGGGCACGATTCCGTTGGCCACCTCGATGGCCAGTCCCTCGACAATGGCGGTTTTCCCAACGCCGGCCTCCCCGATGAGCACCGGATTGTTCTTGGTCCGGCGACAGAGGATCTGGATCACACGGCGAATCTCCGACTTGCGTCCGACGACCGGGTCGAGTTCGCCCTTGTGGGCGAGCTCGGTCAGGTCGCGGCCGAAGGCCTTCAAAGCGGGCGTCTTCTGGTCTTTTTTCTCCTCGCTCCCGGGCGAGCGCGCCGAGGCCATCGACTCCTCGGCCTCGCCGGAAAACTGGGGGTCGAGCTCGCTCAGAATTTCATTGCGGGTCCGCTCAATGTCGATTTCGAGGGATTTCAGGACGCGGGCGGCGACCCCTTCGCCCTCGCGCAGGAGGCCGAGGAGAATGTGTTCGGTCCCTACGTAACTGTGATTCAAAGCCTTGGCTTCCTTGCCCGCCAGGGCGAGCACCTTCTTGACGCGGGGCGTGTACGGGATATTGCCGGTGGGCTTGCCTTCGGCCCCCATACCCACCTGCTTTTCGACCGCGTTCCGAACCGTCCCGAGATCGAGGCCCATCTTCTGCAGAACGCTAACCGCGACGCCCTGCCCCAGCTTGATCAGTCCCAGGAGGATGTGTTCGGTGCCCACGTAGTTGTGGTGAAAGCGATCCGCCTCCTTGCGTGCGAGCGCCAGGACCTGTTGGGCGCGGGGAGTGAAATTGTTCATCGGTTCCATGGATTATTCCTTCCTGGTGTTTCTTCGTTTGGTACTACCAAAATCGGGTTGCGGGATTTTTTCAAACTCAGTCCTCAAATAAGCGGCCCGAAGGACGTCCCGTTCGTCGGACTCGGCCAAGTGCTTGGCCGAATACTGGATATGCCCGGGCTGACTTTCAATCATAAGTCGATCCAGGAGGTCGCGCTTGTCCTGATCGAACAAGCCGACATCCAGCCCCAGGCGAATCAGCGACAGCAGATTCATCGCCTCGGCGGAACTGATCACCCGGCTGTTCCTAAGGATCCCATAGGCCCGGGCGATCTTGTCGTGGAGCTTCGTGCGCTCGCCTTCGAAGAGTTTTCCGCGGGCGTTGTTTTCCTGCTCGATAATGCTTTCCAGAACACCGGAGAGGCGTTTGATGATCCGCTGTTCGCCCTCCCCGAGAGTCATCTGGTTGGAAATCTGAAAAATGCTGCCGCTCGCGTCCGACCCCTCCCCGAACAGCCCGCGGACGGCGATGCCCAGCTGGTTGACCGCGCGGATCACCTTCTCCATCTGGTTCGAGATCACGAGCCCGGGCAGGTGCATCATGGCCGAGGCGCGCATACCTGTCCCCAGGTTGGTCGGGCAGGCGGTCAGGTAGCCAAGTTCGGGAGAGAATGCGAACGGCAGGCGTTCCTCGATGCCAGAATCGATCCGGTCGATGGTGCGCCAGGCGCGCTTGAAATGAAAGCCGCTGCGAAGGACCTGGATGCGGAGGTGATCCTCTTCATTGACCATGACCACGCAGGACTGGTCCTTGCTGATGAGCGCCCCCGCTCCCTGCTTTCCGGAAATGAGCTCGCGGCTGATCAAGTGGCGCTCGTACAGGATCTTTTTCTCCAGATCGCCGAGGTCCCCGATCTCGAACTTGAGCCCCCGTTTCAGACTGGTGACACCGGCCGCCGATTCGAAACACTTGGCTAGGACCTCGCGGCGCTGGGATTCGCCCGCCCATCCCGGAAACGCGTAACCGGCAAGATTGCGGGCCAGGCGAATGCGGGTGCTGAGTACCACCGGGCACTTGGAGACATTCCCGTGAGTCAGCTCCGCCTTCGAATCCAGCAACGGTTTGATGATCATGGACACGATTATTCCTTCCGCCCGTGTTCTTCTTTGACTGCCTGAATCCGGTCGCGATATTCCGCGGCCTCCTCGTAGCGTTCCGCGTCGACGGCCTTTTTTAACTCCTCCTCCAGGCGGGCCACCTCCTCGCGCAGGGACATGTGCGCCCGCGCATTGGCCGGAACCTTCCCGCAGTGGGCGGTGCCCTTGTGCATGTTGGCGAGGATGGAATCAATCGTCCCCCGGAAATGAATATAGCAATCCGGACAGCCGAGGCGGCCCGTCTTGCGAAATTTCGCCTGTGTGTAACCGCAACTCGGGCACTTCAGCGCCGCCTCATCCCCCCCTTCATCCTCGCCTGACGCTTTCACCAACAGATCGGCCAAAGAAAATCCGTTGGGATCGGTCACTCCCTTCTCCTGGGCACACGACTCACAGAGATCCACTTTGTGGATCTTGTTGTTCAGAATCTGGGTCAGGTGCACCGTCGCCTGATTCTCACAGATATTACATTTCAACGCTTTGGCCATATAAGAAACTATATCACTATTTGTAGCTCAGATCGACAAAAGATTTCCATTCCGGTGGATTTCTTGAAAAATTAACAGGCACGAAGTGTGCCAAATGCGAAACCGGAAAAGCATCCCGTTTCGATGCCCCCGGTAACGCCACCTTGACAAAGGTAAACCGTCGCCTCCGCCGAGACCGCCACACCCCCACCCGTGACAAAACGACGCACCGCCCGGTTATTGTGACCCGCCCGGCACCGGCAGGAAGTCCCGGCCGGCAGCCATTCGGATCGGCCTGAAAGGCGCCCGGTTTCAGATCCGGGTCCCCTCGCGGCATGCGCGCTTGCGGAAATTGTCGATAAATCGTTGCGTCAGGGGACCGGGACGGCCGTTGCCGACCTCCCGGCCGTCGATCCGCACCACCGGCACGACTTCCGCAGCCGTGCCGGTCAGGAAGCATTCCTCGGCGGTCCAGAAGTCGTAGCGCGTCAGATTGGTCTCCACCATGGGGATTTCAAATTCACGCGCGATATCGATGGCGGTATCGCGTGTGATCCCCTTGAGCGCGCCGCAGCTGGTATCCGGGGTGTAAATCGTGCCCTTGCTGAGCATGAAGATATTGTCGCCGGTGCATTCGGAGACAAATCCCTGATCATTGAGCATGATGGCTTCCGGAGCGCCGTGCTGGGAGGCCTCCATCCGTGCCAGAACATTGTTCAGATAATTGAGCGATTTGACCGCGGGATTCAAGGCAGCCGGATTGATGCGGCGGGTGGGGACAGTCACAATATCCAGGCCTTTCTCGTAATACTCATCGGGATACAGCGCGATCTTGTCGGCGATCACAATGACCGTGGGCTGTTTGCAGCCGAGGGGCGAGAGGCCCAGGTTTCCGGGTCCCCGGGTGACAATCAGCCGGACATAGCCGCTGGTGAGGTTATTCCGGCGGCAGGTCTCACACACCACCTCCGAGAACTCTTCTCGTGTCAGCGGGAGTTCCAGGAGTATCGCCTTGGCGGAAAATTCGAGGCGTTCCAGGTGCTCTTCGAGACGAAAAACGCAGCCGTCGTAAAGCCGGATACCCTCGAAAACACCGTCGCCGTACAGGAGTCCGTGGTCAAACACCGAGATCTTGGCCTCGGTTTCCTCCACGTAATTTCCGTCCAGATAGATCTTCATAATAGTCGAAAACGGCTATACTTGGGATAAGGCACAGGCTTTGTCTAGGCTTTTGTCGAAGGGCGCGGAAGACGGTGGGTCGGCGGGAGCAGGTTTCACGTGCTCCGCGGAAGCGCCCCGATCCGTTCGGAGGAAAATGCCAAATATCCCGGCACGAACCGGAACGGGAAAAAAAGGTCCCCGCGGCGACGCCGCGGGGACCTTGGAGGAGGAGGAGAGTTCCGCGGTTACCCGCGGAAAATCTGATTTGTCATCAACTCCGGCCGTTCTTTAGTAGCGGTAGGTGTCCGGCTTGTAGGGCCCTTCCTGAGGAAGACCCAGGTAGTCGGCCTGGTCCTTGGTCAGCTTCGTGAGCTTGACCCCGATGCGTTCGAGGTGCAGGCGGGCGACTTCTTCGTCCAGTTCCTTCGGCAGGAGATAAACTTCGTTCTTGTACTTGTCCTTGTTCTTCCAGAGCTCGATCTGGGCAAGGGTCTGGTTGGCGAACGAGTTGGACATGACAAAGGACGGGTGACCGGTGGCGCAACCCAGGTTGACCAGGCGTCCTTCCGCCAGCACGAGAATCGAATGACCGCCGGGGAACCGGAACTGGTCGAGTTGCGGCTTGACGTTGATTTTCTCGATGCCCTTCCAGTTTTCGAGCTTGTCGATCTGGATCTCGTTGTCGAAGTGGCCGATGTTACAAACGATGGCCTGGTCCTTCATCTTGGACATGTGCTCGGCGGTAATAACGTCCTTGTTGCCGGTGGTGGTGACGTAGATGTCGGCCGTGCCGAGGGTCTCCTCGATGGTATTGACCTCGTAACCTTCCATCGCGGCCTGGAGGGCGCAGATCGGATCGATTTCCGTGACGATCACCCGGGCGCCGAGCCCGCGCAGGGACTGAGCGGAGCCCTTGCCGACATCGCCGTAGCCGCAGACGACAGCCACCTTGCCGGCCACCATGGTGTCGGTGGCGCGCTTGATGCCGTCCACGAGAGATTCGCGGCAGCCGTACAGGTTGTCGAATTTGCTCTTGGTGACGGAGTCGTTGACGTTGATGGCCGGAACCAGGAGGGTCCCGTTCTTCATCATCGAGTAGAGCCGATGAACACCGGTGGTGGTCTCTTCGGAGACGCCCTTCCACTCCTTGATCAGTTCGTGCCAATGGTTCGGGTTCTCCTTGTGGATCTTCTTCAGGAGGTCCTTGACGATGGCCTCTTCCTTGTTCGGGGAATCGGTGTTCACCCATTCGCTGCCGTTCTCCAGCTCGTAACCCTTGTGGATCAGGAGTGTGGCGTCGCCGCCGTCATCGACGATCAGCTGGGGACCCTTGCCTCCGGGGAAGCTCAGGGCCTGGTGCGTGCACCACCAGTACTCTTCAAGGGTCTCTCCCTTCCAGGCAAAGACCGGCGTGCCCCGCTTGGCGATCGCCGCAGCGGCCTGATCCTGGGTCGAGAAGATGTTACAGCTCGCCCAGCGGACGTCGGCACCCAGCGCCTCCAAAGTCTCGATCAACACGGCGGTCTGGATGGTCATGTGCAGGGAACCGGTGATCCGGACTCCTTGCAGCGGTTTTTCTTTGGCGTATTTTTCCCGGATGGAAATCAAGCCCGGCATTTCGAGCTCGGCGATCTCCATTTCTTTGCGGCCCCATTCGGCCAGTGAAAGATCCGCGATCTTGTAGTCTTGTTCGACTGCGGTTTGTGTACTCATAACAATATAATTGGATTTTGAATTGGACGGTTCGGATTAACCGGAACCGGTAAAGCGAAACGCCGCGCTCAGGCGGAAACCGCCGCGCCCGACTTCTCAACCGCCTTCTTGAGTTCGTCCACCTTGTCGGTCTGCTCCCAGGGGAGATCCTTCTTCCCAAAGTGGCCGTAATTGGTGGTTTCGCGGTAGATCGGCCGAAGCAGATCGAGCTGCTCGACGATGTCGGAGGGCCGGAAGCCGAAGACCTCAATCACCGCCTCGCGGATGGCGTCGTCGGAAATCCTGCCGGTCCCGAAGGTGTCGACAAAAATACTGACCGGACGCGGATGCCCGATCGCGTAGGCGAGTTGCAACTCGGCCTTGGATGCCAAGCCGGCAGCCACGATATTCTTGGCTACCCAACGGCACATGTAGGCCGCGGAACGGTCGACCTTGGAAGGATCCTTCCCGGAGAACGCGCCCCCGCCGTGACGGCTCCAGCCGCCATAAGTGTCGACGATGATTTTGCGCCCGGTCAGGCCGCAATCGCCGGCGGGACCGCCGACAACAAACTTGCCCGTCGGGTTGACGAGGATCTCGGTATCCTCGTTCATCATTTCGGTCGGAAGCACCTTCTTGATCACGTGCTCGGTCAAATAGTCCTTAATCTCGGAGTGTGTGACACCCTCCGCGTGCTGGGTCGAAATCACCACGGCCGTGATGGCTTTGGGCTTCCCGTCTTCGTAGCTGATGGAAACCTGGGACTTCGCGTCGGGACGCAGCCACGACACCTCACCCGCTTTGCGGATCCGGGTCAGCTCCCTGCCGAGACGGTGGGAATACATGATCGCCGAGGGCATCAACTCGGACGTTTCATCGCAGGCGTAACCAAACATGATTCCCTGGTCGCCGGCACCCTGCTCGGCGGTTTCCTTGCCCTCAGCCTTCTTTTCGTCCACGCCCTGCGCGATATCCGGAGACTGCCGCGTCAGAAAATTGGAGACAAAAACTTCGTCGGCATGAAAGACGTCGTCCGAGTTAATGTACCCGATCTCGCGAATCGCATCGCGCACGATCTGCTCGTAATTGAGCTTCGCGTTGGTCGTGATCTCGCCCCCGAGAACAACCTGATTGCTCTTGACCAGCGTTTCACAAGCCACGCGGCTCTTGGGATCCTGTTCCAGACAGGCGTCGAGTACGCTGTCGGAGATGAAATCCGAAACCTTATCCGGATGGCCCTCTCCGACCGATTCTGAAGAAAAAATGAATTTCTGTGACATAGCCCCCATTGATAAACCCCGAATCCCCGGGTTGGCAAGTCTTTTATCAAAATATTCGGATAGTTTGATTTGTTTTTTTGATCCGAGATCTTGAAAACTAAAAAAGGCCTCCGCCTGAACGGCGGAGGCCTTTCCTAATTAAAAGGTTATGAAACCCGCCTACTTTTTTCGGAAAATCAGGATTCCCCACTTGAGGGTTCCTTTTTTCCCGTTTTCCACCCAATGGCCGAGCCCTTTCTCCATATTTTCGACGTACTCCTGGCCACATTTTTCGAGCAGTTTCTCCCGGTTCTTCTGTAACTGCTCAAGCACCGAGCCGTAGTGATTGGCGAGTTGCTCGGAAAGGTCGACGATCTCAACCTCTTCCATCCCGAAATCCGCCGCCGCCTTGCGGTAGAACTCGATCGACCCGAGCGACTCGAGTTTGAGACGATCGAGCACTGGCTTAAGGGCTTCGAGGTCGGCGTCCTCGCTCTGCATCGGATCGGTAAAGATGAATGTACCGCCGCTCTTGAGGACGCGCGCGGCCTCGTTGATCGCTTTCTTGCGGTCGCCGCTGTGGAGGAAGGAATCCTGGGACCACACAATGTCGAAGCTCCCGTCCGGATAGGGAGTCGATTCGAAATTTCCTTCATCCACCTCGATCTTGTCATTCAGCCCGGCATCCCGGCTCAAGCGGCGGTTACGGGAATTCTGCACGCCGCTGAGGTTGAGGCAGGTGACATGACAACCGAATTTTTTCGCCAAGTACCGGGCCGATCCGCCGTAACCGGCGCCGAGATCGAGAACTTTCGTGTCGGAACCAACCCCGGAGGGCAGATAAGAACTCATCTTCTCCAGAGTCTTCTGGCTCGCTTCGGCGATCGAAGGTTTCCCGACTTTTTCGTAAACGCCGATATGGATGTCCTCGCCTCCCCAGATCGTGGCGTAAAAATTATCCGCCGCCGAACTGTCGTAGTAGTCGCGGCTCACCGAAACCGCACCGAACTGCTTACGCGATTCCTCCAGCACTTTGTCGGCATCGAGGTACTTCTTCTCGGCAAAGTGAATGTAGAAATCGGGATCATCCTCCTGGTAGGTTTCCTGGAAATCCCCGTAGGTCTTGATCGTTTGGAAGCCGACCTCCCGCATCAGGCGCGTTGTGTAATCTTTGCGCAGGGGAAACATATTCAAGTGAAAGACCGCTTTGTCAGGAAACTCGTAGCGGAAGCGCGCCAGACCCGGATCGATGTGCTCCGGCTCGGCCTTCACGTTATCGCCGCAGTAATAATACGTGTGCTTCGATGAAAAGCCGTGGTCGAGCATGCTGTCGTAATTGCGCTGATCCAGAATCAGAACCCCATCATGGTTGAGGACCGCGTAAAACTCGGCCAGGGTCTTCCGGCGATCATGTTCGGAATGCAGGTGGGTGAAGGAATTGCCCAGACAAATCACGGCATCGAATTTTCCGTGGATGTCGCGGCTGAGCCAACGCCAATCCGCCTGAACCGTGCGAAGAATGTACCCCCGCTCCTTGGCGTTGGCGAATGCCTTCGCCAGCATTTCCGGGCTGCCGTCCGCGCTCACGACATCGAAGCCGGCCCGGAGAAGCCGAACCGAATGAAATCCGGTGCCGGTCGCGGCATCGAGAATCCGCCTGGCCCCGCACTTCTTCAACTCCTTTATAAAAAAGTCGCCTTCGCTTTTTTCACGGCCCTCCCAATCGATGAGATCGTCCCACTTCTCCACAAAGTGGTGGACATACTCCTCCTTATAATGGTCCGTGTCGCGAACCTCAATCGGATTGTCCCCGTATTCCTGGTCTTTCTGTTCTTTCGTTGGCATAATATTTATCGTTCCAATAGCGAGCGCCTCCAGGGCGGTCACATGGTTAACTTGTTTTTCGTTCTCCTTGCATTAAAAAACAGGAGGATTTGCCCTTCCGGCAGCGTCAACGGCAACCTAATGCCGCGCACAGGTCTGAATCCCTCCAACCCATGCGGAAAAGCAATAGCGTTAACACAGACTGACCAAATGTGAAGCATCAATTTCCGCATTTCCACTTAAACATTTGAAAATAAGACTCTTAAACAACTCCTTTATGCCATCCGACCCTTTTCGGCGATGGAAGGAAGAAGTTTGTTGGACCTCGCCCCCGCAAGCCCCCAACATCCCGCAGTGTTGAACACACTTCTTGATCTCATCGCCGGGATTTGGCCGCTGATCGCGGCGGCAACGACGCTTATCATGTCCGTGGTCGCGTCGATCCACGCCATCCTCACCAAACGCGAAACCAGCGCCGCCGTGGGGTGGGTGGGGGTCATCTGGCTGGCGCCTTTCATCGGGGTGGTCCTTTACCTGATCCTCGGGATCAACCGCATCAACCGAAGGGCAAGCATTCGCCAGGAGGGCCTGCCCCGCTTCGAGGCGTCCCGGCGAAGTGTACCCTGCACTCCGGAATCGCTCGAACAGTCGCTTCCCCCCGAGAAAGCGCATTTGACCTCGCTCGCCCGCCTTGTCAGCAACCTGACCAGCCGCCCCTTGCTGGACGGCAACAGTTTCGAGCCTCTCATCTGCGGCGACGAAGCCTACCCGGAAATGCTCCGCGCCATCGAAAAGGCCGAAATCTCCATCTCCCTCACCACCTACATCTTCGCCAACGACGAAACCGGCCGGAAATTTGTGGCCACCCTGGCTCGCGCGGTCAAACGCAACGTGGAGGTCAGGGTCCTCATCGACGCCGTCGGTGCGCGGTACTCGTTCCCCACCATCCTGCGCCAGCTGCGCCGGGCCGGAATCACCTACGCGCGCTTTATGCCGTCGATCGTCCCTTGGCAGATGGCCTACCTGAACCTTCGCAGTCACCGCAAGATCCTTGTGGTGGACGGCAAAACCGGCTTCACCGGGGGAATGAACATCGCGGAAGGCAATTGCATCAAGGAAAACCCCGCCCACGCGATCCAGGATCTCCATTTCCGGGTGCAGGGGCCCGTCGTGAGCGAGCTTCAGGAGGTTTTTGCCGAGGACTGGGCCTTCAGCTGCGGGGAAATTCTCGAGGGCCGGAGGTGGTTTCCCGAACTCACGCCCCTGGGGAACGTTATCTCGCGGGGAATCACCGACGGCCCGGATGAGAGCTTCGACCGCCTTCGGCTCACCCTGCACGGGGCTCTGGCAACCGCGACGAAATCCGTCTGCATCGCCACCCCCTACTTTCTCCCGGACAACTCTCTGATCAGCGCCATGAACACCGCGTCGATGAGAGGGGTGGAGGTGGACATCCTGATTCCGGAAAAAAACAATCTGCGCTTCGTCGACTGGGCCTGCCTGGCGCAGATCGCCCAGCTTCTCCGGTGGGGCTGCCGCGTCTGGCGGACACCCCCGCCCTTCGAACACACGAAGATGATCGTGGTGGACGGGTTCTGGTCGCTGATCGGTTCCGCCAACTGGGATCCCCGCAGTCTGATGCTCAACTTCGAATTCAACGTCGAGTGCTACGACCGGAAGCTGGCCTTGCAACTGGAAACGATTCTGCGCGAAAAGCAGGATCGCTCCTCCCAGCTGACGCTGGCCGACATCGAAAAACGCCCCCTTCCCTACCAGGTCCGGGACGGAATCGCCCGACTGCTCTCTCCCTACCTGTAGCGGAAGCCGGAGGTGAACTCGCGTTCTCAATCCCCGATTTTTTCCGTGTTTTTCGTATAAGAATGACTTAGTCTCTCCGTATGTCACAAACACTGGAAGGCCGGCACGAGCCCATTAAACAGTTCTCCGTGTTCATGGAGAATAAACTGGGCCGCCTTCACGATCTGGTTCGCGTTCTTGCCGAAAACCGGGTCCACATCATGGCCATGACCACGCTCGACACCACGGACAGCTCCATCCTCCGCGTCATCGTGGACGATCACGAACGAGCGGGTTCCATACTCAGGAAGAGCGACTTCTTCTACAATGAAACCACCGTGCTGGTCGTGGAAATGAATTCCGCCGTGGACATCCACAAAGCGCTGTGCGCGCTGCTCGAAGCCGAGATCAACATCCATTACACCTACGCGTTCATCACCCGTCCGCACGGTCGTTGCGCCCTGGCGATCAGCCTCGAGGACGCCGACGTCGCCGCCCACGCCCTCGAGCACAGCGGCTTCCACATTCTCAACCGGGACGACATCAGCCGGTAAAACCGCTGGAGGGCCGAGGGGGGAGAATCATGTTGAGCAGGAACCGAGGCTGGCAGGCTGTCGGACTTAGGCCACCGCCCGGGCCGGACAGGCTCCCGGTCAACGGGTTCGACAAAGATTGAGGTACCGGGCTCGACACCCGGCCCCCTCCCCTCTCAGAACAACACCTCCGTCTGCGACAGGTAGCTCAATACCAGGAACAGGACGTACAAACCAAGAAGGAGCCCCCCCTCCCGGCGGCTCACCACCCGTCCGGTCAGGAAAAACGGCCACAGCAGGACGGTAAACAGAAGCAGCGCGGGCATCTCAACCGCAAATAACCGGGGTTCCACCGGAATCGGAAAAAACACCGCCACGCCGCCCCCGATCAACAGCAGGTTGAACAGGTTCGATCCCACCAGGTTTCCCGCGCAAAGATCCGCCTGCCTCATCACCGCCGCTGAAACCGAGGCGGAAAGCTCCGGCAGACTGGTGCCGACCGCTACAATCGTCACCCCGATCAACACATCGCTCACTCCGAGCCGGGCGGCGGTTTCCGAAGCCGCCCCCACAAGCATCTCCGCTCCCAGTGCGAGAAATACCGTACCGGCCAGGATCAGCAGCAGGCTCCGATTCAGGCTGATGCGCGCCCCGTTTTCCACCTCTTCCGCGATCCCCAGATCCAGTCCTTCGTCAGCGTCCGCCGGTGACTTGCGCAGGACCAACGCCACATACAGGACCCCCAGGCCAAACAGCAGCCCGCCCTCCCAGCGCCCCAGGACATTCCAGGACAAAACGCAGAACAACACGGTCACTCCCACCAGAAGCGGTACGTCCCGGCGGATCAGCCGCAACCGGATCACCAGCGGGCAGATCAGGGCCGACAGCCCGAGGATCAACCCCATATTCGCGACATTGCTTCCGACGATATTGCCCAGGACCAACCCGGTATTGCCCGAGGCCGCGCCGAAAAACGAGATGAAGAGCTCGGGAGTCGACGTCGCCAGGGAAACCACCGTCAACCCGACCACGACCGGGCGCAATTCCAGCCGGAAGGCCAGGCCCACCGCCCCCCGGCACAGCAGCCCGCCCCCAAGGGTCAAAACCGTCAGCCCGACGAGATGAAAGACGAGCAGCCAGCCAAAGCCCACCTGATCCAGGGAAAATAAATGTTCCACGAGCCCTTCACCCATGGTGATAAACGGGGAAATGACAATGAAAAGAGGTTGCGTCTTCCGCACCGTCGTGTACGCTCTTGCCTTTTTATTGTGCAGAAGGGAATCGCTTCCCGCAATCTGTCTAAACGGCCGACAATCCAGGCAAAACTTCTCCAGTGGCGAAAGACCTGAAAGACACACTCAACCTCCCCAAGACCGGTTTTCCCATGCGCGCCCGGCTGGTGGAACGGGAACCGCAACGCTACGCGCACTGGCAATCCCTGAATCTCTACGCAGCCATCCAGCAAAAGAACGCCGGTCGGCCGCGTTATGTTCTCCACGACGGCCCGCCCTTCACCAACGGGGATCTTCACATGGGCCACGCCCTCAACAAGATCCCCAAGGACGTGATCACCCGGTACCTGTCCATGCGCGGCTACAGTGCCCCTTACGTCCCGGGCTGGGACTGTCACGGCCTGCCGATCGAACACAGGGTCGCTCGCGAACTCCGCGAGAAAAAGCTGCAGTTTTCCGCGGCCGAGATCCGCACCGCCTGCACTGAGTTCTCCGAAACCTATATCGGGATCCAGCGCCGCCAGTTCGAACGCATGGGAGTCCTCGCCGACTGGGAGAACGCCTACCGGACCATGGATCCCGATTATGAAGCCGAGATCCTTCGCGCCCTCGCCGCGTTCATCGAACGGGGCCTGGTCTACCGTGACAAAAAACCGGTCTACTGGTCGATCCCCTGCCGCACCGCTCTGGCCGAATTTGAAATCGAGTACCGCGACCACACCAGCCCGGCCATCTGGGTCGCGTTTCCGGTCACCGGAGACGAGCGCCTCCGCGGCGCTCCCAATGCCTCGGTGGTGATCTGGACCACCACTCCCTGGACGCTTCCCGCGAACCTGGCGATCGCCGTGCATCCGCGAGTCGATTACGCCGTCGTCCGGACCGGAGACCGGTCGTTCATCGTCGCCGAAAAGCTCGTAGAATCGTTCGTCGCCGAGTGCGGCCTCGAGAACTTCGAAGTTCTGCGCACCCTCCCGGGCGCTGAACTCGCCGGACTCGAGACCCGGCATCCGTTCCTCGATCGCGCCGCACCCCTCGTTACGGCCGACTACGTCACCACCGACTCGGGGACCGGCTGCGTGCACATCGCCCCGGGGCACGGTCTCGACGACTATTTGACGGGCCTGGAGCACGGCCTCCCGCCCTACTGCCCGATCGACGACGACGGCAACTTCGTCGACGACGGAACGCTGCCGCCCGACCTCGCCGGCCTCAGCGTGCTCGAATCGGGCGGACACAGCCCGGCGAACGAGGCCGTCCTGCAGTCACTGGAGACCCGTCACGCCCTGCTGGCCTCTAAATCGGTTCAACACAGTTATCCCCACTGCTGGCGTTCCAAGACGCCCGTCATCTTCCGCGCCATGGATCAGTGGTTCGTCTCCCTCAACAAGGACGACCTTCGCCGGAAGGCCCTGGAAGCCATCGAGCAGGTCGAGTGGATCCCCGAGTGGGGCAAGCCGCGGATCCGCGGCGCCGTCGAAAACCGCCCGGATTGGTGCATCAGCCGACAGCGCTCCTGGGGCATTCCCATCCCCGCCTTCTACGACGAAACGGGTACCCCGTTACTGGATACCGATACCATCCGCGCCATCGCCGCCCGGGTCGAAACCGAAGGCACACAATTCTGGTTCGAGGAGTCCGCGGAGGAAACCCTGCGGACGCTCGATCTCCCGGAATCCCGGCGCGGCAAAACACTTACCAAGGGCGAAGACACGCTGGATGTCTGGATCGATTCCGGTTCCAGTCACCTCGCGGTCCTCAAAAAGCGGAAGAATCTCCATTGGCCGGCGGACCTCTACCTCGAAGGCAGCGACCAGCACCGCGGCTGGTTTCAGTCCTCGCTGCTGGTCGCCATGGCCACCGAAGGGGCCGCCCCGTTCAAAAAGGTACTCACCCACGGTTTCGTGGTCGGAGCGGACGGGCGAAAAATCAGCAAGAGCGACGGCAAGCCGGAAACGGCCGAATCCTACCTGAACCAGTTCGGAGCCGACGTCATCCGCCTGTGGGTGGCGTCCATCGACCTCCGCAACGACGCGCCCATTTCCGACGAGATCCTCAAGCACGTCGGCGACACCTACCGGAGTCTGCGCAACACGCTGCGCTTCCAGATTTCCAACCTCTACGATTTCGAGCCCGAGAAGCACCGCGTTCCCCACGCATCCCTCGACGCCGTCGACCAGTGGGCCCTCGCCAAGACCGCCGAACTCTGCCGCCAGGCAACCGCCGCCTACGACGCTTTCGAATTCCAGCGCGTTTACCAGCTCTGCAATCAGTTCTCCACGGTGACGCTTTCCGCAACCTATCACGACATCCTCAAGGACCGCCTCTACACTCTGGGGGCGGACGATCCTCTCCGGCGTTCGTCCCAGACCGCGATTCACGACATCTTCGGCTGCCTGGTGCGGATCCTGGCTCCCATCCTCACTTTCACCGCCGACGAAGCCTGGTCCTACGCGCACGGCGACCGGGATCTGTCCGATTCGCCCGTCCACCTGGAGGACTGGCCCGTGATTCCCGAGGAATGGAAACGCTCCTCAGCCGCGGAGGATGTGGACCAACTGCTGAAGCTGCGCAGCCAGGTGCTGGACCAGCTTGAGGCCGCCCGTCAGAGCAAGCAGATCGGCAAGTCGCTTGAGGCCTCGGTGGTGATCCGCATGCCCGCCGACTCTCCCTCCCGCGCGCTGCTGGAACGCTACGAGAGCTTTTTACCCGAACTTTTTATCGTGTCGGCGGTCTCCATCGGGTTCGCAGAGGAATCGAACATTGAAGTTCAACACGCCGAGGGAAAACGATGCCCGCGCTGCTGGCGTTGGGTTTTTGAGTTGATGAAAGACGACGACGAAACCGGGATGTGCCCCCGCTGCACAGAAGCGGTGAACGCTCCTCCAACCTCAAAAAACGTCCAATGAAAAAAAGGGTTACCCAGACAAAGGCCTCCTCAAAAAAAACAACCGCGAAAAAGGCTCCTTCCAGCAATAGGGTCGCGGCAAAGAAGGTCCGGCAGGCAAATGCCGGCAAGCCTGTTTCGAAGAAAAGGCCGATCCCCCGGAACAAGGGGAAAGCCAGAAAAACCACAACAAAAAAGAAAACCGTTTCAGTGAATAAATCCAAAACCGCAGCTTCGACTTCCGCCAAAAAGAAAAAACCGACCCAATCAGTCACGAAGAACGTGGGTAAAGCGAAGAAAGCCGTGAAGAAGTCGGCCGCGAAAAAGGCCCCGGCAAAGAAAGCCGCCGCGAAAAAGGCTCCGGCGAAAAAGGCCGCCTCAAAGAAGGCCCCGGCCAGGAAGCAGGCGGCCAGAAAAGCGGCCCCGGCACCGAAACCGGCGACGAGCTCCGGAAAACCCGCGGCCGCCGAAAGGCCCGGGGGCTCGTCAGGCGACACCACGTCGACCCGCGTGCCGCCCAAGAGTCGCCCGATTGCATTCTCCATGGAAGAAGCTCAGCAGGTGGCACGGTCCCGATCCGCAACGGACGCCAAACCGGCCGCCAGGAAAGCCGTGCCGGCCCCCGCAAAGAAAGCTCCCGCCGCCACGGAGGAGCCAAAACCCAAAGCACGCGTCCTCGGGGCCGCTTCGTTGTCCGACATTCTCGGAAGGAACCCGAAGACCCAGGAGGACCCGATCAGCGCGCAGAAGAAGGAGGTTCCCAAGAAGCTCGTGCCCTATTTCGATCTCCTGATCGAACTGCGGGATCATGTTCTTTCCGAGCTGGACCTCCACACCAAAGACACGCTCAAACGTTCCAGCAAAGAGGATACCGGGGATCTTTCCAGCTACAGCCAACACATGGCCGATGCCGGAACCGACTCCTTCGACCGGGATTTTGCCCTGAGCCTGGTATCGACCGAACAGGAAGCCCTGGCCGAGATAGAAGCCGCCATCGACAGAATCCACAAAGGCACCTACGGCGTCTGTGAGATCACCGGCCAGCCCATCCGTAAAGAACGCCTGATGGCCGTGCCTTTCGCCCGTTATTCGGTTGAGGGCCAGGCCGAATACGAAAAGACCCTCAAGCGCCCGTCTCAACGGGGGGGCACGTATCTCGATTCCGGGGACGACGCCAATGAATTCCTAACCGACGATTCCGACGATTAGGTTGAGTTTCACGCGCTTTGTGACTGTCCGATTAACAACTGGTCCCTGTATGAGGGAAGTTCGCCGGGCTGACTGCCGGCCGTCTTTGTGCCGGCTGTGAAACTCCGTCGCCACCTGTTTCCGATGTCCGCCGGCCGCATCATCAACCGGATGTGCCGGTACAAGCCTCTGTACGCACTTGCGAGCGCCGTATTTCTTCTCGATCAGGTTACCAAGATCTGGATCTACCTGGCGGTTGATTTCGAGCTCGATCGCATCGCCGTCATTCCCGGCTTTTTTTATATTGTCCATTGGGGGAACACCGGAGCCGCCTGGGGAATATTCCAGGGGATGAGTTACTGGCTCGCCCTGCTCGCGGTGGTCGCGCTGGCCTTCATTTACAAACTGCGTCATCAACTCGGCTTGCGCACCACACCGGGCCAGATCAGCTTCGGATTCCTTTGCGGGGGCATTGTCGGCAATCTGGTCGACCGCATCGCTCACGGCTACGTCATCGATTTTCTCGACTTCCGCTTTGGAGAATTCGCCTGGCCCGCGTTCAACGTGGCCGACAGCGCCATCTGCATCGGAGTCGGTCTCTACATCTTTTACTCCTTTGTCCACCCCGAGAAACTGGAACCACCGCATGGGTAGGTCCGACCCTGCGACCCTTCACTCCACGTTCTGAACCTGCTCGCGAATGCGTTCGAGTTCGTTCTTGCAGTCGATCACGCTCCTGGAGATCCGCAAGTCGTTCGCCTTACTGCCGATGGTGTTGATCTCTCTGTTGATTTCCTGCACAAGAAACTCGGCCTTGCGTCCGACGGGTTCGTCTTGCTGGCCCACCCATGCCCCCAGCTGGTCGAGGTGACTTTTCAAGCGGGTGATTTCTTCCGAAATATCGCAACGATCGGCAAAGAGCGCGATTTCCTTGAGCACGCGCTCGTCATCAAGGTCGAGGTCAAGCCCTGCCTGCTTTAACCGCTGAAAGAGAAGCTCACGGTAACGCGTCACGCCCCCGGAGGCATACTCCTCAATCTCGCCGGTCCAGCTCCTGAGCTGTTCGACCCGGGTTCCCAGGTCCGCAGCCAGCGTGGCCCCTTCCTTCGCCCTCATCGCAGCCAGCGCGCGCAACGCCTCCCCCACAACCGCTTCCACGCCCTCGCGCACCGCGTCCGCCGCCGGCATTCCGCCGGACTGCGACGACTGCAAAGCCATCCGGTAGAGCAGGTCCGCGCTTCCCTCGAAGGGCACCCCGTTGCGCACGGCCAGGCTCCGCAGCCGGTCCAAAGCCGCGGCCACCGCTTCCTCATTCCAGTCCAGGCCTTCCTTATTCCGCGTATCCTCGGCGCGAATCGATACATAAACCTTTCCACGCCTCACCACTCCACGCACCCGCCCGGCCACATCCGCTTCGAGTTCATGCCACTCCCGGGGAAGGGATACCGCTATGTCCAGGTTGCGCTTGTTCACCGACGAGATCTCCGCGATCACCTCGTACTGCCCTTCGGTTGCGGACGCTCGCCCGTATCCGGTCATGCTGATCATCTCGCCTGCTCCACGGCATCCATCAGCCGCGCGGCCTCCTGGACGTCTTTATCGCCGCGCCCGCTGAGATTGACCACGATCACCGAATCGGACGGCAGACGGGGCGCGCGTTTCGCCACGCAGGCCAGGGCGTGAGCCGACTCCAGCGCCGGGATGATCCCTTCCATCCGGGCGCACATCCGGAATGCCTCGAGCGTTTCCTCGTCGGTGGCGTAGGCGAAGTCGATACGTTTCCTGTCCCGGTAGTAAGCGTGCTCCGGTCCGATGGCCGCGTAATCGAGGCCCGCGGAAACCGAGTGGGTCACGTCGATCTGCCCGTCGGGATTCTGGAGGATAAAGGTCTTGCACCCCTGGAGGACGCCCAGTTTTCCGCCCTCGAAACGGGCGGCGTGCTTCCCGGGCGCAATTCCATAGCCGCCCGCTTCCACTCCGGTCAGACGAACGCCGGGATCATCCAGGAAATCAAAAAAGAACCCGATCGCGTTGCTGCCGCCTCCAATGCACGCGACCATCTCATCGGGCAGCCTCCCTTCCGCTTCCATTATCTGCAGCCGGGTTTCCTCGCCGATTACTTTGTGAAAGTTTCGCACCATCATCGGATACGGGTGAGCCCCCAAGGCCGACCCGAGCACGTAATGGGTCGAACGAACATGGGTCACCCAATCCCGGATCGCCTCGTTGATCGCTTCCTTGAGGGTCTTCTGGCCGGCGTCCACCCCCCGCACCTCGGCCCCGGACAGGCGCATGCGGTACACGTTGAGCGCCTGCCGCTCCATGTCGACCGCTCCCATGTAAATGATACACTCGAGCCCCAACTTGGCACACACTGATGCTGTCGCGATCCCGTGCTGACCCGCCCCGGTTTCCGCGATAATCCTCTTCTTTCCCATGCGCTTTGCGAGCAGGGCCTGGCCGAGCGCGTTGTTGATTTTATGGGCTCCGGTATGGAGCAGATCCTCCCGCTTAAAGTAGACGCGGGCTCCGCCGAGGTGCCGGGTCAACCGCTCGGCGAAATAAAGTTCCGTCGGCCGTCCCGCATAGGTCTTCAACTGGAGGTCCAACTCCCGGTGGAATGCCGGATCCTCCCAGGCCTCCCGGTAGGCTTCCGCCAACTCGAAGAGCGGCGTAACCAGTGTTTCCGGGACGTACATGCCGCCATAAGGCCCGAAATGCCCGGTCGCATCGGGCAAACTGTGGCGGGAGGGCTTGGATTCGACTTCGACCTGTGCCATGATTCCTCTCAGGCTAGGCACGGCCCTCGGAATAGTAAAGATCTAGTTCGGAAGAAGCGGGCCGGTTTCGGGTTTCAGGGTCGCGGCATCCAGCCGCTCCTGCAGCCTGTCTCCTCGACACTCTCCCGACCCGAATGCCTCGGGTCAGGAACACTGGAACACGCTTCCAGCGTGTTGCTCGAGATTGGTTCATCGAAGGATCATGCGGTGGCAGAAAAAAGCGAGCTACAAAGGTCCGGTAGGCATTTAAGCGAGGTCGTCTTGCCTTTGGTTTTGTTCATGAAGTCGCTTAAAACCT
>PWMU01000022.1 GCA_003558065.1 Opitutia bacterium | reverse complement strand
CGGTGTCTTGTCGCGGACGGTGACCCGTTCGGTCCCGTCCTGAACGGAGATCTCCTTTTCCGTGTACTCGTCGCCTGAAGCCCATTGGGAAAGGTCATCCGAGACCTCGACAACGTACCGGACGTCCTGGACATCCGCCGGGCGTTCGTAGGTGAATTCGAGGCGTCCTTCGGAGACGTCCGGAGCGGGAAGCTCACCGGGGCGTACCGGTACCCGCGGGTCCAGGCCGAGTGCGTACTTGACGAGGTTGGAAACGCCGTCGCCTGCGGGAGACGCGCGGTCGCCTCCGATCGCGGGATCGGCCCGTTCGTCGTCGGAAAAATGTTCGGCCCACCAGGCGTCGATAGGACGAGCGGCGATCGAGAGGGTGGCGGTGTCGGCGGCGCCGGCGCTGTAGCCGCTTCCGTGTCCGAGACGGATCGTCACTTCGGTGTCCTCCGGAATGAAAGCGTCTTCATGCAACGCGACCCTGAGGTTGCCGGACGACCGGTTGGCGGAGATGCCCACGGTTTCGGGCGTCGAGTCGAGGTCGATCAGCCCGGCGCCCGGGCCGGAGATGCCGTACTCCACCCGGATCCGGCCATCCTTGTTGCCGCGGCGATCCAGGTTGAAGGTGAAGCTGTCATCCTCCAGTGCATCGAGGCCGCCGGAGGTCGAGGAGAAATCTACCAGCGAAATCAGTCCGCCCGCGCCGTGCTCCGGATCGAGACGTTCCTCGAGTTGTTTGAGGTACAGGCTTTGCGGATCGACATAGTTGCCGGGTGAGATCCAATAGCCATCCTCCGCGTAGTCGGGGAAGGCGCCGGCCCACTTGGCGCCCTTGACGCCGATGGCCCAGTTCTGGGCCGTGGGCGGGTTCTGCACCACCGTGCGCCGGGCCGAAGAGTTCCAGACCACGTGATTGGCACCGGCCCAACCGTGGCCGGTACCGTACCACAGGCGGTTCTGCACGGCGATGTCGCGGTCCGGAATGTGAACGTTGTCGTACAGCGTCCCGGTCGCCCAACGGTGGTGCGGGCCGGTATCCGAGTAGGAATCGTCGGCGTTGCAGTTGAGAAACACATTCGGCCCGTGAGTTCGGGCGTCGATCCCGAAATCGTGCCGGGCGAAGCGGGCGTAGCAGTTTTGGACGAGGTTCAATTGTCCTTGAACGTAAAAGGGGTACCGGCGGCTGCCGCCGATTTCGGAGACCGGGTCGAGATTCGCGCTGTCCTCCACGGTAATCCACTTGGCCTGGTTGCGTATCCGGGTATTGCCGAAGGCGTAGTGGACCGCTGTGGTTTCGCGCACCCACGCGTTCTGGACTCGATTGATCTCGATAAACGTCCACGCGTGGTCCTCATCCGTGGAGGAGCCGTCGTATTCCGAGACCGAGCGGAGGTATTCGATACCCACCTGGCTGATACGGCCGGGGTAGCTGTACGTGTAAATCCATCCTCCGCCGTATTGATCCTCGATCGCGTTGGCGAGCGGGGCGTCGACGGTGATGCGGTTGCCGTCGATTTCCGTGATGATCCGGTCGTACCGGATGTCGTAGGCTCCCGGCTGCCATTGGGTCACGGTGCCCCCGTCCGGCCGGTCCGGAATTTCGTCCATACCGATGGCCGAGATCCATTCCTCGGTGCTGGGACGGTGGACGATGATGGTGTCGCCGACTTCGGGGCCGATCGCGTTCTCGACCTCGAAGGTCCGTGCACCCACGGGGACGTAGCTGTCGGCTATAGGGTAGGCGGATGACGTGGCCTGGAGGCTTCCGGTCCCGTCGACATCGATCAGCGTTCGCCGGTCGGTTCCGGTGGCGTGGAGAACGGTCCCGTTGGCGCCGCGGCCCTCTCCCCGCAAGACGATACCGCTCGAGGCGATGCGCAGGGATCCTTCTATATGATAATCTCCGGCTTTCAGCAGAATGGCCCCCCGGAAACCCTCCTGGTTTTTGCGGATGCCGGCAACGGTGTCGATGGCTTCCTGGATACGGGCGGTGTCGTCACCGGGTTCCGGTTCCAGGGTGATCACGACGGGAACGTCCTCCGGGATCGGGACTCCGCCGCCCATGTAGCCGGCGTTGGAAAAATCCGGGATGCGGTTGCCGAGGGGATCCTCCGTGTAGACGAGGCGCCCGTCCTCCCCGGGAACGGCGTTGGGGGGTTCGATTTCCTCGTAATCGGGTTCGGTGACGGTGAAATTGTCCAGATCGAAGGTGATGACCGAATCGCTGTCCGGGTTGATGTTGACCGAATGGATCGGACCCACCCCGGAAGACGAACGTGCGAACACGTAACTCGAGATCACGGTTTCGCCGTTCACCCACACCGCGGCCGTTCCGGGGGAAAGCTCCCGTTCGGAGCCGTCCGGCGCCGAATAAACAATACGGGAGGAAGCGTTGTTGACGAATGTTTCGAAGCGGTGGACTTCTTTGTTCGGGCCGTAAGGGACTTCGGGACTGAGTCCCCGGATTGTTTCGTCCCTCACGCGCAACGAGAGCACGTGAGCCCGGTCGTTGCCGCTGCCGGCGTAAAAGTTGATGTTGAGCCAGCGGTGGTCGTTTTCCGTGTTGCGTCCGATGAAGTCGAAACTCAGCCGTACCACCTCACGGAAAGAGGAGAGGCCGGCGAAAATGTTGAAATCGCCCGCGTCGACTCCCCTCAGAAACCGGTTCTGCGAACCTTTGCCGAAAAGCTCCTCCGTGTCCTCGGTGACGAAAAGCTCGCCGTGCCCGGTCGAAACGGATTCCCAGGGACCGCCTTGGGACTGCGTTCGCGGAAGACCGCCTACGGGCGCGTCGTTGAAATCGTCGTGGAAAAGCGGGGTTTCGCCCTGGAGCAGGGAGCCGGAAAGGCACATGACGACAATCGCCGGTGCGAGGGTGCGAAGTTTTTTGTAAAGGCCCATCGTGAAGTCCGTTGAACAAGGGTTTTCCCGGAATTCGAGCGGAATTCAGGAGAGTTGACAATCTTTGGTCAAACTTTCGTCCTCCCGGGGCGAATTTTGGGGCTTGTGCCGCCGGGGATACCGGGGTATGCAGGCGACCGATGACGAGCCAAAACGAATCCGCCGTCCCGCGGGAGAAACCGCCCCACGTGATCATCATCATGGCCGACCAGCTCCGGGCCGACTTCATAGGCGAGCATACCCCGAATATTCGCGCCCTGATGGAGGACGGCACCTCGTTTTCACGGGCCTACTGCGCCTCGCCTCTCTGCGTTCCGTCGCGCGGAGCGTTCTTTACCGGTCGCACCCCCAACCGCAACGGGTCGCTCATCAATCCCTGGCGGAAGCAGGACGAGGCCCACGGTTACGTGCGCCCGGAGATTCCCACCCTCTACTCCTTGATGGAGGAGAGGTGGGACAGCTGGCACGCGGGGAAACAGCACCTGTACCAGAAGGGGAAGCTGGACGAGGATCCTTCCAGCGGGACCCATTGGCTCGGCGCGCGAAAGATGCAGGATTACGGGGAATTTGTCCGGGCCGCCGGCGTTCGGCCTCCCGGCGGAGCGAAATTCCGGGGACTGGTTCCGGAGATGACGGGCGGCCGCGTGACCCATCCGCGCTGGTACAGTATCCCGGCCACGGGCCGTTACGAGCACGGATTCGAGTATTTTTTTGATGGATACATCAACTCCCGCGGAATCGAGGCAATCGAGAAGCGCGACCGGACGAAACCGTTTCTTCTGAATCTCATGTACCTCGCCCCGCATCCCCCGCTGGAGATTCCGGAGCCGTGGTACTCCCGGGTCGAGCAGGTCGAGCTTTCCGACAACGTGGCTCGCTGGGACACCGGTCAGTCGCCGCTGCAACTCTACAACCTGCCTGGGTTTGTCGGCGCCGGGTACACGCGCGAGGACTGGCGGGAGATCTGGCGCGTTTACGCGGGGCTCGTCGGCCTGCTGGACGATGCCGTCGGCCGGATTCTCGAGAGGCTGAAAGAGGAGGGAATCTACGACGACTCCCTGATCCTTTTCACCGCCGATCACGGCGAAATGCTCGGATCCCATTGCCTCTGGCAGAAGATGTGCATGTATGAAGAATCCACTCACGTACCGATGAGCCTCAAGCTCCCCCGGGGACAACGGCAGGTGAAAACCAGCGACGCGCTGGTCAGCCACCTCGACGTGCTTCCGACCCTTTGTGATTTCCTCGATCTCGACGACCCCGGCGACCTGTCGGGAGTTTCCCTTCGTGGGGTCATCGAAGGAGATGCACCGCTTCAACGCGAACACATCTTCATCCAGGCCGACGGCAACGGCGCCCGCGGCAACTTCCAGCGTTGCGTGGTCGGGAAAAACCACAAGTTGATCGTCGACCTGTTCAAGGACGAAATCTTTTTCGAACTCTATGACGTGATCGAAGATCCGCGGGAAAGCGTCAACCTGGCCTGGGAGCGGGAGGATCTGGTTCGCCCGATGCTCGAGACCCTGACCGCCGAAATGCGCGCCGGCGACGACCTTTTGGAAATTCCCGGGGGCGCCTACGAGCGCTTTTGCACGGATTACGCGGAACTGCGGCCGGAGCGGGCCTGAAGCGCCCGGACGGTACTCCCGCCCGCACTGCCGTTCGGCGGTGGCGCACTGGTCGTAATACCGTGGGGAAGCACACGGGAAACCGAATTTTTCCTTTGACTTCTTATAAGGACTGAGGTTATAGAATATATCATGTCCGAATTGAACCGCCATCCTCTGTACCGCCAAGTGGCCGGGCTTTTGCGTGACGAAATCGTCAGGCGGATGAAACCGGGGGAGAAGCTGGAGTCGGAGGACAGGTTGTCCAAGCGGTTTGATGTCAGCGTGATAACGACCCGGGAGGCCCTTCGGATACTCGCTTCGGAAGGCTGGGTGGTTCGAAGACAGGGGAAGGGCACTTTTGTGGCGGAGAAGAGGCCCGAGAAACCGGTTGCTGTGCTGATCGACCGTGATGTGTCCCATCCGCGGGCTTCGTACTTTTTCCTGCGCGTGGCCCGGGAGGTAAAGGCCTTTCTGGAGGATGCGGGCAGGACGGTTCGCCTTTACACCGGCCAGCTCATGCCGAACGAGGACTCCACCGAACTGACTTGCCGCGAGTTTCTGGAGGACCTGGAGGCGGACCGTTTCAGCGGCGTGATTGCGGTGTACGCGTTTCCCCATCCGGGATGGACGGGGCGTTTACGGGAGAAGGGGATTCCGCTGGTGGGGATCGGGCGCCGTCATGAGTATTCGGTTGATTCGGATCCCGAGGCGTTTATGAAGGCGGCCGTGGCACAACTGCGGGAAGCGGGGAGAAAGCGGATCGCCCTCATGGGCTGGGAGCGCGGCCAGAGCGATCCGGGGGAAAACACCGACCGTACTTTTTACCGCGCGTTTCTGGATGCCCTGGAGGCCAACGGGCTCTCGCTCCCGCCGCCCGAATGGGTGCGCGAGGACCTTCATCCGGCCTTGAACGCCGCGGGCTGGGAAGAGTTCAAGGACCTGTGGATTTCGCGGCGGGAGAAGCCGGACGGCCTGGTGATCACGGACGATTTCCTGTTCCGCGATGCGGCGACCGCAATGATCGAATTGGATATTGGAATTCCGGATACACTGATGGTCGTAACCCACTCCAATCGCGGTTCGGACATTCTGCATCCCTTTCCGGTTATCCGCATCGAGGTCGATCCGAATGAAGTCGCTCTCACACTGGCTGAAATGTTTCTGGAGCTCATGCACGGAAATCAGCCGAAACCGTGTTCCCACGCCTACCCGTACCATGTGGTTCGGGAGGAAGGGGATGCTCCGGTTCCCGCACTTAACCTCTCAACCAAAAATACGAACAAGGCTAATCCATGAAATTGATTTCCCCAATCCGCAATCTCGTCGCCGGCTTTACAGCCGGGCTGCTCTCGCTTTCCCTGGCGCAGGCCGAAACCGTCCTGTTCGAAGATCATTTTGAAGGGGAGGCGGGCACCCAACTGCCGGTCGGTTCCGAGGAGACCTACGAGATGGCACTCCAGAGCAATGCCGTGCTCGCGGCAACCCACGCCGAGGACGGCCTCCTGCTGGAGATCGGTCCCAACGAGGACGGCAGTAATCGTTTTGCCGTGTTGCACCACCGGGAACTGTACACCTTGGACGGACCAGAGCCTCTGATGTTCGAGTTCGACCTCGATCTCGGGGAAGGGTCGAGGGAGTTGCCGAACGTCACTTTCGGGCTGGGCACTTGGCTGGGTATCGACAACTACGCCAATTTTTCCAACACCTTTTCACTGCGGTTCCGCAACAACCACAACCGTCTGGCGATCCGAACCATCGCGGATGGTGAGGAGACGGTACTCTTTGACACGGGTGTCGACGGATTTATGCAAAAGCGGTTCCGCTTGGCTATGATTATCGACGGGGACGACTTCGAGATTTTCGTCGACGGGGAGTCGGTTTTCGAGGGCGAGCACCTGTTGAACCTCGAAGCCTTCGAGGACGGGGCCTATCCGGGCTTCCAGATGTTGGGGGGGGGCGGGACCACCCATTCCACGCTGCTGGAATGGTACCGGATCGTTTCCAACCCCGAAGGCCCGTCCACACCGCCGGCTGAGCCCCGGGTCGTGTTCAGCGACGATTTTTCCGGCTACGGCGACGGCCCGCTGCCGGTCGGCTCCGATGAGGATTACCGGATCGCCGCGCAGACCAACGCTGTGCTGACCCCGGAGATTCTCGACGAGCAACTCAACCTGACGATCGGTCCCAACGAGCAGGACGACGGCAACCGCTTCGCCGTCCTGCACAACAATCAGGCATTCCGTTTTGTCCAGGAACCGCATCTATTCGAATTCGATGTCGAGCTCGGCGAAACGGCGGATGTTATTTTTGGCTTGGGAACCTGGCTGGGGATCGACAACTACGCGAATTTTGGAGATACGTTTTCGCTCCGGTTCCGCAACAACCACGACCGTCTGGCCCTGCGTGTTCGCAACGACAGTGTTGAGACGACGATTTTCGACACCGGTGTCGAGGGGTTCATGGAGAAGGAATTCTCAGTGGCTCTCTGGATCGATGAACGGGACGTAGCTCTTTTTGTCGATGGGCAGCGGGTATTTGAAGGCGAGCACGGCCTGGATACCGAGGCTGCGTTCGCCGAAGGAGGTTATGCCGGTTTTCAGATGTTCGGCGGGGGCGACGGTTCCTCTCAAACAACCGTTTTTGACAATCTCCTCGTAACCGCGGGCGCTCCGGTTCCCGAGCCGCCCGAAATCGAGCCCGGCGAGATTTTCTGGACCAACGCGAACGCCATCCGCACGGCCGCACGGGACGGGAGCAATCCGCGCACGCTGGTCGCGGGGCTGGAGCGTCCCATCGGAATCGCGATCGATCCGACCAACGAGCACCTCTACTGGGTGGAGGACACCGGGGGACGGCTCATGCGGGCCAATCTGGACGGGACCGATCTGATCGAGATTTCGACGGCGGTCGAAACGGGACAGCACCTCGCCCTTGATGAAGAGAACGGCCTCCTGTACTGGGCGGAATGGGACGGCGGGCTGTATTCCGCGTCGACGGACGGAACAGGTCAGGTTCACCTCATCGAACGCAGTCCGGGCCTCCAGTCCACGACGGTCGCCGTCGACCCGCAGGCCGGGATCGCTTACCTCGGTTCGGCGCTTGATGGAGAGGTCGTCGCGGTCGAAACCGGCGGCGGGGAAACAGAGTCCGTCGTCACCTTGGGAGCCGATACCTATGGCCTCAGCCTCTCTCCCGAAGGCGACCGATTTTATCACACCAATTTCACCGGCGGGATCGTCGGTGTTTACGAAATAGACGAAGGGACGAGCGCCACCCTGTTCGACGGTCGGAGCGCACCGTTGGGAATCACCGTCTCCGCCTCGGGCGACACGCTGTACTGGGCGGAGCGGACCGAGGACGAGAGCAACGGCAACATCGTCAGCGCTTCGGCGGACGGCAGTGGGGATGTGACGGTTCTTGTCTCCGGGGAGCAGAGTCCCTTCGGAATCGCGGTGATGCCGGAAACCGTCGATACGCCGCCCTATGAAGCCTGGGCTGCGGAGTTCGGCCTGACCGGCGAGGCGGCGACGCCCGAGGCGTCACCCGCCGGGGACGGGATAGCCAACCTGGTCAAGTTCGCCATGGGACTCGACCCGAACCGATCCGAAGCCGGCTCGCTCCCGCGTGCCGAAGTGGAAGAGATCGAGGGTGACGACTACCTCACCTTTACCCTGGAGAGGAATCCCGAAGCCGCCGATCTGGCGTGGCACGTGGAACTCTCCGCCGATATGGACGAATGGACTTCCGGGGAGGGCGAGGTCGTGGTCGTTGAGGAGACGCCCGAATACCTCAAGGTGCGCGATGCCCATCCCTTGAACGAGAACGCCCGTCGCTTCTTTCGGCTTCGTCTCGTCGGGCCCTGATCCTGTGAACCTGATCCAACGAATCAACGAGGAGGTACCCAATGAAGCTTACATCCAATAGATACGCCCTCTCAGCCGGGCGGCAAAGACGCTCGGGTTTCACCTTGATCGAACTCCTGACGGTCATCGCGATCATAGGCATTCTGGCGGCGATTCTGATTCCCGTCGTCAGCGCCGTCCGGGAGTCCGCCCGGCGCTCCAGCTGCAGCTCCAACCTGCGCCAGATCGGAACGGCTTTGCAGATGTACCTGGTCGATCATGACGACGTCATGCCGGGCCCTTACTGGTCGACCGCCGCGATCCACCGCTACAATCAGGGCGGTTCCGCTCGTGTTGGGAGGGACCTTGCCGTTTATCTAGACCTTCCTAGACCGCGCGCCGAGTTCCTCGTCGCGGATATTCTGGTGTGTCCCGGATTTCGGGCGCAAATGAGCGAGGATGACGTGCCCACGGGGATCAGTTACCGGGTGAATTCCGGCGCCGGAGCAGGCGGACAGCGTGCGGACTACCAGGCGTTCCTTTATCCGGGCGCTTCGGGGAGCCGGCACCTGAGTGATATCGAGGTGCCGAGCCGTACCTGGGCTCTGACCGATCATCACGGCAGCGGCAATCTGGCTCCCCAGCCGTTGCATCCGGGGTACCGCAACGTCGTGTTCCTGGACGGGCATGTCGAAACGTTCACTCTGAGCGACTACCCGCACCCCGCGGATCTGGATCAGTTTGTTTATGGCGAAGAGTTGTAGGCTCGGGAGGATTCGGCTGTTGAGGGTGCTTGCGGCGGGCCTGAGGGTCCGTTCCCCCCGCTACTGACAGCCGGAGCGGAGAACACAAGCGCTTATACCGAACACGGCCCACCGGCTCCGGCACCGCAAGGTGGCACCGGCGTCTGCCCCGACCGATCAGCGCGGGACTGCTGCTTCCTTGGCGGGAGGTGTATTTCGCCTCAGGTTCCGATCCTGTTGGAGCTGTCGGCTCTTTTAATACGTCCTCGGGGCCGCCCGACGGGGTGCCCGACGAGAAGACCTCATAGCTCGCGGATGTGGATGTTGCGGAACTGGACGAGGGAGGGGGAGGAGACCCATTCTCCGGCCTCGTTCTTTCTTCCGTGGTGCTGGAGGGCGAGGGGGCCCTCTTCGGGGATGTCCGGGAGACGAACATCGTCGATCACGGTGATACCGTTAAGAACGACGGTGAGTTTCTCGCCGACCAGGGTGATTTCAAACGTATTCCATTCCCCGATGTCGTTGTCGGCGGCGGTGGTCGGTGTCGCGCCGGCGCGGACTTGGGGCGGCATGTTTCCGTCGACCCGGTAGCCGTAGATTTCGCCGGAGCCTATGGGCCAGCACCAGATGTTGACCTGGCTTTTCGGACTTCCGCGCAGGTAGATGCCGGAATCGGAATCCGGAACGGTGATACGGATCTCCTCGCCGTGTTCGTCCCGTTTATGGGAGCCGTCGGGCTTGATCAGCGGGACATTCGGGTTCTCGAAGGGTGTCGAGGTGATCCGCCAGTCGAGGCGCAGCTCAAAGTTCCCGAAACTTTCCTCGGACCACAGGTTCTTGTCCCCGGGCGCTTCACTGAGAGCGTCGTAGTCAATCACGCCGTCAACGACGCGCCAATGACCGCCGTCGCCCTCGGGTACCTTCCAGCCGGAAAAGTCCTCACCGTTGAAGAGGGACCTGAAGCCCTCCGGTTTTTCGGCGGCTGCCGAAAAACCGAAGGGCAACAGGGCGGCGATCAGCAGGAAACAGCTTGCTCGAGTCATCGTCAGGCCTAGTTGAAGATCGGGGCCAGGGGGATGATGGGGGCGATGATCAGGCTGACGATCGCCATCACGTTGATGAGGATGTTCATCGACGGACCGGAAGTGTCCTTGAGCGGGTCGCCGACAGTGTCGCCCACGACGGTCGCCTTGTGCGCCTCGGAGTTCTTCCCGCCGAAGTGACCCTTTTCCACGTACTTCTTGGCGTTGTCCCAGGCGCCGCCCGAATTGGACATGAAGAGAGCAAGGAGGAAGCATCCCATCAGCGCTCCGATCAGAACGCCGCCCAGAACGTTGGCGCCGAAGAGGAACCCGATGACAACCGGTCCGAAGACCGCGAGGCTTCCCGGCAGCGCCATGCGCTTGAGGGCGCCCTTGGTGGCGATGTCGACGCACCGTGCGGAGTCGGGCTTGGCTTTGCCTTCGAGCAGACCGGGAATCTCTTTGAACTGGCGGCGGATTTCCTCGATCAGGTCGTGGGCGGCATTGCCCACGGCGTTCATGGTGATGGCCCCGTTCAGGACGGGGAACATGATCCCGATAAAGATGCCCACCAGCACGTGCGGGTCTGTGAGGGAGAGCGGGAAGAAATCCAGAATACGTTCGATTCCGGCTTCGCCGCCCTCAAGGGCGTTGGCCGCCCCCATTTCGATTTCGGCCAATCGCTCTCCGATGACGCTCGCAAAGGCGACCACGAGTGACAGGGCGGCCAGACCGGCGGCGCCGATCGCAAATCCTTTTCCGATAGCAGCGGTCGTGTTGCCGACTTCGTCGAGCTCGTCGGTGATCTTCCGGGTTTCCGGACCCATCTCGGTCATTTCGGCGATACCGCCCGCATTGTCCGCAACCGGGCCGTAGGCGTCGATCGCCATAGTGATCCCGATCGTGGCGAGCATGCCGACTGCCGCAATCGCCACGCCGTAAAGTCCGGCCAGGTTGCTGGCGACCAGGATGGCCAGGGCCGCGGTCAGTGCCGGAATGGCTACCGAAAACAGGCCCACCGACAACCCGGAGATGATCACGGTGGCCACCCCGGTTTCAGACGAGCGAGCGATTCCCCGAACCGGCGCGCCCCCGGTGAAGTATTCGGTCGAGAGGCCGATGACAATCCCGGCTATGGTGCCGGTCAGGACGGCTCCCCAGACCGCGCTGGTGACATCGAAATGCCCGATGACGAAGTAGGAGGACACGATAAAGAGGAGCGCGGCTCCGATGGTGCCGAAACGCAGGGCTCTGGCCGGCTGCTGCCTCGAGGCGAGCTTGACGATAAAGAGCCCGAGCATGGCGCAGATGATTCCGAGTGAGGTCATCGCCAGAGGCAGGTACATGAGGACCGGCCTCATTTCGTCCGAGCCGGCGATTGCGTCGACGCCCATCAGTTGCCCCACCTGCGGGAGCGCCATGGTCGCGGCGATCGCCATGGTGGCAATCTGCGCGTTACAGTAGGATTCGAAGAGGTCGGAGCCCATCCCGGCGACGTCGCCGACGTTGTCGCCGACATTGTCGGCGATCACGCCGGGATTGCGCGGGTCGTCTTCGGGAATTCCTGCTTCAACCTTGCCGACGAGGTCGGCGCCGACGTCGGCGGCCTTGGTGAAAATTCCGCCGCCCACACGGAAAAAGATGGCGACGACCGCGGCGCCCATGGGGAAGCCGTGGATGACATGGACATCATGCGCGGTCTCACCGAAGAAAAGGAACAGCCCGCCGATTCCCAGGAGGCCCATTGAGGCGATGGTCAATCCCATGACCGAGCCGCCGGCAAAAGCCGTGCTCAGGGCGGCGCCGGCTCCCTTGGTCTTGGCGGCGATTGTAGTCCGGACGTTCGCCTTGGTCGCCGCATACATACCGATGAATCCCGCGAGACCCGAGGCGAGAGCACCGAGAAAGAAGGCCATACCCTCCCACGGATCCTTGAAGACAATCAGGAGAATGCCCACAACGATGACAAACGGGATCAAAATCTGCATTTCCCGTCGCATGAAGACCATGGCCCCTTGGTGGATTTGGGAGGCGATGTCCGCGACATTGCCTTCCCCCCCGGGAAGTCGCATGATGTTTTTGAAGATCAAGAAGGCTACCCCGAGACCGATGAGGCCCAGGATAGGAGTTACGATTTCTATTCCGATTTGCATGGGTCCTTTTTAATCAATGAGAAGAGGTGACGGTTTTGTACCATATGCTAAGAAATTGTCACTAAGTTTTTTGCAGCGAAATGTGCTTCGATGGGGGGGCGGATCGCCCGGAGACCAAGGGAGGCGTGCGGGGGGAATCCGCCTCAACAGCCCTGTCCCGAAGCATCCGGCCGTTTCCGAATAGGGCGGATTGCCGCTTTCGAGGGCACTCGATTATAGGAGGGGGTGTATTTTGAGATAAGATATCCTTATTCGCAGGCGCCGGTCCCGCGCGGTTCATTGCCGGAGCCATTGCAGAAGGGAGGATCCCCGGGAGTCCGTCGGATAAGCGGTAGATCGATGGAAGGACGGGTACCGCCGGCGCAACGGACACACCCCACCGCTCTAGCGAGCGGTCCCCACTCTCCATAAGCCCAATGCCTGGAACCGAGCTAGCCGTACTTTGCCTTGAGGGAACGGTTCTGGCGGGCACTGCGGTCGGCGAGATCAAGGATGTGAATCGGCCGCCGGGCCCATTCCGGGGTGATCGCGAGGGGGGTGTTCCCTTGAAGGTGGGCCACGATGTTCTCGTAATAGCGGCGGCTTTCATCCGGAGGATTTTTGCCTTTGCGGATGACGACATCTTTCGACTGGGGAGTGATGAGTTCCCAAGTTGTGTGCTCGAACACATAGGTACCCCGGGTGCCGGTTACCTCCATTCGGCCGGGCTTGGGATTTGCGTCGAGGGCGGTGACGCACAGGGTCAGCCACTGGCCGGAGGCAAAGCGCACGACGGCGAAGCCTTCGTCCTCGTTGGTATCGTCCTTCCAGGCGGTTTGTGGAGCCCAGAAACCGGTCTTGGCGAAACCGGCTACCTCGGTGATTTCGCTGTCGATAAGCTGGAGGGAGTACTCGAGAAGATGCACGCCCCAATCGTAAAGGATGCCGCCCGAAACCGACTTGCTTGAACGCCACCAGTCGTGGGGCTTTCCCCAGGCTCCCATGCGGCCCTGGATACGCACGACCTCGCCGATGGCGCCGGCGCGTATTTTCTTTACGGCCTGCCGGATGCAACCGTCCCAGTGCCGGTTGTGGTACGTCGAGAGAACCACGCCGCTCTTTCGCGCCTGGGCGATCATTCGGTCGCAATCGGCCGTGGTGATGGCCAGGGGCTTTTCGGACACGACGTGTCGCCCGGCCTTGATGCATTGGAGGGCGATGGGAGCGTGGGTGTTGTGGGGAGTGATCAGGGTGACCAGGTCGACATCGGAGTCCTTCAGCATGCCGGCGACATCGGAATACAGTCCGATTCCCGGAAAATCCTTATCGGCTTCCCTGAGCCTGTCCGGGTCGATTTCGGCGACGGCGGCCGGGATCATTCCGGCCGCGCGCATCTCCTCCAAGTGGCGCCGGCCCATATTGAACGCGCCGCCATAGCCGACGACGCCCGCTTTGATTTCTTTTCTGGTTCGTTTGCTCATGTTGCGGCGTTGGTTACTTGCCGGCGGGGCGGAAGGCTTCGGGGAACACCTGCGCGGCCGGCCAGGGAAGCGGTAATTCGGAACAGAGACTAATCAGGCTCATGCAACGTTGTCACCGTTTTCCTTTTTCTGAGATCCCGACACCGGAGGCTTCCCGACCTGTCCGGTTCCAGGCGGGTCTCGGCAGGTGTTTCAACCCTCCTCTTCGGCCTTCTTCGCGGCCTTCTTTGCGGTCGCCTTTTTCGCGGCGGTCTTCTTCTTGGCGCCGGTTTTCTTCGCCGCGCGCGGCGGGAATTCGAAGCCGATATCCCCCTTTTCCTTCAGTACGAGGTGGGCGGCAAAGGGCTTTTTGGAGCGTTTGGACCAGAAGTTGGGCAGAAGGTCGGTCTTTTTCTGTTCGAGGAGTTTTTTCATCTGATCCCGCTCGATGTCGCGGCCCAGGATTTTCCGACTGACGCGGAAATCACATTTTTTCTCTTCGTTCTGAGAGTTCTCGCAGATGTAGGCCGACACACTTTCGTAAAGCTTGCCGCCGCATTTCGGGCAGGTGCCGATGACTTCAAGGTTGGTGAAGTCGATCTTCCCGCCTTCGCCGTTGCCGTTGCCGGCGTTATCGAAGACAAAGCGGATCCGGTTGTCCTCATCGAGCTCGAGAATCGCGCTGAAGGGCTTGCCCTTCTTGGAGCGAAAGCCGTCGAGCGGACCGATGCGCCGGTCCTTCAGCAGTTGCTGAACTTCCGTTTCCTCCAGCTTCCGGTTGCCGACAATTTTATAGAGGGCCAGATCCCCGTCCTGCGACTTGTACCGCCGGGCGTTTTCCAGCATCGGCTTTCCGTCGGTCGGACTGATGATGGAGGTCTCGGTGGCGTTTTCGTCGGTTTCCTCGAAATTCTTGGTCTTGTCGACGATATCCCGGGTAAGGTCGGTGATTTCCTTCATGAAACTCTCCCGGGAGAGTTTCCCTTCCTCGATCTTGTGGAGTTTGTACTCCCATTCTCCGGTCAGCGAAGGACTGGTGAGGGCGGCGGCTTTCACCTCGTGGAGGAAACCGAGAAGAAGCTCGGCCTTGCCGGTGGGGATCAGGTCCCGCCGTTCGCGTTCCAGATACTTTTCCCGGATGAGGTGGTCGATGATATTGGCGCGCGTGGCGGGAGTCCCGAGGCCCTTTTCCTTCATGGCAAGAGCGAGTTCTTCGTCGTCGACAAGTTTTCCGGCACCTTCCATGGCGGAGAGGAGGGTGGCCTCGGTGTAGCGGGGCGGCGGTTTGGTTTCCTCTTCGCTGAGCTCGCCCGAGACCGTCCGGGCCTTCGGAGGATCGCCGTCGGCCGGGTCGAGGGGGGTGAGAGTGGAGGCGTTTTCGTCGGCCGCCTTCTTCCCGTAAACCGCGAGCCAGCCCGGTTCGACCAAAACCTTGCCTTCGGTCTTGAACGGGTGCTCCTCGACGCTGGTGATTCGTGTGGTCACGTCGAACTGGGCGTTCGGGTAAAACACCGCGATGAAGCGCCGGGTGATCATGTCGTAGATTTTCGCTTCGTTTTCAGGAAGTTTCTTCGAGGTTTCGTTGGTCGGGATGATCGCAAAGTGATCGCTGACCTGGGCATTGTTAAAGATGCGTTTGTTCGGCTTGACCCAATCGTTATCCAGTGCCTTCCGGGCGTGCCCGGCGTAGTCGTCTTCCAGGTTTCCCAGTGTCTCCCGGGCGACGGGGACGTAATCCTCCGGCAGCGTCCGCGAATCGGTGCGGGGATAGGTGATGACCTTGTACCTTTCGTAAAGAGACTGGGCGATTTGCAGGGTCCGCCCGGCAGGATAGCCGTACCGGTTGTTCGCCTCGCGCTGGAGGGAGGTCAGGTCGTAGAGGCGGGGAGCAGCCTGCTGGCTGCGTTTGCGTTCCTCGGTCACCGGGGCAACAGGCAGTTTCCGGACCGCTTCGAGAATCTTCTCGGCCGTTTCCCGGTCCCAGATGCGGTCCGCCCGGTCGTGCTCGTCGTCGGATTTCTTGAAATCCGGCCGCTGGTAAATTCCCTGGTAGACCCCCTTGGTGATTTCGAAGTCGGCAAGGATGCGGTAATACGACCGCGGCTTGAAGGCGCGGATCTGGTTTTCCCGCTCCATGACGATCGCCAGGGTGGGAGTCTGAACCCGTCCAACGGTGGCGGCCTGGCCGCCGCGTGACCCGAACATTCGCTTGGTCACGGCCCGGGTGCCGTTGATCCCGATGAGCCAGTCCGACTCGGAACGGCACCGCGCCGCGTCGGCGAGCGGCGTCATCTCCTCGCCGTCCCGGAGTCGCGAATAAGCTTCGCGGATCCCGGCCGGGGTCATGGAGGACATCCACAGGCGTTTGACCGGTTTCTTCGATTTTACGAGCTGGTAAATGTAGGTGAAAATCAATTCACCTTCCCGGCCGGCATCGCAGCCGTTGACGATCACTTCCACGTCTTTCCGGGAGAAGAGTTTCTTCAGTTCCTGAAACCGGCTCTTGGTCCGCTCGATGGGCTTGAGCTGGAACTCCGCGGGAATGATCGGAAGATTGTCGAGGCGCCAGAAGCTGTACTTCTTGTCGATCTCCTCCGGCATGACCAGTTCCACCAGGTGTCCCTGGGCCGCGGCGACGATATAGTCCTCGTTCTCAAAATAGTCTTCCTTCTTCGGCACTTTCCCCAGGGCGTTGGCGATGTCCCTCGCTACGCTGGGCTTCCCGGCGATAATTAGCAGTTTCATGGAAAATTGAATAATCGAGTCTGTTGCAAGAGTGGAGGCGGGGCGGGGCTGGCGGGCGCGGAAACCGGCGCGGTCGGGTGTGAAGACGATAACCTTCGGCTACCGTTCGCCTTGTTTTATCACCTTTTCATTCGCGCTTCCAAGAACCAGGACTTTGGGCTTCCAGGCGGCGGCTTCTTTCTCGGACATCGAGCAAAAGGACATGATTGTCAACAGGTCGCCGATCTTTCCCAGTCGGGCCGTGGCCCCGTTCAGGCTGATTTTCAGGGAGCCCGCCGGAGCGGGAATGGCGTAGGTTTCGAAACGGTTGCCATTCGCCAGATTTCCGACCAGGATCTTCTCGTAGGGCTTGAGGTCCACCCGCCGCATAAAGTCCTCGTCGATCCCGAGGCTCCCCTCGTAATTGAGGCTGGAGTCGGTCACTTCGGCCCGGTGAATCTTGGATTTGATCAACTGCAACTGCATCTTTTCTGTGTGTGAGCTCGGAAAAAACCTCTACCAAGTCTGATTTTCGGAACTTCGTCAATAGACATTCCGGAACCCCAATCTACGCCGTGTCGGTAATTTCTCAAAGAATGCATGGGCATTTCTTTTGTCACCGGCGGCTAAAACGTTCACTTTTTGGGGTGATTTCCTGTAAAAAACAAGTTACAAGATCGAGAACCTCCATGAACACCCGGAATTGATGCTGAAGAAACTCCTCGCCAGCGCCCAGAACCGCCTCAATCGCTTTGAACAGTACACGGTTGACGTCATTTACGGACGGCGTTCGGGACGGCTTGCCACGCTATACGGAGGGTTTCTTCGGGTGAATTCGGTGCTCTTCAGCGGGATCGTCCAACTGCGGACCTGGCTTTACCGGAAACGGATTCTTCACGACCAGCCGCTCGGATGCCTGGTGGTGGTGGTGGGCAACCTGACTGTGGGCGGTACCGGCAAGACACCCGTTGTCGAAAAGTTCGCCCGCTCGCTGGCGGAACGCGGACGGCGCGTGGCTATCCTGAGCCGGGGGTACAAGAGCAAGAGCGAACCCCTTTGGCGTCAGTGGTGGCGGCGGCTTTCCCACGGGGGCGAGCCCCCGCCTCCAAAGGTGGTGAGTGACGGGGAGAACGTGTTGCTCGATTCGGAGAACGCAGGCGACGAACCCTTTATGCTCGCGCGCAACCTGCCCGGGGTGATGGTCATTGTCGACAAGAACCGGGTGAAGAGCGGCTCCTATGCGATCAAGAAGTACGGCGCGGACACGTTGATCCTCGATGACGGCTACCAGTACCTGCCCCTGAAGGGACGGCTGAACCTCCTCCTGATTGACAAAACCAACCCCTTCGGCAATGAAATGATGCTTCCGCGGGGAATTCTGCGCGAGCCGATCAAGCACATGAAACGGGCGTCGTATGTGTTCCTTACTAAGTCCAACGGCCAGCCTGACGGCGAACTGGAAGAGCTGATCCGTTACTACAACCGGGAGGCGGAGATCATCGAATGCGCCCACCGACCCTCCCACCTCAGGGAGGTGAAGGGGAATGATCGCAAGGAGCTGGCCGCTCTGAAGGGAAAGCGGGTGGGGGCGTTCAGCGGCATCGCCACTCCGGAGAGTTTCGAGGGATTTCTAAGGGAGCTCGGTGCCAGCGTCCTGTTTACCAAGCGTTTTCTGGATCATCACCGGTTCACCAGGCACGAGCTTGAGGGGATTTTCGAACAGGCTGAGGCCGCGGGGCTCGATTTCCTGATCACCACCGAAAAGGACGCCGTCCGGATCCCCCACGATATGGAGTCCCCGGTCCCGCTGTACTTCCTCCGCCTGGAGATCGAGATCATTGACGGGGTCAACGACTTCGAAGAAGCGGTTTCCCGGATCTGCTTTCCGGAACTCTCGAAGACGTCCACATTCGGCCGGGCGTGAGGAGGGGCGAGGGGGAAGGCGAGAGGGCGAGGGTTTATCGGTTATTGGTGCTTGGTTGGGTGGTTCCGGTCGGTGGGTCGCCGGGTGCATGGGCTCGAAGGAACCGAAAGCGGCGCCTGACGAGCAGGCTGCATTTTTTTCGCGCGAAGCACTTTGGAGTGCGGTGCTACGCACCGCTTTTCGAAGCGGCGACGCGGGGCCGAAAGGAACGGGTTGTCCGTCGGTTTTCTTTCCCTCGACAGGTTGGTTCGCACTCCTTTTGATCGGTTTGAATCGGCAACCCGACAAACCATCGAATCATGGATACACGTTATCACCAACTGGCCGGGGTTCTGACCGGCTTTTCCACCGAACTGAAGAAGGGCGAGCGGGTCTTGATCGATGCGTTCGACATCCCGGACTCGATGACCCTGGCGCTGGTGCGCGCGGCCCGCTCCCGCGGAGCGGTCCCTTTCGTCCAAGTACACCGGGCCCGGATCGCCCGCGAGCTGATGAAAGAGGCCGAGGAGGACGCCTACGGCTTTCATTCGAAGATCGAGCTTGCCCGCATGAAGGGAATCGACGCCTACATCGCGGTCCGGGGGGCTGAGAATATCTTCGAGACCTCCGATGTGCCGGCGGACCGGCTCAAGCTGGTGATGCGGAAGATGAAGCCGGTCCTGGACTGGCGGGTGAAGAAGACCAAATGGGTGGTGCTTCGCTGGCCGACGCCGTCGATGGCGCAGCAGGCGTTGCGCAGCACGGAGGCCTTTGAGGATTTCTTCTTCCGGGTCTGCACCCTCGATTACTCCCGTATGATTCCGGGCATGAACGCCCTGAAGAAGCTGATGGAAAAGACCGACCGGGTGGAGATTCGCGGGCCGGAAACCGACCTTCGCTTTTCCATCAAGGATACGGGGGTGATTCCCTGCGGCGGCCGCCACAACATTCCCGACGGGGAAGTCTTCACCGCTCCCGTAAAGAACAGTGTGGAGGGCGAAGTCACGTACAACGTGCCGAGTGTCTATCAGGGCACGTCCTTCGACCAGGTGCGTTTGGTTTTCAAAAAGGGCCGCATCGTGGAAGCCTCGTCGAGCAACTCGGAGCGGCTGAACGAGATCCTCGATTCGGATCCGGGCGCCCGCTTCATCGGCGAATTCGCGATCGGATTCAATCCGCATATCCGGGAACCGATGCGGGACATCCTTTTCGACGAGAAAATCGCCGGTTCCTTCCACTTCACACCGGGCCAGGCCTACGAACAGGCCGACAACGGAAACCGTTCGCAGGTGCACTGGGACCTCGTCCAGATCCAACGCCCGGATTACGGCGGGGGCACCATCGCATTCGACGGAAAAGTGATCCGGCGCGACGGCCTCTTCGTACCGGCCGCCTTGAAGAAATTGAACCCGGATCACCTGCTCGGCGGCCGTGGAAAGAAGCGGTGAGGGCGTGTCGGTTATTGGTGATCGGTTGTCGGTTATGGGTCTTTCCGTATATCAGACAAAGGACGGGAGGTTTCCGATGGATGCTTTCCGGGACCGGTTCTTTTTTGCCTGATAAAATCTGGAACGCACACCTGGGAGACGCATTTTCAACTAGGAGCATCCGAACATGAACACCCGAATCGATCCTGAAACGGCGGCCTTCATTGACAGGCTGCCGAAGACCGAGACGCACCTGCATATCGAGGCGGCGGTCCCGTACCGGCTGGTGGCGGGATTGAATCCGGAAAAATTCGGCGGTGATCCGGAGTCGTGGGCGCAGGAGTACCGGTTTGACACGTTCAAGGAGTTCGAGGACCGGCTGTTTGAAATGGCCCTGGAATGGTACACCTCGGCGGAACGGTATCACGAGGCGGCGCGGGCGATCTTCGAGGAGCTCCGGGCCGAAAACGTGCGCTACCTGGAGACCAGCTTTCACATCGGCATCATCGAGTTTCTCGGGGTGCCGGGGGAGGAGATCGTGCAGGCCATCAAGGAAGCGGCGCCGGCCGGCTTCGAGGTGCGGGTTTTTATGGGGATCTGGCGCGATCATTACCAGGGTGCCCTGAAGACGGTTATCGACGAGATGCCCAACTGGAAGCAACTCGACGGGGTTGACATTCACGGGAGCGAGGAGAAACCGCTCGAGGAATGGAACGCCCGGGCCTGGGAGGAGGCGCGTGCGGCCGGGAAGCTGACCAAGGCCCACGCCGGCGAGTTTACCGGCGCGGACTCGGTCCGGGAGGTCCTGGACTTTCTCCGGGTCGAGCGCGTGGAGCACGGAATCGGCGCGGCCGGGGATCCCGCTCTGGTCGAACGGCTGGCGCGCGAGGGGATTCCCCTGGATATCTGCCCGATCAGCAATTACAAGCTCCGAGCCGTCGAGTCCATGGAGCGCCATCCCATCCGCCGGCTGTTCGACGCCGGCGTCCGTTGCACGGTCAGCCGGGACGATCCGCTCATTTTCGGCAACACCCTGCATCAGGAATACGCCGCCCTGGCCGGCAGCCTCGGCTTCACGCATGCCGAGCTCGCCGCCATCGCCCGCACCGGATTTGAAGTCGCTCTGCTGCCCGACGAGGCGAAACGGAAGCATATCGAAGAAATCGATACGCTGCTGCGGCGTTCGTAGGGACCGCCTGTTCCCGCCGCCTCTCCCGTAGGAGCGGCTTTATGCCGCGAAGGAAGTTTCCGGCATTCGCTTTGCTCCGGATCGACCTTACGGGAGAGTCGGATCGTCGGTCATGACAACGCGGATACGCATAAAACGCCTTGTGTCCGTGTCATCGGGAGGATCCACAACCCGCCACGTGACGGTTTCCTCGGGGGCGTCGCCGGATGACTCGATTTCGACGATCTCCGGAGTGCGTTCTTCCCACTCGGCGAGATCGTCCGATACCTCGAGGATGTAGTGAATGTCGGAATGGCGCACCGGGCGGGTGAAGACGATTGTTGGGACCGGGGCGTCGCCGGAGCTATCCGCCGGGTGCTCCATGACAATCCGGGGAAGACGGATGCGGCCGGCGTGATCGACTGCCAGGGCAAAAGCGAAGCGCGCGAGATTCGAAAGGCCGGTGCCCGATGGATCGGCCGAAGGGGCGATTTGATTCGCGTCCTCCCATTCGGGCTCCGGAAAATTCTTTGCGATCCAGGAATAATAGGGCAGATCGAGGACCGGCAGGACAGGGGAACTTTGGCCGCCCGCAATAAAGCCGTCCGCATCCCCGACCGAATAAACGAGGCTGCGATTTCCGCGAATGGAGTCGTGGGGAAGGGGAGTCACTTCGACGGCGATCGCCGCTTCACCTTCCGAAAATCCATCCAGAGTTCCCGAAACTTCGTAGTCGACCCCTTCCAAGGCATTGCCCGTGATCGACGCCTCGACCGGCAGGGCTTCGCCGAGTGGCCCCGTCCGGCTCAGGATCAACGGGACCGGTTTTCCGTTCACCTTGTCGGCGTACCCGGGCCAGGCCGGCGCCAGCGAGACCACCGGTTCCTGGAGGGGCCGGCTTGCCGTTTCCCTCAATCCGTACGCCCCGAGGTTGGGGCGGTGGCCGTCGCTCTCCGGCTCCCCGGCGGCGATAAGCGGACTGTGATCGGCGTCGGTGACCCAATCGCTGGTTCCGGGGTCCCACCGGCCGGCCTGGGACTGGAGGCGGAAGTTGTCGTTCTCAGGATCCACGAACAGCGGGTCGAGCGCGGTGTTGCCGTCGGTGCCGTAGGGGAGGTTTTCGGGAAGAGGATCGGCGGTTTCATTTCGCCAGAAGTTAGAGTAGCGGATGGCGATACTCCCGGACAGCGTGTCGGTTTCTCCGCGGTTGAGGCTAACAATGTTATTGATGAAATCGACGACCCTTTTGTTGCGCCGGCGATCCACGTGGACCGCGCTTGCTGCGGGGGCCGTGTTTCCGTGGACGACCGAATTTTCGATGATCTCGGATTCGGTGATATCGATCAGTCGGATCCCCCCGCCCGAAACCCCGGCGCGGTTCCAGGCGACAACCGTACCCGTGATGACCCCTTCGGTGTTGCGGAGCCGGATCCCGCCTCCTTCTCCTGCGGCTTCGTTGCGAAGGATGAGGTTATCGCGGATCTCCACCGTTTGTCCGGACAGCGGGTGGTAAACGTTGATACCGCCCCCTGCGGAAAAGACAGCGTGGTTGTCGGAGATGATGTTTCCGGAGATGATGACGGGGGCGGACCGTACATAGATCCCTCCGCCTGTGTTGGAGGTGTTGGACCGGATGTAATTGTCGAGAATCCTGACGGGTGAGTCGGCCTCCGGTGCGGAAATGTAAACGCCTCCGCCCCATATTTCAGCAGTATTGGAGACAATCCGGTTTCGTTCGATAAGCGGCGTGGCATTTTCGATATGAATTCCCCCGGCCAGGAAATTTTCGCCCTTTCCGTTGCGGACGGTTAATCCGCGAATCACCGTCCGGTCGTCTTCGCCGCTGTCGACTGTGATCACGCTCGCCTCGTTTGCGCTCCCGTCGAGCACGGTGGCTTGTACGGTATCCGGATTCCCGGGGTCTGTTCCGGTGAGCATGGCGGGACGGCCCGAGAGATTGATGTTTTCGTAGTAGGTGCCCGGTTCGACGATAATCCTCGATTCCTGCTCTTCCGGCGCCGCGTCGATGGCGTCCTGGACTGCGGCGAACCGGTCGATTTCCCATCCGGGGGTGTTTTCATCGAAATGGAGACTGACGCGAAATACGGCCGTGACCTGGAGCAGGGCTTCGTCGCTGGTCACGGTTGTCTCGGCGTTGGTGACTGCGACCGTATAGACGCCGGCGTCGGCGGGACCGACGTTATCAATGATGAGCCGGGAGGTCTGCGCACCGCTCACGCGGTCGTCGTCCTCGACCGGCCCGCCGTCACGGAACCATTGGTACGCGAGGTCGCCGTCGAGGGGATCGACCGCTTCGGCGGAAAGTTCGACGGTCTCTCTCTGGATCGCGTGCACGGGCTGCGGGTGGTTTGCGAAAAAGGGGTGTCCCGGCGATGTGGAGACGATCATTCCTCCGTCTCCCACGCCGACGAGCTCCGTGCCCGTGTAATGGAAGTCCCAGAAAATCCCCGGGCGCGGAAACGGGATAAGCGATTCCCAATCCCGGCCGTCGGGGGAGGTGTGCGCCTGGGTATGTCCCTGGCGATAATAGAAATCGTAATAACCGCCCGCGACCAGGTAATCCTTTCCGTATGCGCCCGCGGCGGTGAGCGGAAAGTCGGCGGTGGTTTCGGCCTCGACCCAGTCGTCGCCGTTTTCCGAGGCGAGCAAGAGCGGCGCTCGTTCGGGAGGAGGCACATGGTGAGTATAGTCGTATATCCCTGCCGCGACAAAACCGTTCGAGCGGTGGGTTACGGAAAAGATACGGTCGTTGTAGAGGCCTGCGGGTGCGCTCGCCGTGCTCCATTGAGTTGGGCTGGATGCGTGAATAATGGAGTCCGCCGAGGCCACGGCCACGAATCGGCCGTCACCGTAGGTGATATCCCGATACGCCTTCGTGGTTTCGGGCAGGGTAGCCGGTTCCTGCCACAGCATTCCGTCTTGCGAATAGCGCACGATTCCCTCGCCGCCCACCGCGACGAAATACCCGTCCCCATGCGCCACGGCGTTGAGCGTTTCATCGGTGGTGGAATCCTGCTCCGTCCACTCGCTTCCGTTGACGGAGGTGATCACCGTGCCCGCGTGGCCGACGGCGACGAATTGGCCGTTGCCGTACGCGACCCCGTAGAGAGGCGTATCGGCACCTGTTTCGATTGCCGTCCAGTCGTCGAGACCGGAGGAGATCATTACGATCCGTTGACCGTCGCCGCTCCCGGGCAGCCACTCCTCGACCCCGCGGGCTTCGGCGGGTGTGTCTCCGCCGACGGCGACCCAGAGCTCGTTGCCGAATGCGACGCCGCTCAGAGGAAGCGTATTCGGCGAGCTGTCCAGGGCCAGCTCGTGCGGCGTGTGGCCGCTCAGCAGGATGCCGCGAAAACCGAGCAGAAAAAACCTTCCGTCAAAGAATCCCGTTCCCAGCAGTCCGTTGGTTCCGTCAAGGGAGGTCTCGTTCCATCCGATCCCGTCCGCCGAGTAAACGAGGCGGGGCTCCAGGCTTTCGCCGGAGGAGTAGCCGACCGCGAACCAATAACCGCCGGCGTGCTTGATATCGGTGAGGCGAAAACCGCTCGCATGCCGTTCCTCCCAGTCCGTGCCGTTTTCCGAGAAGGTGATGATTCCCGATGTGCCGGCGCCGGCAAAGCTGGTCCCGTTCCAAGCGAGCGCATTCAGCCGCGTTCCGGGCGACCCGGCGACGGGATCCCAGGTGAGGCCGCCGTCGTCGGAAACCAGGAGACTCGATTCCTGGCTGGTCAGGAACTCGACCCCGGCCAGGAGAAAGCGACCGTTCGCTCCGCCGGCGATCGCTTCGCCCAACCGGAGCTGGGCCACGGACTCCTGTTCGACAAGATCCCAGTCGATTCCGTTGGCCGACCGCAGCACCACCGCCGTTGTGCCCGGCCCGGAGTCGTTTTCCATCGATCCGGTGCCCATCCAGACTCCATCGCCGTAAACGATATCCTCCACGACAACGCCGTCGTTCTGGAATACTCGGCTCCAAGAGAACCCGTCCCCTGACGAAATGATGCCGCCCGCGCCGGCGGCGACGATCGTGCCGCCACCCGAAGCCGCAGCGTTGAGGGAGGCGGTTGTTCCGCTGTCGACAGGCGACCAGTTTTGGCCGTCTTCGGTGCGAAGGAGGGTTCCCTGGTGTCCCACCGCGACCAGGAAGTCCTCGCCGGCGGCGAAGGCATGGAGGTCATTCCCCTGGGGGAGCGGACTGTGCCAGGTCCATTCCTGGCGAGGCTTTCGGGGACGGGAGACAGTGCAAAGACGGGCAGGAGAAGCGCAGCAGAGAAGAGGCGGATTGTGTGGGACATGGGTATTCCTTGGAGGGGCCGGTGTGTAGGTTTTTTTTGGGGGCGGATGGCGAGCCTGACCCAAAAAAAAGATGACCCGAGCCCGGCGAGGTGGCAAACGAGAAACCGGGAGCTCGCCCGAATGCCACTCGGTTAAGGGCAAAAGAGAGGGCACGCTTCTCCCGCCAGGCACGGGACTTCGCATGAGGCTCAGCCGAAGCGTGTTGTCTCAGGCTGGAAACCTAAAGCTCTACATTGATCCAGCGCCATAACCGAGCAGCATTCGATCTAGTGTGCCCCGCCAAGCAGATTGTAACCTATGGAACTGGGGGAAAGGACGCGAATCAGGAACTGCCCTTTGACGAAATACCGTCCAGTCCCGAAACGCGTCGTGGCGACGGGGTTTATCCCCGGAGT
>PWMU01000045.1 GCA_003558065.1 Opitutia bacterium | reverse complement strand
CGGGGTGCCCGCCTCGAATTTATGCGGGGCGGGCTTCCAGCTGCTCCGGTGCCAGTCCACTTTGAGGATCATTTCGCCCCCGCCATGAAACGGCGGCATCGCCTCCAGCAGTTCCCGGCGACCATACAACACGCCGATTCCGGTCGGCCCGCACATCTTGTGCCCCGAGAAAGCCAGAAAATCGCATCCCAGCTCGCCCACATCCAGCGGAGCGTGCCCCGCGCTCTGGGCCGCGTCCACCAGTGTCAGGACACCTTTCTCCCTGGCGCGCCGGCAGAGCTCCGCCACCGGGTTGATGGTCCCGAGAGAATTCGAAATATGGGTAAACGCGAACAGCTTGACGTCTCCGGAAAGCTGTTCATCCAGCCGTTTAAGATCGAGCAGGCCGTCATCGCCCGTGATCGGTACAAAATCGAGCTCGGCTCCGGTGCGTTCGGCCAGCAGCTGCCACGGCACCAGATTGCCATGATGCTCCATTTCGGTCAGGAGGATCCGGTCTCCCGGCTTCAGAAACGTATCGCCCCAGGAACGGGCGACCAGGTTAATCGCCTCAGTGGTACCGCGGGTGAATACGATCTCTTTGTCGGACGCCGCCCCAATAAAAGCCGCGGCGCGTTCCCGGGCGCCTTCATAGGCGACGGTAGCCCGGTGACTGAGCGCGTGGATCCCGCGATGGACGTTGCTGTTGTCCTTTTCGTAGTAGGCCTTCAACGCCTCGATGACAACCCGGGGTTTCTGGGTCGTTGCCGCATTGTCCAGGTAGATCAAGTCCTCCCCGAAAACCTGCTGGTGCAGGATCGGAAACTCCTCGCGAATCGACGTCGTCGCTTTAATCATCACAGGCCCCGAACCCGATTACTCCGTTGTCACCGATTTCGTGTCCGGATCCGCGGCCGCGTTCAGAGCCGCGTGCCAGGAAAGGGTCGCGCACTTGATGCGCGCGGGAAACTGATACACCCCGGCAAATGCGGAAAGGTCGCTCAGGTTGTCCTCGGCCACCTCGCCTGTCGTCACCATCGTATGAAAATCATTATAGAGCGCCTTCGCCTCTTCGAGCGTTTTCCCCTTGAGCATCGAAGTCATCACCGAGGCGGAGTCCTTCGAAATCGCGCACCCGGCGCCGCTGAAGGACACCTTCTCGATGCGATCCCCGGCCATCTTGAGAAACACGGTGTAATGGTCACCGCAGACCGGGTTGTCCCCGACGGCCAACCGGTCGGGGTTCTCCATCTCTTCAAAGTTCCTGGGCCGGCGGTTGTGGTCAAGGATGACGGCTTGGTAAAGATCGGCGATATCTTGCATAACGGTACTTCACTAAACGCGTCCCGCCGCCGAAACGCAAAATTTAACTTGAGAAAAATACGGAATTCGATTCCGATGGAATCTCTCCAGCCCGGCGCGATTCATTGCACAAACATTTTATCTGGAGACATTTAGTATCACCAGCTCCCGCAACCTTTCCCCCTGCAATGTCCGTTCCTTTACGCGTCCTGATTCTTGATGATTCGGCTGCCGATGAATCCATGATCCTGACTGAACTCCGCCGTGCCGGATTCGCCCCCGAAGGACCGAGGGCGGAAACCGCGGAAGCCTTCGGGGCTCACCTGGGTCCCGACCTGGATCTCATTCTCGCCAAGAACGAGTTGTCCCATTGGAGCGTGATCGAGGCCCTCGAGCTCCTCAGCCAAACAGGATGGAATATCCCTCTGATTGTCGTTTCGGAGTCATTCACAGAAGAAGCCATCGCCCGCCTGATCGAGAAACGAGCCGCGCACTGCATACCAAAAGACCGCCTGGGGACCCTCGGTCCCGCCGTCCTGCAGGCTTTGGAGCAGCGGAATTACCGCCGCGAAACCCAGGACGCACTCGAAGCCCTCCGCAAATCAGAAAGCCGGTACCGTACCCTGGTGGAGAACGCCCGCGATGTCGTCTTTCACCTCGACGCCAACGGCCGATTCACACTGCTCAATCAGGCCTTTGAGGATATCACCGGCTGGTCCCGGGAGGATTGGGACGGCTGCGACTTTTCACCCATGGTCCACGAGGAGGATCGCGAGCGAGCCCGGGAAATCTTCGAGCGCACCCTCCAGGGTGAACGGATCGACCTGTATGAGCTCCGCATCGCACACCGGGATGGACATCACCTGACCGGCGAATTCATCATCACCCGGCAGCAGGACGAGAGCGGGGCGCTGTCAGTCCTGGGGATCGCCCGCGATATCACCTACCGCAAGAAAACAGAGGACGCCCTCAGGAAAAGCGAGGAACGGCTGCGTCACGTGCTCGAGAACACGAGCGACCTGTTCTGGGAAGTCGACGAGCACGGGATCTATGTTTACGTCAGCCCCAAAATCCGCGAATTACTCGGCTACCGGCCGGACGAAGTCATCGGGAAGAGACCCTTTGACCTGATGCCCGAAGACGAGGGCCGAAGGCTTCAACATCACTTCGCGAGGATCAGCCGCGACAAAAGCCCGTTTTCACTCCTGGAAAACGTCAACCTGCATCAGGACGGCCATCAGGTGATCCTCGAATCGAGCGGTGTTCCCGTGTTCGACCGCATGGGCACCTTTCGGGGATATCGGGGCGTCGACCGGGACATCACGGAACGAAAACGGCTCGAGTCCCAGATTCGCCAGTCACAGAAGCTGGAAAGCCTTGGCGCATTGGCGGGAGGCATTGCACACGACTTCAACAACCTGATTGCGATCATCGGGGGCTACTGCGAGATCACCCTGGAAGCACTGGAGGACGGTCACCCGGCCCGTTCGTACCTGGAGCAGATCGACACGGCGAGTCAACGGGCCGCCGACATCGTACAGCAAATCCTCACTTTCGCCCGGAAAAGCGAGCTCTCCCTGAAACCCATCAATCTCAACGACGCGGTCCGGGAAATTGTCAAAATTCTCCGGGAAACCTTTCCCAAAACAATCGAAATCTCCTGCCGGCTCGAAGGCGATCTCCCTCACATCCTCGCCGACTCGACCCAGATCAACCAGATTCTGATGAACCTGTGCGTCAACGCCCGGGACGCCATGCCCGGCGGAGGCAAGCTGTTGATCACGACCGGTAAGCCGGGAACTGATGACTTGCGGGAAATCGAAGGGACAGCAAGAGCCGAACACTATGTTCGTATGGCTGTATCCGATACCGGATCGGGAATGACCAGGGAGGCCCGGCAATCCATCTTCGATCCGTTTTTCACGACAAAGGACCATGCCCGCCGCAGCGGACTCGGCCTCGCGGTGGTACACGGAATCATGACCAGTCATCACGGTCACATCGAAGTCGAAAGCGAGCCGGATCACGGCACCACATTCCACCTTTATTTCCCCGCCACCGCCCCGGCTCCACGCGAGAGAAAAAAGAAACCGGATCCCCCTCGGATCAACGATGGATCTGAAACCCTTCTCCTGGTCGAAGACGAACCCGCAATCTCGGAAATGACTCGAACGGCGCTCGAAAGCAGAGGATACCGGGTTCTGACAGCGCTCGACGGTTCCGAAGCACTGGAGATCTACCGGAATAACCGCCGGGAAATTTCCCTGGTTGTGCTGGATCTGGGCCTTCCGAAAATTGACGGCGCCTCCGTCCTCAAGGAAATCAAAAACCTCGACCCCTCGGCGGCGGTGGTCGTGATGAGCGGCTTTCTTGATCCCGACCAGACACAACGCCTCAAGACCGCGGGAGCCGGCTCTTTTGTTCAAAAGCCGTACGAATTGAAGGAACTGATTAAACTCGTCGACGACACGCTTCACCCCGCCAAATAATTCGCCGGGCTCAAAGACTCAGCCCTCTCTCTGAACCTCGCGCAAAAGCTTCAAAACGGTCTGTTCGAGTTTCGGCAGCGCCTCATCCGGGGGCGCGACATCAATGTCATCGATATGCCAATACTCGATGCGACTCTCCCATGACGGAAAATGCTTTTTTATATAAGCTTCGTGCTCGCTTTGTTTGAGGGCGATCCTCCTGGCGGCCCGCTGCAAGTCCTCCTCCTCCAGTCGCAGCCGTGTCGGCGCGGTGAGACGGGGATCGATTTCGCGCGCCTCCAATGCCGCCCGGGTATACGGAGAAAGGTCGCTCGGAGCCAGGTGGACGGCCACCCCCCGCGAAAACGCCCGCCATGGGAGATCGGCCTCGATTGCATGGTGATTGAATATCGCTTCGGCAAACCGGCTTCTGTAGAAATTGCCGGTACAGATAAAAAGCACTTCCCTGGCCCCTTCCGGAGGAGGAGGCAGCGGACCCGGATTCGCCTCGACTCTAGCGAAACGGCGCTTCCATTTGTCCCACTGCCTCAATAGTGCGTCGCGAATCGCTTCCATTCTTCCGTTCATTCTTCGCACTCTCCCCTCCAACGCAATCCCGGATCCTGTGAACTCCGCAGAGCTCCGTTCCACCGCTTTGCGAGGAAAACCATCACCCTGTCCGGCAGCTTCAATTCTCTTTCGCGATGGATGCCTCGACCGCTTCCCGGAGAACGCCGCTCTTCACGTACTCGTAGAGGTGTTCCCCCGGACAGGCGGTGGGGGCGAAATCTCTGTGGGCGCGAATGGTTTCGGGAGCGATTTCGAATTCCCCGCTGCACCAGGCCAGAAAAGCTACCAATGCCTCAAACTGTTTCTCCGGTACGGGATGTTCATTGAAGTCGCCCATCAGATTGATCTGCAGATGGGCTTCGATTTCGTAATCGGTATTGCTCTCTCCCTTTGTTCCGGGGTGACGCCCTTCATAGACGACTCCTTCCGGATCGAGAATAAAGTGGTACGGAATATCGCTCCAATTCCGTGCCGCCCCCATACCCCAGACCTGGATGTTCCGCAGATGCCCGGCATAATCCGCGTCGGGATCAAGCTGAACCGCGCTGTGGTGAATGGTGAAACGCTCCGGCACCTGGTCCGCATACGGACGCGCTTCGAGCGCATCCCACCCGGAACGTGAAACGATTTCGGGCTCCTCCGCCGCGCCGGCCATCACAGCACCGAGACCCCACCCAGCCGCGGCAGCCAGGGCCGACCCGCGCTTGATCGACTTCCTTGCCTTTGATACAAGAACCCGAGTGAGGCCCCTCCATCGGTCCGTCGCCGATTTGAAGCCACCCGTACCTGTCGGGCTGATCATTCCTGTTCCTCGCTTTCGGAAAGGGAAAACGTGCCGAAAATCTCCTGCCGAGGATCCGTGTGAACGGTCCCCTCAAACGTGCCGGAGGTCGCATCCTCGAAGAGGAAAACAAGGTCCATATCGGCGAGGACATCATAGCGGATCTCGAGCGTTGCACGGTAGGGTTGCTGGTTCCAGACGAGCGCAAACTCTTCTTCCAGTTGTCCGGTTTGTGGATTGAAACGCTGAATCTGGGATACGATAAAACCGGAATCCTCGTGATCCGTTCCCTCATCCATGATCCAATTCCCTGAAAGCCGGCGATTCTGTTCGAAGAGAAGTTCGTCCTCTTCGAAGATGACCAGCTTCAGGGGAGTGTCGTCGAACGAAGTCATGACCAGATCGAGCGTCCTGTTCCGGATGTCCTCGGGAATGAATTCGAAGGCCGCCTCCGGGTAAATCACCCGGGCGACACGGAGAAACAGATTGGGTCTTTGCTCGAGGTTGACGAGACCGGGAACTTCCTGTGTTAGATTAAGATCCTCATCCGGAAGCTCCCTGGTATCCCGCAGAAAGCCCAATGAACTCCAGTTTTCCAGATCTTCGGAAAAGAAGATCGGGTACTCATCATTGAGATTGCGTTCGAAGCTGAGAATGAACTCGGGCTCCCTGGGTTCATCCGGGTCCTCCTCCTCTTCTTCTTCGCCGTTCTCGTCGTTCGCAGCCGTCGCCCCGTCGATCTCGTTTTCGTCTTCGTCACCGTTCTCATACTCGTCTTCGTCTTCCTCGGGATACTCGGCACGAAAACGGGCGTTGAGACCCCGCACATCCGGGAGGTCGGCTTCGGCAGGATCGAAAGCCTCGGCATCAGGGCCGTTGCGAACGATGGTGACCTTGTCGATCACGATGTCACGCACGGGTTGGTCGTCAAAGTTGCCCTCTGTTTCCGTATCACCGATGCTTTCAACGACATCCATTCCCTCGACGACCTCCCCGAAAACCGTGTGGGCATCGTCCAGGTGGGGCGCTTCGTCCAGGGTGATAAAGAACTGACTGCCGTTGGTATTCGGGCCGGAATTCGCCATGGAGAGAACACCGGGTCCGTCGTGGCGCAACGTGGAGACGATCTCATCAGGAAAGCTGTAACCCGGACCGTCGGTTCCGTCACCTCGAAGGGAGCCGCCTTGAATAACGAATCCTTCGACTACCCGGTGAAAGGTTAGGCCGTCGTAAAAGGGGTCCGTGCGAACCGTGCCGGTCCGGTCATCGAGCCAGCGCCGGCTGGCTTCAGCCAACCCGACGAAGTTCGCAACCGTGAGCGGGGTATCCTCAAAGAACAGCCGGCAAACGAACTCGCCGGTTACAGGATCCCCGTTCTCACCTTCCGCGGCTTCCGCCCCGTTCTCATCCTCCTCTCCGTTTTCATCCTCCTCCTGGGTGAAGGTTACTTCAAAACGGGCATAAAGGCCGGGCGGCAGATCGTCTCCCTCCGGAAGTCCGAAGGCGGAGGAGACCGAAAGCAACGCGGCAAAAAGCAGCAAGCGTGGAATGGCGGTTGGCGTATTCATTTCCCTTTTCTAAAATTGGAACCCATAGCCAGGTTGTGCACGGATAAACAAATCATTCGGAAACCCTAGAAATTAACGTGAATTCCCACTTCGAAAAGGTGCACGTTGGTTCCGGTGAGATCGATCGATTCAGTCGCTCCCCTCTCGTTGGGATCCGCAACCCTCCAGGTCACGTCCTCCGTTCCGAAATAGCGATAGCCGATCGTCAGATCGGTCTCGGGGGCCAGCTCAAACAAGACCCCGACCATCAATTGAAAGGCGAGGACGAACTCGGAATCCGAATGCCGTTCCGGATTTCTCGAGTTCGGGAACGCGAGGTCATGAACGGCGAGATGCGACACCCCCAACCCGCCCCCCGCATAAGGACGCCAAATCCGGCCGGTGGGAAAGTCGTAGTAGCTATTGATCATGAGCGCCGTGTTGCGAACGCTTCCTTCCGCCTCGTAAGTATTGAATCGACTGCCGGGAAAAAACGGATCGGGGCTGGGCGCGGGAATCGGCCCTCCGCGCTCCTCGAACCGCATGAACTCCTGTATCTCAGTGGTGCGGAAGGCGGCTTCGAGTTCAAACCGCCATGAGGTGTACTTGTAACCAAAGGCCAGCGCCGCCCCCTGGTGCTTGCCCACGGCAAGCTCGCGGTTGAGGGCGCGCTTGTGAGCACTGGCGTCGCCCGTGCCCGCGGTGAAGGAAAAATAGGGATCCGCCTCGTAGAGAAAGAGCGGCTCGGAAACCAATGCCATCAAACCACCGGAGGGAATCAGCGCTCCCAAAGCGAAAAGGAAACAGAGCTTTTTCATAAATCGACCCGCATTGTTCACCATTGGCCTCAAAAATCAAAAGGAATCTCGCCGGTGATGGAAATGTCCGTTCGGCTTAGGTGACGGCAACGCGATCCCCTCTCAGTACCTGGCGTTCCGAGTCTTCAGGAAACCGCAAGCGGGTCAATCAGGCCTTGCCCTTGCGCCGGAGCACCCACAATTCGAGCAACGCCCATTCCTCGCCGGGGTAATTCCCCTGCTCGAGCGCCGACATGCGCCGATGCCGGGACGCCGTGCTGCCGACGAACTCCAGCTTGTCCAGCAACAGCCGTTTTGTCGCGTCGGCTTTCTCCAAGGCAAACGGGTTGAGGAAGTTGACCAAAAGGTAACCTTCGCCCGGAGAACGCACGAAGGGGTCAATCACAGCCTCGATGGCCGGGAGTTGCAGGTAAACGAGGGAAGCCGTCGAAATCACGACGTCCGCCTCCCCCATGGTCCGCTCCACCGCGGCCCGCGCATCCGCGGATGGCGCGTTCAAATCCGCCTCGATGATCTCGTCGAAAACACCGGCCTCCTTCCCGTAGGCCAGGGCGTTTCCGGATATATCGATTCCCGTGGTCCGAAGAGGCAACCGCCGGGGCTGCGCGACCCGGCGGCAGGATTCCGTGTCTTTCCAGTTCTCGCGAATCTGCTCCACGTTCATTCCGTGCGCGATCGCGAGCGTCGTATTCCCAAAACAGGAACAGAGGTCCACATAGTTCAATGTTTTCCCATCTCCCGCCTGCCGCTCACACCACGGCAGAATCAACCGGTCAAAGGTCTGACGATTGAAATCGTCGGAAATATAATCGAGCGCGTCGATAATCCGCTCCTTGAACGCTACCGGATCCTTCTGGACGTAGATGTCGTCGAAGTGCTGCTTTTTCTCCTCCGTCTTGATAGCCGCCTTGCCGCCCTTTTCCTTCGAATCACTCATTGAACGAAGCCAATTCGCCCGCCTTGAAAGGTCAAGGGTTCTTTTGCGGAGATTCCGCGATTCCCGCCGAAATTTCTCGCTCTATTGACGGTTTTCGGGATACATGGTTCGCTTTTCAAACTATTGACATGAGCGAAACGCCAAAGACACCGCACGAGCCGCTCTCGGCTTATTATGCCTCCGAAAAAGAGAAACCCAATTACCTTAAACAGCTTTTTGACACTTCGGCGGACCAATACGACCGCATCCTGAAATACGGTTTCTTCGGTACGGGCTCCGCTTACCGGAAACGGGCTCTCGCCAGGGCCGGGCTCCAGCCGGGAATGCGCCTGCTGGATGTCGCCTGCGGCACCGGGGTGGTCATGGAACAGGCGGCCAAAACCGTTCCCCTGGAGCGGATTGTGGGTCTCGACCCGAGTGTCGGCATGCTGGAGGCCGCGCGCCGCAAATTCCCGGAAGCCACCTTCCGGGAGGGCCGCGCGGAAAAAATCCCCGGCGAGGACAACGCGTTCGACTTCGTTTCCATGGGCTATGCCCTGCGCCACGTCGAAACGCTGGATGCCGCGTTTCGTGAGTATTTCAGAGTGTTGAAACCGGGAGGCAAGGTTCTGATCCTGGAAATCTCCCGGCCGCATTCTCGGACGGGTTACCTGGCGGTCAAATTATACATGAAATATTTCCTCCCCGCCCTCACCCTGGTGCTCTCCCGGGACCGGCGGGCCTACGGAATGATGCGGTATTTCTGGGATTCGATCGAGGCCTGCGCCAGCCGCGAGGACATTCTCCGGGCGCTCGAACGCAGCGGCTTTCAGGAGTGCCGCAACGATTCCGAGCTGGGAATTTTCAGTGCCTTTTCGGGCGTCAAGCCCCGCGAATAAAGACGCAGCCAGTTCACGCGAATTCACTTTACTCGGGCGATCCCAGGGTCATGAAGACCCGGTAATACTGACGGTCGGATCCGGTGCCGGGCAAGTCGATCTCGAAGCGCCCGCTTCCCAGGTGGTCCGCGGAAACCGGGTGACTCTCATAGGGGCCGCCGGGTGAGTCGGCGAACTCGACGAAAAACCGGACCTGATCCGCATACCGCTCCGACCAATCCCAGTCGAGCTCGACCTCCCCGTCCTCAGTCACGTCGATCCGCACGCGCGGCGGCGACAGGTCCTCGGATTCCACCTCCGCCGCGGGCAGATCAGTTCCGTCGGTCGGATCGGTCCCTTCGAGGTACTGTTGCAGCAGGGAATAGTCGGATCCGTCCGCGCTCTCGAAGGGGGAATGACCCGTGCTGCCGAAAAAGAACCGCTCCCAGGAATCGGGCAGGAGGTTGCCGTCCTGGTCTTCCGGGGTCACCTTGGGCCCCGCGAGAAAGCGCAGGGACACCACTTCCATCGCCTCGCCCGGACAATCGGCCCTGGCGGGATCGGAAAACCCGGTCACTTCCACCCGGCTGCCCGCGGCCGGGGGAAAGCCTCCGGGAAACCGGTACGGGCGGCCGTCCCGGAGAACGAGACGCACCGGCGACCCGTCATCGACCGAATACACGGTCAGACAGAAGCCGAGATAGGACTCGTCGCGCACCATGAATTCCACGGTTTCGGTGCTTCGCGCTTCGGGAACCTCCAGGAGATCCGTCGCGGTCTGGGCCAGTTGAGCGAGCTCGGTCGCGGTCCAGCCTCCTTCTTCCGTAGTGTCGCCGGGAAGCTCGTCCTCCTGGAGCAACGCCCGGAACACGGTCAGCGGCGCCGGAAAGGCTCCGGGGGAGTCCGGTCCTTCCCGGGCGCCGATTTCGTGCACCTCTTCGGCAAAACTCCGCAACGCGGCGGTTTCGGAATCTCCGTTCCACAAAGCACCCCGCAAGGCTTCGGCCATTTCGAGCGGCGTCAGCCTTTCGGTGTTCACGGTCTCCAGGGAGCGCAGATCCGAATCGGTGATGCGCCGGCGGTCGGAATCCGCGGGACGATGGGAAAACAGCGTCGCTCGATCGAGGTCGTCGGACGACCATCGTTCCCCCGCGACCAGGCGGCCGGCAAGCGCTCTTTCGAGCAGGGCCGCGTGCAGGGTATCGACCGGGCCCATCTCGATGCCGATGACCTCGCGTCCGGCCTCCTCGTAGGCCTGCAGGGCCGCGTCGATCCAGGCATCGACTTCGTCCGCAAGCGCTCCTCCGGCGGAACCGTATTCGTACTCGACTTCGGGAGCGGTCAGGTGCGGCACGGGCCGCACGGCGATGACTTCACGGCCCTTGACGCCCTCGTCGGCAAATTCATCGAGCGCAAAGAAGCCGTCGCTCCCCAGGACGTACAGCCCCGCCCGGGAATCGACCGGAATGTTGGCCAAATGGATTGCGGGAAACCGCGGGTTGGTCGCCGCACTGCCCGAACGACCGCTCGCCCGACGCGTTCCCGTCGCACTGAAGGCGCGAAGGCGCGTGTCATCGCCGGAGAGCACGGGAGTCGTTTCGTCGAAGAACGCCAAAACGGTCGCTTCCACATCAAAGCTGGCGCGAAGATCCAGCTCGCGCGCCTCCTCCTCGCTCAGCCCGAGGGCCTTCGCCAGGTCGCTGATCCCATCGGCCGCCCCGCTCGTCGAGGGATCCATCCCGAGATAAATCTCCACAAAATCCGGCACCCCGTTGCCGTTCGAATCCATTTCGTGCGGGGCCACCGAAAACCGGTACGTCGCGGTCCGAATCGGCGAAGTCACTCCGCCGGGCGTCCGTGAAAAATACTGCACCGCCGAATCCTCGAAGACCCCGAACGGCTCGTCAAAAAGGGTCCAGGAACCCGCATCGCCGACACGGTAGTAGGCCTCGGCCCCTCCCGGCGGATTGAGGCTGACCTGGATCGACTGCCGGTAGGTGCCGGATACCGGTTGGATCTCCGGCGCCGCCAGCGCCGGTGCCGCGACCGCATCGAAATCGTACACCGAAAACGGGGTGTCGAGATTCGGCTGATTGGCCAGGACATAATCAACCTCGGCGGGCACTTCTCCCAGGTTCCGCTCTTCGGGGAGGGACAGTCCGGACTCGGGGCCTTCGAAGACACTGGCGTAAGCCAACGCTTCCGCCGGGCTCCCGCTCAGCCCGCCGCGCACCGTCCAGGCATCCGCGTTGCGGCGCTCGATCAGCCGTGAATCGAGATCGGTAAAGGGATTCCCGCTGTACAGCAGCACGTTGGCCCCGAGGAACCCGGCCTGACGCACCGGAAGCTCGCCGTCCCCGGCGAACGCATACCCTCCGGCCCCGTCGGAGCGGAAGTCATGGAAAACCGTCGACGGACCGCCGGCTTCGGGTCCGGAAAACAGGAGGAAATCCCCGTCGCCCGCAGGGACGCCACCGGTCAGCGCAAAACCTCCCGGTTGGTGAGCAAACGTATCCACAATGTCACTCTCCCCGTTCTCATCAAAGGCGTAAACCCGCGCCTCCGCGCCGCCGTCGAACAACACGAGCAGCCGCGCCCCTTCCGATCCGGGCAGGCGCACGATCAGGTCCACGGGGCGTCCGGTCTCCCGGTCGTCCCACAAATCCAGTCCGACGGCTCCGCCGTCATCGGTGACTTCATACATCTGAAAATCCGGACTGCCGGGAACGAACACCGCGACCTCGGCATGGCCTTCTCCCCGGAAGTCGCCCGGAACGGCACGGCTTCCCGCCGCCACCACGACGGAACCCACATTCGAGATCGACGAGCTCTCGGCTACGTCGAACAGAAACACGGAATCGCCGTTGCCATCGCCGGGATCCATGCGCGTCACCACCAGGGGCGGTTTGCCGGGAAGCAATTCCGCGGCGCGGGCGAAGGCGGGCATACTGCTCTCACCCTGGCTGGCAACGACGGGAAAACCGTCGCTCTCGTTCCGCAGCAACGATCGCACGGGCCCTTCCGCTTCTCCGTTCAGCAGAGTCGAAGCCAACAGATCATCGGTATCGGCCTCACCGCCGTCCAGCGGCACGGCGGCGAATGGTCCGGGGCCGACGCCGGCCGGAAACGCCCCGACAGCGGGAGCGTCGCCCACAAAAACCTGAATCCGGTTGGCGGTTGCGCCCCCCACGGCGAATCCGAGTTCCCCGGCGTCCCCGAAGCGGCCGAAGGCCGCGGCATCCGCCTCCTCGATACCGCCGGGCCGCGGCTCGCGCCAGGCGACGCCTCCGCCGGGCTGCGCCTCACCGATCAGAAACAGGCCGCTCTCCCGGTCGATCACAACCACGTCGTCGAGCCCGGCGTCCCTGAGATCGGCCGAACCAAAGAGCTCGGCGGGGGATTCGTAGATGAAGGGATTCTCCCAGGCTGCCTGAACGACCGCCGGCATTGCCGCCGGGATGGCGGCGCAAAGGAGCGTACGGATGGTCAATTTCCCAAGTTTCATGATCAATTAGTCCTCCCCCTGAAAGGTTACCACGGGAGAAACCAGCACCCGGCCGATTTCTCCGTCGGGCCGGAATTGGACCAGCAGGTACCGGTAGTCGCCTCCGGCCATGGCGGGATGGTGGTCGATGAAAAAGATTTCGTGGGTGGGACCCTGTTCGACGTTTTCCTCACCCATCTCATGCACCGGAAAAATGAATCGGCCATCCCGAACGATATTGCCCACCACTCGGCGAAGGATCAGATAATCCGTTTCGTAAGCCACATCCTCCATCACCGGCGTCACCTGCACCAGGGTGCCGGGGGCGGGACCGGCATAGGCGTCCGATACGAACGCCCGGTACACCGCGAACGGAAACAGGCCGTCCGGTCCCTCCGTCCCGTTCATGGGGAAGAACAAGTCTTCGGGTTCCTGGTCCAACGGAAACACATTGTGCCAGAATACGGGCTCCCCTTCGTCGTCCTCGAACCGGTATTCACCGAGTTTGATCGCCATTGTAAAGCCGTCGAAATCGAGAACCCGCATTTCGAGGCCGTCGCCCTGATCGGCGAGCGCCGCCCGGTTCGGCAAGGGCCTCTCCGGCCACGGAACTTCCGGGCCCGGGTCCGGGTCCGGCTCGTGCCAGGCGAACGCGAGCCGGTTGCTGAAGGCTCCGGTCGCGCGCGCCTCCTGGTTGTCGGGGTCGGCGGACGGCGGGCCGCCCGCGCCGACGGCCCGAACGACGGCCTCGTACTGGATGCCCTCCTCGACGGCGACCGTCACCGCGAACTCGGCCCCGCTCCCGAAGTCACTTTCCACGCGCGGGGTCTGGAACGCGTGGTGCAACGAGTCCGTTTCTCCGCCGGGGATTTCCTCCGGCTCCTCGAACAGCGGGCCGGAGAGCGAGCTTGTCGCCACGTCCCCGGACTCCTCCGCCGGCGTCAGCCAGACCTCGAAACGCTCGACGCCGGTCGGCGGACAGAACCAACGCAACCGGATCTCCGTTTCCCCGTCACCGTCGCTTTCCAGAGGGGTCGCCGAGGTCAGGATCGGGGTCGGAAGGTCGGAGTGGGCGACGTCCACGCAGTCGAGGCGCACCATGGGACTCGCGTTGCCGTGTTCGTCGAAGAGCTGCGCGAAATAACAGATCCGGCTCGTGGCCGCCGCCGGCATGGCGTCGTCTTCCCACGACACTTCCTGTTCTTCTTCGAAATCGCCTTCGCCCTGCGAGATCAAACGCATCGGGCCGTCGTCGATCCGCCGGTACAGCTTCCACTCCCGCGTTCCGGGCGTCAGGCCGATCGTGCCGGTAATCGGCTGAACATCACCCTCGCCTTCCGGCGCGCCGGGATCACGGCTGGTGTGCTGCGAACAGTCCTCTCCTTTGGCGGTACGCACAAGGTCGACGTCCGCCATGAACGGAACCTCGGTCACCCAGCCGGGCGACAGGAACGCGACGACCGAGGCCGGCTCCGAGATCCGTCCGCCATAGGTCCCCACCCGGCAGGCCACGGTCACGTCGAAATCGGAGGCGTCCGAACCGACGTGGAACGCACTCCTCAGGTCGACAAGGTCATCGCCTTCCCGGTCGAAATGCACGCGCCCGAGGGAGGTAAGCTGGTCGCCTTCACGACCACCGAAAACCAGAAAAAATTCCGCCCAGGCGATTTCCGGATGCAGGCGCTGGGCGCTGAAGTGAAACTCGACCTGTTCCTGCGAGGTCCGTTCTTCGCCCGGACTGGGTCGATCGACGGCCGGGTAGGCTTCCGGCAGCAGGCACGCGATCCCCAGGTTTCCGCGCGGACCGTCGGGCCCCTCGCGGTCGCGAAGCACGCCGAAGGCCGGCGGGCTGTTGCCCGAGATATTGAAGGCCGGGTCCTGCAGGTCGTCCCCCCCGCAGACGGAATCACTTTCCGCGCGCACGGTGTACCAGAAGGTTCTTCCCGCGTCGGTTTCGATGTCCGGGGCCCCGGCACCCGTGTCGTCGAATTGCCCGAATTCGGCGCCCGAGAGATGCGGAATAGGCCCGCCCACCAGGTTTTCCGCGGGGTTGCCGGCTTTGGCGTGCATCTCCTCGAGACTGTCCCAGCGGTAGACGTAGTAGTTCGACGAAGCGAACCGGGGATCGTTTTCGTCGTTCTGGCGCCAGGTCACGCGCAGGAACTGCTCCCCGTCGCCCGCTTCGTATTCGTAAACGTTTTCCACATCCAGGTGCTGGGGAGGCACCGGGGGAAGGCGTTTGCACACGGTCACAAGGGTCCCCGGCGAGGTGGCCCCGTCGCGCCCGAGCAGGTCGCGGGCGCTCACAAAGTAATAAAACTGCTCGCCGTCCTGGAAAGCCTCGTCCTCCGGGGTGCGGCGGTCGTTGTCGTCGGTGAAGAAGAACCGGTCCTCGTGCCGCTCCTGGGCCAGGTCCGCCGCTTCGGATTCGGTCAGGGTCTCGTCGGCCAGGACCGGCAGCCGGTTGACCCGCACGACCTCTTCCAATCCCTCGGCATCCCGGGCCAGCTCGCCCGGTTCCGGCGGGTCGACGTCCCATTCCTCCATTTCCGCGAATTCCCGGTCCACCCGGTAGATGTTGAAACCGTACTTCAGGAGGGAAACTTCCCGCAGCGCTTCCGGATACGCCCAGAGGAGGCGCACGTTCAAATGGCCGCGGGGATCTTCCACAGTCACGTCGCGCGGCCGCCCGGGAGCGGGCAGGACGACCGGGTTGGCCGGATCCACGGTGGTCCGGCCGAAGACGCGAACGATGTCGCCGTCCGGACCGTCGAGCTCCCGCAGCTCGAACGTGGTCACGCCGTCCACCGCACCGGCGTACCCCTGGCCCATGGCCATGGCGAGCCCCGGACTGTTGCGCGCCAGCCACACCAGGTTCTCCTGCAGGTCCGGCTCGGCAATGGCGCCCTGGATCACCGCCGAGAGTTTTTCTCCCAGCGTCATGTCCTCGTCGGGCACGAGTTCGTGAAAGACCTCGTCGATCCGGGACTCGAGCTCCTCGCGCGATTCCCCCAGGCGTTCGGCACGGCCCATGATCGCCGAGAGGGTTTGCGGTTCCATCTGCACGTCCGCCACGGAAATGCGCTCGTACGTCCCCGGCTCGTCCGGAAAGCCCGGTTTCGCGTAAATCGCGACCGGTCTCCGCAGCAAAAGGTCGGTTTCGGTCGCCCGCCAGGACACGAATGCCCAGTCCTCGCCCTGCGACTCGGTCACCAAACCGGAACTGAACACGAGCCGGCCCGACTCGTCCTCATCCTGCCCCGCGGCATGCGGGACGGCGGCCAGAAAGGCCACCGCGAGCAAACCCGCCACAATCGCCCCGGCGGGCCGCTCATTCGCCAAACTTCGTTCTAAAGATCGATATCCCATTCTCCAGCCTTGTAGGTTGCCCTGATGGTTTTTTCGTATTTCAGGCAGAAGCGGCATTTCCCGACTTTCCCGGCAACCGATCCCTGCCCGCTGAAATTGATGTCATCGCCCTGCTTGACGCCCGCCATGCGCAACTCGCCTTTCACGGAAACGGCGCACAGGGCTTCCCCGCTGACCCCGGCGAGAATCTTCCCCCCGAAGGTCGGACCTTCGACAAAGTAGAAGGCTCCGGCGCCCACGCCGGCCGAGATCCGGAACATGCAGCTTGCGGGAATCCCCAGCAGCGTTTCCGAAATCGGAATCCAGCCCTCGCCGTACACGTAGCCCCCGGTGAACGGGCCGCCGTCGGTGACGATATCGCCCACATCCGGATCCCACAGCACGATGGGGTCCAACGTGCAGGTGCGCCCGAAGAACACGCCTCCGGCCAGTTCGTACTCCGAGAACTCCAGCCGCGTCGAGGCGGACAAGTAGTTTTCCGCGGCCCCGAAGGCGGCGGCCGCGCCGAATTCCGTGATCGCGAACGCTTCGAAGCTGATTTCCCCGTCGGTCATCACCAGGCTTCCGGCGAGGCCGCGCGGCGTGAAGGGACCCGTGGCGAAACTGAACTTGGTCTCGACGTCGGCGCGCACGCCGTCGCCGCCCAGGCCGCCGAGCCCGACGTCCAGCGCGCCGAGCGTGACCTCGGTGACCGAATCGCCGACGTCATCGATCTCGCACCCCTCGGTGCCCTGCGAGTTCAATTGTTCGACCAGGAGGTAGCCGCGGAACTCGACTTCGTCGGGAACCTGCCATTCGAAGCGCCCGTCCAGCCGCAGGCGCCGCAGCGCGTCCCCGTTGATGTGCGCGTACCCGTCGATTTCGCCGGCCCCCACGAGTGCGTCGAGGTCCCCGAGCAGCCCGTTGATCTTCTGGTCCACCTCGTCCAACGCGTCGTGCACGAGATCCCGCATGACGACGTTGACCCGCTGGAACGCGCTGTCGACGGCTTCCCGGGCCATCGCGTCCAGGTCGTAGAGGCGCTGTTTGAGCGCCGTGTGAATTTCCCCGACCAGCTCGGTTGCGAAGAACCGGTCGCTGATCTCCTCGCGGACCATCGCCTTCAGTTCCTCCCGATCGTACTCCTCGAAGGGCGAAAAGTCGTCGTCGAGCGTCTCCACACTGGCCGGACGCGCCTCTTCATAGGCTTCGAAGAACGCATCCATGCGCTCGCGAACCCCTTTCGCCACCGCGTTGATCTGCTCGGAAGCCCCGTCGATTTTGTCCTGGATTTCCTCGGCAATCCCTTCGGCATCCGCGATATGGGTCCGGACCTCTCCGATGCGGTCCCGGACGCGTTCGAGCACCTCGACGATCCGGTCGATCGCGGGCTCGGCCTCTTCCAGCAAACCGTTCAATTGGTCGTTGAAGGAACTGGTCAGGTCATCGAGCGCGGAGCCGAGATTGCCGGCCAAATCGGGCGCCAGGTTGTGGAACAGTCGCCGGACAAGGTTTTGCAGAATCTCCCGGGCGCCTTCCTCCAGTTCGTCCCCGACCTTGGTGATCGCGTTCGCGAGAAGCCCGTTCAGCCATTCGCCGCCCTCGACATCGAAAATATCCTCGAGCCAGGCTTCGACATCGCTCTCGTCCACTTCCGGAATCAAGCGACCGTCCTCGTCGACCGGGATCCCGTTGACGATCGCATCCACCTCGACGTTGATCCCCTGGCCCTGGAGCCAGAGCTCGAAATCCGCCACCTCGATTCCCGGAACCAGCTCTCCGGCATCGTCCACGCGCACATCGGCGATCAATGCGTCGATCGCCATCTGGACCGTTTCGAGACGGTCGTCGACCTCCCGGAGGATGCCGCTTCCCTGGCTCACCCCCTGCGAGAGTTTATCGAGCTCCTCGATGAGCCTGGAGGTCGTCTGATCCTCGATGTCGTCCTGCAGGTCGTAAAGAAATTCCTCAAGAATCGAAACGTACCCGTCGGCCTCATCCATCCACTCTTCGACCGTATTGTCGTCGGGGTCCTGCCTGATATCCTCGTACAGATCCTCCAATTCGTCGAACATCTCGTCGATCACGTCGTCGGTCAGCGAGAAAAGCGTGTCTTCGAGCAGGTCGTCCAACCGGTCCCGGATCAGTTCGGCGAGGTCGTCCATGCCCTCGACGATGGCGTCGCGCACCTGGGCCTGGGCGGATTCCGTAATGCTCTGGGCCACGCCGAGGTTCTCGTCCACGATATTGAAGGCCGCCGAGGCGAGGGAAATCCGGGGCAGTCCGTCGTAGCGCGCCCCGAAGGTCAGCTCGGCGTTTTCGGCGCTCAGGTAATCGACCTGGTGCTCGATATTGAGTACGAGCAGGTCATTGTCGACGGGCCGGTACGACCGGAAGGAGCGCGTGATGCGGTCCCAGGAAAGCGGATAATTGAAGGGGACGATCCCGAGCCATTCCTGGCGCGCGTGCACCAGGTAGCCCTCGACCTCCTGGCCGGTCGCTCCCCGGTAGACGGGATAGGCAACATCCGGCGGCAGGCCGCGGTTTTCCGGGTCGAAGCTGCTGAGGGTGAAGAAATGCTCCTCGTTCTCGTCCTGCCAGCCGGCGTCGGGCCAGCCCCCGGCCAGGTGCGGGGCATCGCCCTCGGTGCCCGGATTCCGGCCGCGGGTGTGCACGTGCACCTGCATTGCTTCAAAGAACGGAACCCCGAGCAACCCGGCGAGGGAAACGAATCCCGGCTCCGATCCGCCGTCCGGAGCCAGTTCGTAGCTGTTGAAGTACGCGGTGGCGACCGGTTCGAGCACGTAGGTTTCCTCCGCCGGCCCCTCGATGCGCACCTGGGTGGGCGCGTAAAGGCGGGAGTCGAGACCGTCCTCGACCTCGTCGTGGGCGGCGGAGGTCAGGGTGCCGTCGGGGAAGAAACCGAGTTCGCCCGCGAGGCGTTCTTCAAACGCGGCGGCTCCGGTATCGACGCCGAGGGCCAGGACGGAGGTAACCGGACAGTCGTCAGGCTTGCGCGCGAACCGGATCGACAGGGTGTGAAAATCCGCGCCCCAGTACGTCAGCCGTTTCTCGTCGTCCCCTTCCGGCGGCTCCGCTTTGTCCAGCTCCCCGAGGCAGGTCAGGGTCAGTTCCTCGAAATCCTGCACGAACTCACTCGGACCCGGCACGTCGACCCGGCCGTTGGTGCGGGACTCCTCGTTCTCGCTCGAAAGAAACGACAGGCCGAAATTGGTGAACGCAAAATTATAACCGTAAATGGTCAGACTTTCGGGAAAGGTGCCGGCAACCGCCTCGTGGATGCCGCTCACGCCCGAGTAACGGACGTAGTATTTCGAACGGCCGGTCAGGTCGAAGTCCGTCGGCACCCCGCCCATGCGGGTTCGGCCTTCCAGGGTCGCGGGCTCATCCGCCACCCGGAAATTCAGTCCGGCATAGTCGCCGTGTCCGAGCCGGTAGGCTTCGGTCCCCGGGAGTTCGTATGAAACCCGGTCGTCGCGGTCGATCCCCGCCAAAAGGATCGCCGCGGCCCCGCGGAAGGCGTCGTCGCCGGCGTCCGAACCGTCCATCCGGATGCCGGAGGCGTGATAGGAGGCTTCGACGAAGAAATCGGTCTCATGCGCGAATACTCCCGCCTCGATAAAGCCCCATTGCAGTTCGGCGGGAACCGCGAGCTCACCGTTCGCGTGCAGTCCTCCGTTTCGCGTGAAAACCAGACGGTTCTCGTCGGGCACGAACTCGAGTTCGACCTCGCCCGAACCGTCGTCACAGGAGCCCTCCGGACAATCCTGATTGTAGGCCAGATCGATCGCACTCACGCCGTCGAGGTAACTGTTCTCCGGCGCCACCTGGCCGCCTTCGACTTCGATCCGCCCGGAATCCGCCCACGCCACCGAATGCCGGGAGGGAAAGTGGGGACGGTAATCCCCGTTGCCGAAAAGGAGCGTAAACGACGATCGCACGCCGCCATCGGAACCGGGCTCGAATACCGCATCCCCCTCGAACCCGTTCAAGAACCGGAAATACCGCTCGTTGGAACGCCGGTTGGCTTCCTCCGGATTGACCAGATCCTCCTCATACGATTCGACGTGGGCCAAAGGCGTCTCGTGAACGTACTGCACCTCCGCGATATCCAGAACAAAACGCCCCTCGTCCGGAATCCAGGCGAACCCGTTCGCGCGAAACGCGACCGGCCAGGACTGGTCGAAGAACCATGTGTCCTCCTCGGCCCCGGTCAGGTCGCGCTCGAGATCGGACGGGTCCGCCGGCTCGATGTCCTGGTTGTACGAGACGGAGGAAAGGTTGAGGATCGACAGGTAGGCGCGGGGCCCGAAGTAGTCTTCCAAAATACCCGTCTGCCGATAGCCGAGCCCGGCCGGCAGGAACAGCACCAGGTTTCCGTCGAGCCCCGAGGACGACAGCGTAAGCCCGGAAGGGGTCACCCCCCAGCCGGCGATTTCCTTCAAAATGAACTCTCCCTCCTCGACTTCGGGCAGCACGTCGACTTCGCCGCCGACCACCTGCGCATCGCCGTTGGCCAGCAACTGGACGTCCAACGTCGCATCGTCCGAGAACAGGAACTCCTCCTGTCCGTCGATCCAGCCGCCCCCTTCCAGCACATCGATCTGGCTCGCCACGTACCCCATCCCGAGCGCGCCGGGCTCGGGATGATTTCCCAGGGCGTCGAAGGTGGCCGAAATGCCCCCGAACAAAAGGGTCCCGTTGAAGTGCAGCAGCCGCTCGTCCGGGGTTTCCACGGTATTGGTCGGCACGGGATCGCCGTCCGGAACGTCGACGTGCGAGCCGACCACTTCGAGCACGTATTCCTTATTCGGTGAATCGAGGCGTTCATCCCCGTCGAGGTTCAATTGAAAGGCGTGCGTGCCGGTAAATGCATACGGTTCCCGCGGCGAAGTGTCTTCAAACTCCCAGACCACGTAACCGGTTGACGTCGTATTGCCCGTCAGCGGCACTTCATCGCCGGTATCCGCCTCTCGCAGGACAAATTCGAACGTGATATTGACGAAATCCCAACTCCGGCTCGTCGCATCGAAATTATCCCAGCGCCGCAGTGAAAACGCCACTTCCGCCTCCAGCGTGTTCCGGTCGTCGATCGTGTCCACCAGGTAGGCTCGGTTGTAGTACACATCCTCGACCCGCGCGAGCACGTTGTAGGCCTCGTCGTCGGGATCGGTGTTGGTGAAATGATAAAACACCTGCGGGCTGCTCTGCCCGCTGCCGCGCTCCACCCAATCGCCGTCCCCGGCGACATCGCGCTCGACGGTCACTTCGACCGTGTGCTCCTGGCGGTGATCGATCCGGAACCCCCCGACAAAAAGACCTCTTACGGCGACTCCGAAGGAAAACGTGGTCCAGTACGAATCATCATCGCTGAAATCCGCCGTGATCTGCTTGGTACGCGAATAGAAAGTGACCAAATTGAAGTTGGCGTCCATGTACTGCCCCAGCGGAATCGGCTCGCCCTCCTCATTCAGGATCCGGTACACGAGCCGGTAGTCCACTTCCCCGGCCGGCGCCCCATCGCGGTTGAAGATGACGATCGTACTCGTGTTGACCACGTCGCGATCGTACTCCTCGCCGTCCTCGTTAAAATCCGACTCCAGCACATAGCCGTCCGGATTCTGAACGTTCACATTCCACACGGTGTCCCCCGCCTGCGCCCACTGGCTCCCCATCAGCAGAATGGGGAAAAGGAAAAAGCCGGCCATTCTCGACAGCTTTGAACTCGTTTTTTCTTCAGTCACGGAAAAGATTTTTTTGACGGTTAACGCTTGGTGAAAGGAAGAAACCAGGAACCTTCGGCAAACACCGAAACAAGGGTTGTGGAAGCCCCGGAAACCCCATCTTTGGAGGGCGAGTTAGCCGGGAATTCTAGTCAGTGCGGAGCCTTCACACTATTTCCTGCGGATTATGGCGGAGATTATGCGAAAAAAACTATACGTAATTCTACGTATTCGGTTTCGAAAACCTCACTCTTCGCGCTCAACAAGCACCGAAAAGATTAGCCAAAACCCCAAGTTATCCTGAATGGCGCGCTTAAGAATAATGTTCAATGTTGCGGGCTCCGGTCTATCAGGGGATTGTTGACCACCGATTGCACAGATTTCACGGATTTTTGGCGGGCAAGGATGCCCGGGTTCCCAGGGTTTTCCTTACCTGTGCCCATCCGTGGTTAAAGGTCGATTCCTGGTTCGGGGTCATCGGCGGAAGCGCCGATGCTATGATCGAGCGCCTTAACCGCGCCCTTCGGGCTTAGGCGGCAAACCGGATCCGGCCTGTTAACGCCTCATTTTTCCCGAACCGAGTGAACCAGGCCGAAAACCTCATGCAATCGGACAATCGCCAGAAAGAGGCGGTAACGCAGCCACAGGCCCGGTGTCATACGGGTGTTCCCCGCAACAATACTGTTGACCGCGGAAAACAGCCCGAAGCGATTGGTCGGGGACATAAAGATAGCGAAGCCCCGGTCCGAATAAAAGGTCTCGATCAATCGCCGCATCACTTTGACCCGCTTCTTGAGCCGCCGGGTGTAGCCGGCTACCGCACGCGGTTCCAGTGAGGCGTTGCCCCTCCGCAGCTGCCGATCCACGATTCCGGCCGCCTGCAGGGAACTCTCCATCGCAAAATAAACGCCCGACGAAAAAATCGGATCGATGAAACAAGCGGCGTCCCCGGTCAACAAATACCGGTCGCCGCCGAAGCGCTTGTATTGATAAGTGTAATCGGTCGTGACCTGGAAAGCCATGGTGGCCGCGGTCCCGCTCATTCGTTCCTTTAGAACCGGTGATTCTTCCACCGCCTCCCGAAACCACGATTCCGGGTCCTTCCGCCGCTTTCGAAGGTCCTCCGCATAGCCGACAACCCCCACGGACGTGAGGGTATGGCTGATCGGAATGATCCAGCTCCATCCGCGGGGCAGGCGGGTAATGACGATATTTCCGGCCCGCTCACCGGAAAAACGGGGCACCCCTTGGAAGTGACTGTAAACCGCCACCTTCGGAGGATAAGGCAACGGATCCTTCTCCAGTTTCTTCTGCACCCCCAGCAGCCCCGGCCGTCCGCTCGCATCCAGCAGGTACGCCCCCGAATACGATTCGCCGCTCGATGTCTGAACGATGACCGCATCCTCAGCCAGCTCCACATTCCGTATCCGGCAGGGCTGAAACAGCTTGACCCCGCATTCCTCGGCGTGTTCGAGCAACAGGAGATCGAAACGGCTTCGCTCGACCTGATAGGTGTACTCCCTCCCCGGAACCAACCCCTCGGCGAACACATTGTGCACCCAGCGGCTCCCGTCCTCATTGAAGAATTCAGCGCCCGGCTTCCTGATGAACCCGCCCGCCTCCACTTTGTCCCAGACACCGATCTCCTTCAACGCCCGGTTGCCGTCCGGCAACAGCGACTCGCCGATTTTGAAGCGCGGAAAAGCTTCGCCCTCGAACAAGGCAACACGCCGCCCCGCACGAGCCAGCCGGGCGGCCCCGACCGATCCCGCGGGTCCCCCGCCGATCACAATGACGTCAAAACCGGTTTCTCCCGACATTGCAGTCGAACGCTAGAAGTTCCACCGAATCAGGCAATCCGTTTCTGAATTGTTTCGCGTTCGCTTTCTTCATTCACCAACTTCTCACTACCGTGCCCGCCAACGCTTCCCATAACCTGTCCGCCTGCGCCGATACCTGGGACGTCATCGTTATCGGAGGCGCCCTGTCCGGCTCGGCCGCGGCGATACAGTTGAAACAGGGAAATCCGGAACTGAACATTCTCATCCTCGAACGCAAACCCGAGTTCGCGCGCCGCGTGGGCGAGTCGACCGTGGAGGTTTCCTCGTATTTCCTCGGGCGGGTGCTGGGACTCACGCAATACCTGAACGAGCATCACCTGGTGAAACAGGGGCTTCGATTCTGGTTCACCAACGAACACGGCCATTGTTTCGATTCGTGCAGCGAACTGGGCCCCCGGTACAATATTCACTTTCCCAGTTACCAGGTCGACCGGGCGCGGCTCGACGAAGAGCTTCTCCAACGCGCGGTTGACCTGGATATCGCCCTGCTGCGCCCCGCGGAAATCAAAGCGGTCGAACTTCAATCCGGCGGGCAACAGCTCGTGACGGTGAAATCCGGGGACAGCCTCCCGCGCGCCCTCCACGCCCGCTGGGTCGTCGACGCCTCGGGAACGGCGCGTTTTCTCGCGCGAAAACAGCAATGGGTCCGCCGGAACGAGCGGCATCCGATCGCCTCGATGTGGACCCGCTGGAAGCAGGTCCGCTGCTGGGACGATCCCGAGCTGCACCGGCGCCACCCCGACTACGCCGGCCGCTGCCACGGGATCCGCCACACGGCGACGAACCATCACATGGGGAAGGGCTGGTGGTCCTGGTGGATTCCGCTCAAGGACGGCGACATGAGCATCGGTATCGTTTACGACGAGCGTATCGCCGAACTCCCTCCGGGGGCCCACCCCGCCGAACGGATGGAAAAGCACCTGCGCGCCCACCCGCTCGGCGCCGTCCTGCTGGAAAACGCGTCCTGCGACAAGGCGGACTTCCACTGGCGGCGAAACCTGGCCTATTCCAGCAAGGAAGTGATCGGCGACGGATTCGCCCTGGTCGGCGACGCCGCCGGCTTTATCGATCCCTTCTACAGTCCCGGGATGGACTGGATCGCGTTCACCTCAGCCGGGGCCGTCGACCTCATTCTCAAGGAGCGCGCCGGAAGTCTCGAGCCCGGGAAAATCCAGGCGCTCAACGACCGCTTCAAACTCTCCTACGAACGATGGTTCGAAGCGATCTACGAGAACAAATACTTTTACATGGGCGACTACGAGTTGATGCGGCTGGCGTTCATGCTCGATCTGGGCCTTTACTACTTCGGGGTCGTTTCACAACCATTCAAGTACGGCAGACGAGGCCTGCAAATTCCGCCGTTTACCGGGCCCCACACCACCCTGCCCTTTCTTCTGATCCGGGCCTACAACCGCCGTTTCGCGCGCATCGCACGGCGGCGGATGGACAAGGGAACCTGGGGCCGCAAAAACCATCGTCACTATCACCCGTTTGTCAGCTATCGCCTGAACGGCACTCTTCCCCTGCGCGTGCTGGTCGCGCTCGCCCGGTGGGGAATCCTCGAACTGAAGGAGGGCTGGAAAACCTGGTTGCCCTTCCGCTCCCGACCGCTGGCCTCAACGTCCCCCCGGATCGCCCCTGGCACCACGGTCTGAAGTATGGAAGGCGGCCAGGAAACACCGTCGATTTCCCGGACCTCCGTCGGGCTCCGCATCGGCTTCTTCCTGGCGATTCTGACACTCGGCCTGGGCTGGCTGGCCTACCACGATTTCGATGTCCCGCTCATCATCGAACAAGCCCGCGCGACCCATCCCCTGATGTTCGTGCTCCTGATGAGCCTCCTGCCCCTCGCCGGCTTTCCGATCGCGGTTTTCTACCTGTTCGCCGGAGAGGCCTTTCCCTGGCTCCAGGCCTGGCTGCTTTGCCTCGCGGGCCTCGCCATCAACATGGCCACCGCTTATATCGCGTTTCTGATTTCGATCAAAGCGTATCAACGGATCGCCCGAAAACAAAGCTCACTAAAAGCTTGACCGTCGCAGGCGCCCGGGCGTCCTTTTAGCCGATGGCAGATGATTTGAATCTCCG
>PWMU01000108.1 GCA_003558065.1 Opitutia bacterium | reverse complement strand
GCGTCGATACTGCCTCTTATGACACATGGCAGAAGCGGCTCGTGGCGATTATTTCGGGCTTTTGAAATCGATGTTTACGTCCACTGGTCGTGGTTCATTGCGCTGGTCGTATTCTACGAGCTTTTCGGCAGAGGCAATCCGGCGCTCTTCGTGCTCCTTTACGGGACCCTCTTCGGCGTTGTGGTGCTGCACGAGTACGGCCACGCCCTGGCGTGCCGGTCGGTCGGAGGCAGCGTCGGCCACATTGTGCTCTGGCCGCTGGGCGGCATTGCCTTCGTGAACCCACCGGCGCGTCCGTCCGCGTTGTTGTGGACGATTGCGGCGGGACCGCTTGTCAACCTGGCTCTCCTTCCGGTGGGGTTGGTGCTGCTCCTGTTGGCCACAGGGTTGGGCGCGAGTGAAACCCTGCAGGTTTACCTGAACTGGTTCGTGCTCATTAACGTATTGCTGTTCCTCTTCAATATGATCCCGGCTTATCCGCTCGACGGAGGACAAATTCTTCAGGCGGTATTGTGGTACTTTGTTCCCCGGGCAAAGGCCCTCCTTATCTCTTCCCTGGTGGGGCTGATTTTCGGCGGGATCATGGTCGCAGTTGGCCTGCTCGGGCACTTGAACCCGGAGTTCGGCCGCACGCTTCCGATCAGACCTCTGTGGCTGGCGATTCTCGGGGCTTTCATCACCTGGGAAGCTCACAGAACATTCCGTCTCTCACAGGGAATGATGAGCCGGTAACCCCGGAATGTCTCGGAGCAGTCCCCCGGACTTCGCCGGTCGCGCCACCGGCCCCCGGGGCGTCAGGGCTGCCGGACGCGGGATTCGGTTTCGTGTAATTCCGAAACGACCACGCCGATTTCAGCTTCGAAGGTCCTTCCCCAGGGAAGCGTCAGCGTAAGCTCAGTGAGCCGGACCGGAAGTTGAAACTGATCGAGAAACCTGGCTGCCTGGGGTTTCACCCTGCTCAAAATCGTCTTTTCAAAATGCCTCGTCTGGAGGGGATCCAACCGCATCGGATTAACTCCCTGTTCCCGAGCGTAAACCCGGTTGATATCCGGACGCACAAGGCCGTGGTAGGCATAGTCGTTGATCAGTCTGTGAAGCAGAAACGTAAACTGCGCCTGATTCCGCGTTCCCGGCACGCCCAATGAATCGTGAGCCTCCCGCGCGCCTTTCCGGACACTCAGAAAATAAAGGAGGCCCTGAGGCAGAGCGGTTCCAATCGTGTTTCCGGCGGTGTTCCAGGAAGCGTAGCCAAAAAGTGAAGGAAAAACACCCGTCTCAAGCAACGCCTCGGTGAACTCCTCGCTCCCTCCCTGTATATTGCCGCGCGTATCGATATCCGCCACAATCACGCGTCGTCCGTCCCGCACCTCCCGGGCGATCCTCTCTGCAAATGCTTTCCCCGCCCCTTCCTCCTGGCGGGAGGCGAATACATGGAAAAGCAACTCCGCGCTCTCGTCCGCGGTTTCCCGTCCACCGGCCGCGGCAATCTGCAGAGATACCGTTTCGTGAAGAGGCCGGTCCTCGTAAGGAGCCACGCCCTTGCGTCCGGCCTCCGATGAGTAGACCACTCTGATCGAGGGCGTGTAGCCCGATCGATCACTCAGGACACGTGCGAGCAGCAGCATGCCCAGTTCGTCGGCCCCCGGCTGAACGGCAACCCGATCGCCGGTGCCGCCGGCGTCAATCTTCTCCAGCAGCGCCTCGCGATCCGCGACGTGGACTCCCTGGGGCTTCGCGTCGTCCTGCCCGAGGATCAGGCGGTCTATCGTTCCATTTTCGACCAGGCCGACTGCGGCCCTATTGATAGCCAGATTACGTGTGCGGGCACTCCGGTAATCGGCAAGAACGCCGTCCGGAATTCTCGCTTCCAGCCGTGTCAACTCCTCGGCAGCGGCAGCATCGGTCTCCGCCTGTGGAGCGAGTTCCGCCCACCGTTCGAGTGCCCCGCGCCAGGCATCATTGGTTCCGTCGGCTGTCGGCGCCAGGCGCATGATGATGTTGAAACCGTAAACCGGCAGTTCCGGATGGGCTTCACGGATTTCCTCGATCACTCGCAATCGCTCCAACGCCTTTCCCTCCTCTACCTGATGAACCCTGGAGGCCACCAACCCGCCATAGACCAGCATATCCAACGAAACAATCACCGCGTCAATCGCCTCCCAGTCCCGGCTTCTCAGCCAATCGGCGATTGCGGACGGGTTGCCGGGAACCGTAAAGCCTCCCAGCAGATCACGGGGAGGCGTCACCATTTCGGCGCTCGCGATCGGGGCCATCAGCCGCGGCCATTGAAGGCACGGGGGTCGGTCATCGAGGGGAACGAACATGATTCGGGGCGAATCGGTCCCTTCTTGTGACAACAACGGAGCCGGACCTGACGAAAGCGACGCCGATGACATAAGAACCAGAATTGCGAGAAAGCCCAAAAATCCTTTCATCCACACGCACGATAGAGCGGAACTCCCGCGATGGCAAAGGAATTGACGCGTGGCATTTCGGCAATGACGCTCGTTTCATCCAGCAAAGCCGCAGGCTGCCGGCCGCACCCATCTTCCCCGGCATTGAGGCCAGCCGGCTCAAGAACACCCGCTGCAAGCGGCTTCAGCGGACGGTCTCCCCTTCGCTCCCGCGCGGCCCCGCCTCAGACCCCGGCGAGAACGTGCGCGTCCGAATACTGGAATACAGGCTTGGGCGTCTCCGGGTTGGGCGGGTGCGGAATGACCTTGTGAAACCGGGTCACGGATTCGGTCCAGTTGTCCAGTATCTCCCGGGCTCGGGGACTGCCGGTCAACTGCGCGTGCAGTTCGATCATTTTGCGGAGGGATTCCTTTTCGTTGTCCTGTTCGAGGGCTTCGGCGGAAATCATGGCGGGATTGAAACGTGATTCAAAGACCTCGTTCTCGTCGTAGACGAACGCGAGCCCGCCGCTCATTCCGGCGCCGAAGTTGCGCCCTGTTTCTCCGAGCACAATGACGAGTCCCGCAGTCATATACTCACAACCATGATCGCCGACCCCTTCGACGACCGCGGTGGAACCGGAGTTGCGCACGGCGAAACGTTCCCCGGCCTGGCCGGCCGCAAAGAGGTGGCCGCCTGTGGCGCCGTAGAGGCAGGTGTTGCCGAGGATGATGTTTTCGTGCCAGTTGAAGATTTCGCGCTCGCGGGGACGGACTATGATTTCGCCGCCGTTCATGCCCTTGCCGACGTAGTCGTTGGCTTCGCCGAAAAGTTTGAGCCGAATCCCCTGGATCAGGAAGGTGCCGAAACTCTGTCCGGCGCTGCCGGTCAAGGTCAGGTCGATCGAGCCCGGCGCGAGGCCCGTGTTGCCCAGCGAATAGGCGATCTCGCCGGAAAGGTGGGTGCCCACGCAGCGATCGGTATTGGCGACTTTGTATTTCCCGGCATACCGCGCCGAACGGCCGCGAACCACCTCTTTGACCTCCTGGAGGATCGTGTCGTCCAGGGACCCCTCGTTGCCGAAACGATCGTTGCGTTGACGGGTATGGATGCGCGGAAGCTGGCCGCTGGGATCGGGATCGTGAAGAAGCCCGGCAAGCGAAATGGTCTTGGTTTTCGGATTCTCTTCGTCCGCGATCTGTTCGAGGAGTTCGGTCCGGCCGACTATTTCATCGATGGAGCGGCAGCCGAGACGCGCCAGGTAATGCCGGACATCCTCGGCGACGCCGTTAAAGTAATTGACGATGTTCTCGGGCTTGCCGCGAAACTTGGCGCGAAGGTCCTCGCGCTGCGTGGCGACGCCGACCGGGCACGTGTTGAGGTGACAGACCCGGAACATGGCGCAGCCGGCCGCTATCAGAGCCGCGGTCCCGAAATTGTACTCCTCGGCGCCGAGAATCGAGGCAATTATGATGTCCCGGCCGGTTTTCATGCCGCCGTCGGTACGAAGAACGACGCGGCCACGGAGCCAGTTCATCATGAGCACCTGGTGGGCTTCAGCCACACCGATTTCCCAGGCGGAACCGGCGTTCTTGATTGAAGAAATCGGGGAAGCCCCGGTCCCTCCCTCATGGCCGGAAATGAGGATGACATCGGCGTAAGCCTTGGCCACGCCGGCCGCGACCGTGCCGACGCCCGAGGATGAAACCAGTTTCACGCAGACCTTGGCGCGCGGGTTGACCTCCTTCAGGTCGAAAATGAGCTGGGCGAGGTCCTCAATCGAGTAAATGTCGTGGTGCGGCGGGGGCGAAATGAGCGTCACCCCGGGCACGCTGAAACGCAGGCGGGCAATGAGCGGGGTGACCTTGTGCCCGGGAAGCTGTCCTCCCTCGCCGGGCTTGGCGCCCTGGGCGATCTTGATTTCAATCTCCTTGGCGGAAGCCAGGTATTCGGCGGTGACCCCGAACCGTCCCGACGCGACCTGCTTGATGGCACTGTTGGCGTTGGTGCCATCCTCAAGCGGCGAAAACCGGCGTGGATCCTCGCCCCCCTCGCCCGAATTGGACTTGCCGCCGATGCTGTTGAGGGCGATTGCCAGGCACTCGTGCGTCTCCGGAGAAATGGCTCCGAGGGACATCCCGGCCGTGGTGAAGCGCCGGCGGATATCTTCGACCGGCTCGACCTCTTCGACGGGCACGGCATTCCCGGCGAACTTCAACTGAAGAAGATCCTTGATGGCGACCGGCTGGTGGTCGTCGCTTGCCGTGAGGTACTTGGAAAAGTCGTCCCGGCTCGCGGATTTCAGGAACTTGTGCATGCCGGCTACCACCTTGGGATTCCAGGCGTGAAACTCGCCGCCGCGACGGCTGACCTTGTAATAGCCCTCGCGTCCGAGCCCGGGCGCGCCCGACTCCGAGTCCGAGTCCAAGTCCGGGTAGGCCCGGGCATGGCGGGCCAGCGATTCGCCGGCGATTTCTTCATAGCCGATTCCGCCGAGCGGGGAAGGTGTTCCGTAGAAGCATTCGTCGACAACCTTGCGGCTCAAGCCGAGCGCTTCGAATATCTGGGCCCCGTGATAGCTGAAGAGTGTGCTGATTCCCATTTTCGCCATGATCTTGAGGAGCCCTTTGTGAATCGCCTGGCGGTAGTTGGCCAGGGCCTCTTCGGGATCGGAGATCTCCCCGGCCTTCCCCTCGGCTACCAGGTCGCGGATAACATCGAAGGCGAGGTAGGGATTGACCGCGTTGGCCCCGTAGCTGAGCAGGGTGGCGACTTGGTGGACCTCACGCGCTTCGCCGGTTTCGCAGACGATGCTGGTCTTCATTCTGAGGCCCGTACGCACCAACTCCTGGTGAACCGCCCCGGCGGCCAGCAGCATGGGAATCGGCGCCTTTTCGCGGGTCACCCCGCGGTCGGAGAGGACAAGGATCCGCGCCTCCCGGTCGGCGACGGCGTCACGCGCCTGCCGCTCGATCTTCCGGAGCGCGTTTTCGAGGCCGGCTTCACCCTCGCTGACATCAAAAAGCGCTTCCAGCGTTTCCACACGGTCAAGGACGCACTCGATCTCCCTGGCGGCCGCCAACTCGTGGTCGAAGAGCACCGGTGATTCCAGTTCCAGGAGGCCGCTGCCGACCGGTTCAAGCTCGAACAGGGGCGGCTTCGAACCGAGGTGGCTGTTCAGGGACATCACCATGTCCTCGCGAATCGAGTCGATCGCGGGGTTGGTGACCTGGGCGAACAACTGCTTGAAGTAGGTGTACAGCAATCGCGGACGCCGCGAGAGCACGGCCAGAGGGGTGTCGTCCCCCATCGAGCCGGTGGGCTCGGTTCCGGTTTCGGCCATGGGAGCCAGAACGACCTCGAGTTCGTCGAGCTCGTATCCAAAGGCCAGCTCAAGGGGCAGCTTTCGGCTGTCCTCGACGGCTGATTCTGAAAAGGACGGCTTCCGAGCCGAAGCGTACTGGTTGAGATTGAAGACGTATTCCTTGCACCAGGCGGAGTAATCGTGCTCTTTGGCGAGGTATTCCTTGATATCCCCGTCCTTCAGGAAGCGGTGTTTCTCGATGTCCACCGCGAGGATACGCCCCGGGGCCAGCCGTCCGCTCTCGACGACCCGGGCCTGGCCGTCGGGAATGATACCGGTCTCCGAGGCCAGCACAACGACGCCGTCGTCGTAGACTTTGTAGCGAGCGGGACGCAGGCCGTTGCGATCAAGCGATGCGGCCACGTAACGCCCGTCGGTGAACGCGATCGCCGCGGGCCCGTCGTAAGGCTCCATCAGGCAGGAATGGTACCGGAAGAAAGACCGGACTTCGGGCGAGAGGCTCCGGTCCTTCTCCCACGCGCAGGGGATCATCATCTGCGAGGTGTGCAACGCCGAACGCCCCCCGAGGACCATCGCCTGGAGGCTGTTGTCGAGGCTGGCGGAGTCGGACATGTCCGGTTGAACGATCGGACGCAGGTCGCTGTAACGGTCCCCCCAGACTCCGTGGGCATCGGAGAATTCCCGCGCCCGCATGAGGTTGCGATTGCCGCGGATCGTGTTGATTTCGCCGTTGTGGGCCAGCAGCCGGAATGGCTGGGCGAGATGCCAGGTCGGAAAGGTGTTGGTTGAATACCGCTGGTGGAAAATGGCGAAAGCGCTCAGGAATTCGCGGGAACGCAGGTCTATAAAAAACCTGCGGATCTGCGGCGCATTGAGCAGGCCTTTATAAACGATGGTGCGGGAGGAAAAACTGCAGATGTAGAACCCGGGAATGCGATTCACGCGGACCTTGCGCTCCGCCACTTTCTGGGCGAGGAAAAGTTTGCGCTCCAGTTCGTCCTGGGAAACCGAATCGTTTCCGCAAACGAGCGCCTGGACGATCAGCGGACGGGTGGACGCGGCCTTGTGTCCGAGGCATCCCGGATCGACCGGCACCTCGCGCCAGGCGAGGAACCGCAGCCCTTCCTGCTTCACGGCTTCCTCCACCATATGCTTGCAGTGGTCCCGGGCGGTCGGATTCTCCCTGGGCAGGAAGATCATCCCCGCGCCAAGCACGCAACCCTCTCCGAGCTCAATCTCTTCATCGGCCAGGTAATTCCGGAGCAGTTCGACCGGAAGCTGCGTGAGAATGCCGGCGCCGTCGCCGGTCACGGCATCCGCGTCGATCGCCCCTCGGTGCGCGAGGGCTTTCAATGCCGCCACCGCGCGGTCGACGATATCGTAGGTGCGTTCACCCGACATTCTGGCGATGAAGCCAACGCCGCACGCGTCGTGCTCGAAGTCGGAACGGTAAAGGGGGGATGGAATGATCTCGGCCATGAGGATGGAAGGTGGTCTGAAATTGGCGATGGTTTGCCGCTCCCGGGGTCCGGGAAACCAAGAAGGCCGGATTCGCGTTCCGGCCCCCTACAGCGATTTAACTGTAAGATCCGGTTTCGCTCAGAAGAACCGGATCGTTTGGGAAGACATACGCGCGTGTTCTTCGTCGGTGCAGGCCCGGTCGGTGGGGGCGTCGGCTTCCCTGGAGGTCGCTTCAACGAGTTCGTTGGCCAGCAGGTAATTCTCGACCTCTTCTCCGCTGACATCCGCCAGCATCACCCCGTCGACTTCGACGCAGGGCGACAGTTGTTGTCCGGATTTACGAACCATCTCGGCATAATTCTCCGGTTGGTTAATGATATCGATGTCTTCGAACTCGAGATTGTATTTCTTGAGGATGGCCCGCACGCCGTTACTCCATCCACAAGTCGGTTTCAAATAGGCTTTGATGTTCATAAGAATAAAGATCCTTCCGCTGATTTCCTTTGTCAACCGGCTCCGAGGTTTTCCCG
>PWMU01000099.1 GCA_003558065.1 Opitutia bacterium | reverse complement strand
CGATCACACTGGCCATCGGCGTGCAGCGCATGGCAAAGCGCCACTCGATCATTCGACGGCTCCCCGCCGTGGAGACGCTCGGCTCGGTATCCGTAATCTGTTCGGACAAGACCGGAACTCTGACCCGGAACGAGATGATGGTCAGCTCGGTAGTCACACCCCAGGGAGAATTCGAGGTAACCGGATCCGGGTACGCTCCCACCGGGGACATTATGCGGGAGGGAAAGGCGGTCGATCCATCAAAATTGCCCGCCCTTGAGGAACTCGCCCGAGCCGGTTTGCTTTGTAATGACGCCGTGCTGCACCACGAAGCGGAGGGGGAGTGGAAGCTCGAAGGGGATCCGACCGAAGGCGCTCTGATTACCTTCGCGATGAAAACCGGTTTTCAACTCGACCAAACCCAGCGGAGTCATCCGCGCGCCGACTCGATACCGTTTGAATCGGAACACCGCTTCATGGCCACCCTCAACCACGATCACGAGGGCAACGCCAACATCTTCCTCAAAGGCGCGCCGGAACGCGTCCTCGCCATGTGCAAACGGCAGTGGACTCCAGAGGGAGAAACGGAGCTCGACACCGAGCATTGGCGTGAAGCCTTTCACCGGCTCGCAAGCCAGGGACAGCGCGTTTTGGCTTTGGCCTTACGTCGCGTCACGGCCGAAAAGCGGGACCTTAGCTTCGACGAGGTCCAGAGCGATATGGTTTTCGTTGGAGCGGTCGGCATCATCGATCCGCCGCGCGACGAAGCTATTACCGCGGTCAAAGAATGTCACTCCGGAGGGATACGCGTTAAAATGATCACGGGAGACCACGCGCTCACCGCGGTGAGTATTGCCCAAAAGCTGGGAATCGGCGACGGCGAAACCGTGTTGTCCGGTGAGGAATTGGAGAAAATGGACGACGAGGAGCTGACCGGGCGGGCTCTTGAGGTCGATGTATTCGCCCGCGCCAGTCCCGAACATAAGCTCCGTCTGGTACGCGCGCTGCAGTCGCGTAATCAGATCGTCGCCATGACGGGTGACGGCGTCAACGACGCTCCCGCCCTCAAGCAGTCCAACGTCGGGGTCGCCATGGGCATCAAGGGCACGGAGGTCTCCAAGCAGGCTTCCGAAATGGTGCTGGTGGACGACAATTTCGCCTCCATCACGGCCGCGGTGAAGGAGGGCCGGACGGTCTACGACAACATCAAGAAGGCGATCCTGTTTATCCTTCCCACCAACGGGGGACAGGCCTTTACGATCATCACCGCCATCATCCTGGGCATGACCCTTCCGATCACTCCCGTGCAAGCGTTGTGGGTCAATATGGTGACGGCCGTAACGCTCGCGCTCGCGCTCGCCTTCGAGCCGATGGAGCGCGGCGTCATGTCGCGCCCGCCGCGCCGTACGGACCAGCCCCTGCTGAGCGGTTTCGGGATCTGGCGGATCTGTTTTGTATCGGTTCTTCTGGTGGCGACTACTTTCGGATTTTTCTCGTGGGAGTACGAAGTGCGGGAAAGCTCGATCGAGCTGGCCCGCGCGACGGCGGTCAACGCCCTGGTTGTCGGGCAGATTTTTTATCTCTTCAGCAGCCGATTCATCCTGGAGTCCTCGCTGAACCGGCGAGCTCTCACCGGCAGCCGATACGTCCTGGGAGCGATCGGCCTGATCATCCTGTTCCAATTGGCATTCACCTACGCACCGCCGGTGCAAACACTTTTCGGCACCGAAGGCCTCGCCCTGGCGACCTGGGGCAAGCTGATCCTTGCCGGAGTCGCGATCTTCTTCATCGTGGAGATTGAAAAGGCCGTTTTCCGGAAGGCGGGCAAGCGTGCGGACAGAGTGTGACGGAACGTTGGTTTGATCAATCCAGCCAGGAGTCTGTCGGACTTAGGCGGTAGCCCAAGTCCGACAGGCTGCCAGTCTATTCGCAGACAATTCCGGACAAGGTTCCGGCAAGGGATGCGGAGCTGTCGGCCGGCGGGAAGTATAAGCTTCCCACCACAATGAATACGCTCGCACCTGCCACCGTCGCGACAATTGACGGGAATGAGGCCGCCGTTTCGGTGGCCTATCGTCTCAGCGAGGTGATTGTGATTTACCCGATCACTCCCTCCACTCCCATGGCGGAGGTGTCCGACGAATGGTCGGCAGCAGGCAAACCGAATCTCTGGGAAGGCGTTCCCGAGGTCGTTGAAATGCAGTCCGAAGGCGGCGCCGCGGGTGCTCTCCACGGAGCGCTGCAGGGAGGCGCGCTGGCGACGACCTTCACCGCCTCGCAAGGCCTTCTCCTCATGATCCCCAACATGTACAAGATCGCGGGAGAGCTGACTCCCTTCTGCATGCATGTGACCGCACGCGCGCTCGCCACCCACTCACTGTCGATCTTCGGCGACCACTCGGACGTCATGGCCTGCCGGCAGACCGGATTCGCCATGCTCGCCTCCGCGTCGGTTCAGGAGGCGCAGGACCTCGCGTTGGTCGCGCACGCCGCGACGCTCGAATCCCGCGTGCCCTTTTTGCATTTCTTCGACGGATTCCGCACTTCCCACGAAATCGCCAAGATCGAACTGCTGTCGGATGATGTGCTGCGCGCGATGATCGACGATTCGACGATCGACGCCCACCGGAGACGCGCGTTGAGCCCCGATCATCCCGTTATTCGCGGAACCGCCCAGAATCCGGACACTTATTTCCAGGCGCGTGAGGCGGTCAACGGTTATTATCAGGAGCTTCCCGAACGGGTTCAGACAATTATGGATCGTTTCTCGGAACTGACCGGCCGCCAATACCGGCTTTTCGACTACTACGGCCCGGCCGACGCCGAACGGGTGGTGGTCTGCATGGCTTCCGGATCGGAAACGGCGATGGAAACCTCCGCCTGGCTCAACGAACAGGGAGAAAAGACGGGCGTTGTCAGAGTCCGCCTCTACCGTCCCTTTTCAGCCAAACACCTGATTGAAGCGCTTCCGCCCTCTGTCAAGGCGATCGCCGTACTGGACCGCACGAAGGAACCCGGAAGCCCGGGCGAACCGCTTTTCCTGGATGTCGCCACCGCGCTGCGGCAGCATGCGGGCGAGCATTTCAATACGGACAAGGTAAGGCTCATCGGCGGCCGTTACGGTCTGGGCAGCAAAGACTTCACACCGGCAATGGCCAAAGCGGTGTTCGACGAGCTCAAGAAGGACGATCCCAAGAACAGTTTTACCGTCGGCATTGCCGACGACGTCACCGGGACTTCGCTGCCCTATGACCGGGGTTTTGTGGTGGACCGGCCCGAAGTCCGGCGGGCAGTCTTTTTCGGACTCGGCTCGGACGGGACCGTCGGCGCCAACAAGAACAGTATCAAGATCATCGGCGAACACACCGATAACCACGCCCAGGCCTACTTCGTGTACGATTCAAAAAAAGCCGGCGCCATCACGATCTCGCACCTGCGGTTTGGTCCCGACCCGATCCGCGAACCCTACCAGATAGAACAGGCGCAGTTCGTCGCCTGTCACCAGTTCGATTTTCTCAACAAGTACGATGTCCTCGGTTACTCAGCGCCGGGAGCCACGGTCCTTCTTAATGTTCCGGGACCGGTCGAAGGCGTCTGGGATAAACTCCCCCGGAACATCCGCAGTCAGATCCTGGAGAAGGGACTCAAGCTGCACGCGATCGACGCCTACCGTATCGCACGTGAGCAGAATATGGGCGGCCGCATCAACACCATTATGCAGGTCTGCTTTTTCGCTCTTTCCGGCATTCTCTCACCGGACAAGGCCATCGCCAAAATCAAAGAGGCCATCGAGAAGACCTACGGCCGCAAGGGACGGGCCATTGTTGAACGCAACTTTGCGGTGGTGGACGCGGCCCGCGCAGAGCTTCACCCGATTCCGGTCCCGGAGTCCCTGGACGGAGAAGAAATCGAACGGACTCCGGTTCCCGACGAGGCGCCCGAGTTTGTCAAACGCGTGACTTCGGTGCTTCTTGCCGGCAAGGGAGACCTCCTTCCGGTAAGCGCATTCCCGGTGGACGGAACCTGGCCGACAGGAACGGCGAAATGGGAAAAGCGCAATCTCGCCCCCTCCATTCCCGTCTGGGACGCGGACATTTGCATCCAGTGCAACAAATGCGTGATGGCCTGCCCCCACGCCGCAATCCGGGCCAAGTTTTACGAACCTTCTCTCGCGGAAAGCGCGCCCTCAACTTTCAAGTCCACACCTTTCCGCTCCCGCGAGTTTCCCGGCATGAGCTACACGCTACAGGTGGCCCCGGAAGACTGCACCGGCTGTGAGCTGTGCGTCCACGTGTGCCCCGCCAAGGACAAGGCGACTCCGAAACATAAGGCGATCAACATGGAGCCGCAGTCCCCGCTGCGCGACGCCGAGCGGGACAATTACCGTTTCTTCCTCGACCTTCCCTCGCCCGACCGCACGACGCTCAAGCAGGATGTCAAACACATCCAGTTCCTGGAACCGCTCTTTGAATACTCGGGCGCGTGCGCCGGCTGCGGGGAAACCCCTTATGTCAAACTGCTCACCCAGCTCTTCGGAGACCGCCTGCTCATTGCCAACGCCACCGGTTGCTCCTCGATTTACGGCGGAAATCTCCCCACTACGCCTTATACGGTGAACGCGGACGGACGCGGTCCGGCCTGGGCGAATTCTCTCTTCGAAGACAATGCCGAGTTCGGACTCGGTCTCAGGCTCGCGATGGACCGAATGGCCTATCTTGCCCAGCACGCTCTCCGTAAGCTGGCCCCGCAGGTCGGGGACTCACTTGTCGAAGAGATTCTCTCGGCACAACAAAGTGACGAAACGATGATTGCCTCCCAGCGCCAACGGGTTGTCGCCCTGCGCGAAAAGCTGAAGGGCGTCTCCGGCAATGCGGACGCCCGCGCGCTGGAGTTCCTGGCCGACTATCTCGTCCGCAAGAGCGTCTGGAGCGTCGGCGGCGACGGCTGGGCCTACGATATCGGCTATGGAGGTCTGGACCACGTCCTGGCCAGCGGCCGGGACCTGAACCTCCTCGTCCTCGACACGGAGGTATATTCCAACACGGGCGGCCAATGCTCGAAGTCGACTCCCATGAGCGCCTCGGCCAAATTCAGCAGCGAAGGGAAGGCCCTTCCCAAGAAGGACCTCGGGCTTATGGCGCTGACCTACGGTTCCGTCTACGTAGCCAGCGTGGCCATGGGAGCCAAAGACGCCCAGACCACCCGCGCCTTTCTGGAAGCCGAGTCCTACCCGGGACCGTCGCTGATTCTGGCGTACAGTCACTGTATCGCCCACGGGATTACAATGAATCAGGGAATGGACGAGCAGAAACTCGCGGTGGATTCCGGATCCTGGAAACTCTTCCGATTTGATCCCAGGCGGATCGACCAGGACGCGCCGCCGCTGCAACTGGATTCTCCCGCACCGCGCTTACCGCTGAGCGACTTCCTGACCCATCAGCTGCGCTTCCGCGCTCTTGAGCGGTCCAACCCCGAGCGTGCCCAGCAGCTGCGGCAGAAAGCCCAGGAATTTGTCAGTGCGGATCGCGCGCTTTTTGAAAAACTGGCGGAATTCCCATTCAAAGCCGGCAACGGAAACGGAGAAAAACAAGAATGAACCTTTCCACAAACTATCTCGGGTTGGAACTTCCCCATCCCTTTATGCCCGGGGCCTCCCCGCTGGTGGACAACATCGACGAAGTGCGCCGCCTGGAGGATGCCGGCGCCGCGGCCATCGTCATGCACTCTCTGTTTGAGGAGCAGCTCGAAGAAGAGGCGCTGTTTGAGGAACGGCACATGCATGTTCACGAGCATTCGTTCGCCGAAGCGGTCACTTATCGTCCGCCCGCTTCCGACTTCGCCCTGGAGCCGAACCAGTACCTCGACCACCTGCACCGGATCAAACAGAGCGTCTCAATTCCGGTCATCGCCTCCCTGAACGGCTCCCGCACCGGCGGCTGGACCAATTACAGCAACCTGATCCAGAAAGCCGGAGCCGATGCGCTGGAAATCAATGTTTATTTCCTTCCGGCCGCCGCGGACGACTCCAATGACGACGTCGAGGAGCGGACTCTTGAGATCGTAAGGGCGGTGAAAAACGAGATCACTATTCCGACCGCGGTCAAACTGTCGCCGTTCTTCTCGTCGCTTCCGCGTTTTGCGCGGCAACTGAACGGCCTGGGTGTCGAAGGAATGATCCTTTTCAACCGTTTCTATCAGCCGGATATCGACATTGAAGGCCTGGAAGTGGTTCCCCGAATCGAGCTTTCGACCTCCGCCGAACTGCTTCTGCGCATCCGCTGGCTCGCCGCCCTGCACGGGCAGGTAAACGCATCCCTGGCCGTCAGCGGCGGGGTTCATACGCCGGAGGACGCGATCAAGGCGATCATGGCGGGTGCGGACGCGGTGCAGGTTGTTTCCGCGCTGCTTCGTCACGGCTCGGGTTATTTACGCACCCTGATCGATGGAACCCAGGCCTGGCTCGAGGAACACGACTATGAATCGTTGCAACAGATGCAAGGCTCGATGAGCCTCCAGCACTGTCCGAACCCGGAGAAATTCGAACGGGTAAACTACCTGCGCACGCTTCAGCTCTGGAAATCCTGATGGCGAAAGGTAATGGCGCTCGATTAAGCCCAAAGTAAAACACGCTTCTCCCGGCAGGCACGGAACTTAGCATGATGCTCAGCAGAAGCGTGTTGTCTCAGGCTGGAATCCTAAGCTACTTCGATCAAGCGCCTTAACCGAGCAGCATTCGGGCTGACCGGGCGACTCAGCCTTCCGGAGTCTTAAGCCGGGACTGCGTTCTTGCATCAGCCCCTGCCGAAACGCCCCGCACCCTCGTGCCCACGACGAACGGCCACGAGCAAGCAATGACCTTCCAGGAAACGCGGCTCGAGGGGACACGCTCGAGTGGCCGGCGGCGGCAGGTCCAGGAAACCGCCTTCCCTGCTGGCCGCGGTCAATCCTTGCACACTTTCGGCCGGAACCTGCGGTGCGGTTTGACATTGCCGCACCCGTTCCCCATAACCCCCCTGGAAGAAGGCGCTGGGAAAATTTCGCGCACTTTTGACCGAGATCAAACAAAATCACCCCTCATCGGGTTAATCTATGCCCGCTATGAAAATTATGATGCACCCACCTGACTGTAACACCATTGAAGCGTCGATTGACGGTCTACCCGCCGAAACGACTGCTTCCTCCTCTCGCGCAAGCGCGTTCTCCACCGCGAAAAGCGGGAAAATCCGCGACTTTGCGACCGTCACAACGAGACCGTCCTTCCTGACGCGGGCGTTACGGCCCGTGACCGCGGCGCTCATAGCCGCCGGCGCACTGGTTTTTGCCGCCGCCGCTCCAGAGGCCCGGGCCTGCGTCGCCTGTAATATCAGTTTCGGTAACGAAGTCCTGGGTGATCGGACCGATTCACTGATTGGTCAGGACATTCGACGGGCCATGGCCAACCAGAGGGGATTGCCGCTCGACGAAATGTCGGGGGTCAGTCCGGAACAGCGCCAAAGCCTCGAAGAGGCGGCTCTCCTCAGCCTCCAGAGTGACAACTGCTGTGTCTCCGACGACGACACCTGCGTCGACTCGGAAAAGGCTTCGGATGAGTCGGATGAGACGGCGGAACCGGATTTGGAAGAGGCGGCGGAGGGTGAAACTCCGACCGCCGCCCTCGACCTGAACGTCTTCGACGAGTATCCGGAACTGACCCCTATCGGCGAGCAGGACCCCGCAGAGACAAGCGCACGCTCCGGCCAACTCTGGGCTCCTCTGTCGGAAAAGCACCCGGAACTTTATGAGAACGAACCTTTTCTTGAAATCATTCAGCGGGACGAGGGACTCTCGATTCCGACCACCAGTTACGTGCCTCAGGATATCGAAGCGGACGTTGAGTTCACAATCGAGTTGTCCGAAGGCCTGACCTACCTGGGCAACGGCGTGATCTACGACGGCTTTGTGACCAACGGAAGGATTCCCGGGCCCACCCTGAGGGTGAAACAGGGAGACATCGTTGACTTCAACGTGGTCAACAAGGGAACCGTTCCACACGGGGCATCGATTCACGCGGCGAACACTCAGACTTCAAAATACGTCGGCCAGATCAATCCGGGGCAAAGCAAAAACGTCAAGTTCCGCGCCACTCAGCCGGGAGTTTTCATGTACCACTGCGCTCCCGGCGGACACGCCATTCCGATGCACGTCCAGTTCGGACAGTACGGAATGATCGTGGTGGAACCGGCCGAAAAGAAATACAAGCTCGAAGAAGAGCTCGGCCGCGAACCGGACGCCATTTTGAACATCATCCAGCACGGCCTTTACCAGAGCGGCGCCGACGCCATCGAAGGGTCGCCCCTTTACAGCCTGTTCAACGGAAAGATCTTCCGGTACGTCGAGGAACCGATCAGCGTTCGCCCCGGCGACTACGTCCGCATCTACTTCCTGAACGTCGGACCGAACGAACTCTCCACCTTCCATTTCGTCGGCATCGTCTGGGACTACGTTTACTGGCAGGGTCACCCCGACGCCTGGATGCCCGGCGGCCAGACGGTGACCGCGGGTCCCTCCGACTCATGGGTAATCGAGTTTCGGGCGCCCCCCGACGAAGGCGCCTACACCATGCTGACCCACGGGGTCGGCGAAGCGGCCCGCGGATCGATCGGGCTTCTGGTCGTGGACCGCGACGCGGAAACTCCGGTTTACATTGACGCCGAAGGCCCCAAACACACCCAGGAGGAATTGGAACAGATGAAGGAGGAAGCGACCCGGGTCGTCTCCCCCTACCGTCCGGCTTCGGCACCCGCGGACGAGACCGTCTATTACGGACGGGAAACCGAGGAGGTTAATGTTCGAATTATCGGAAATTCCTATTCTCCCAAGGTCATTCAGGTAACGCCGGGGACCAAGGTAACCTGGGTCAACGAAGACGTCTTCTCCTATATGGCGGGGGAGTTCTCAGGCATCCACAATGTCGTTACGATCGGTGAGCCCCCGGAGCGCTTTGCCTCTCCTTTGCTCGCGCATGGCGAAAGGTTCAGCTTCACGTTTGAGGAAGAAGGCACCTACGACTACATCTGCACGCCCCATCCCTACATGGAGGCGCGGGTCATCGTAAAGGAGGAGGCGCTGCCGCCGGTCGACGAGGTGGCCGAAGTGCAAGGACCGCGTACCGCAGGTTGGGCCATCGGTCTCGCTGGGTTGGCGCTGATTCTGGCAGTGGTCGGAGTCCTCCGACCGAAGAAATAGGGATCGATCATTCCTTGAGCAACGGCGTTGTTGCTCATAAGCGGAAAGGCCGGCGCCTGGCGCCGGCCTTTTTTTTCCGGCTTCGCTTCTTCCGCAACCTTCATTTCCCCGTTACAGCTGCGGGGTGCCTCCTCAATGGTCCGGTTGAGGCTTCATCCTGCGGAGCCGGTGATCCCCGGCCTGAATGGATTCTCGGTTAAGCCGGGCATAACACGCTTCCACGGTGTAGCCTCAAGCTGGAAGCCTAAGCTGAATGCCCCTCGGATAAGCGGGTGGATCGATGGAAGGATGCGTACCGCAGGCACAACGGACGCACCCCACCGCTCTTTTTAGAGGGGACTTGTTACAAATTCCCCTCTTGAGAGGGGGGACCATGCGCCAGCATGGTGGGGTGTGTCGACCAACCGGCCTGAAACTCCCACTTTCCATACGCCCAATTCTTCCGATCGAACCCCCTGACCGAGCGCCATTCAGTGTAGGCCGGTGCGTAAGCAGCGGGAACGCCGGGCTTATTCGAGCACCATTCAGGCTGGTAGCCTCACAGCTCGCAAGCGCCGCCCGCGCAGGCGACAATATCCTTGAGGGCGGTTTCATCCGATTGTTCCCGCAGGCTCGTGTAGTCGACCGAACGGTATTTCAAGCGGTTCCACTTGGCGATATCCTCCTGGGTGCTCACCTCTTCGTTTGGCGCCTGGGCAAAGGCTTTGTCTCCGCAGTAACCAAGCAGGGCGATACCCGTAAAGTAATTGCGGTTCTCCCAGATAAACGCGGCTACGCGGTCCCATTCTTCCGGCCGGACTCCGCATGTGTTGGATACGTTGTGATGCAGCCCGGGCGAATAAAAATCATGAGCTCTTCCCTCCTGCACCCAGTACCGCTGAACCAGACGCACGTATTCAAGAAAGGATACGGCATTCACGTCGCTTCGCAAAACGGCTCCCTCGGGGGCTTCCACGGGAAAAGTGATCACATCGTCGGTATCCGGATTGTAGACGGAAGGTTCGGTCATGTGCGGATTCGTTTCATGAAAGTGCGCGTAAACCGGATCCTTCCGGTTGGCCTGGACCCGCCGGAAATAACGTTTGGCATGATGAGGGTGGATGCCCGAGGCGGCCCCGAGCAACAGGGACGCGGTTCCTTCCGGCTTGACGCACGTAACCCGCGCCGCGCGGGGAATGCCGATCGCCTCCGCGAGGACAGCGTTGGTGGCGCGGCAGATGTGCGCGCCGGTTTTGAGCACGCCCGGGTTCAGGAAAATTTCCGGATTGTCCATCACGCCGCAGATGGACACGCCCAGAAGCGACTCCCGTTCGTTGAGGTAACGCGTAATCGGCCCGAGGTACGGCATGTCCACGTAGGAAGCCTGCACGGTCCCGATGACAGCCGCAAGAACACAGGATTCATAAAAATCATCCGCTCCCCCGACGGCCGCGCCGTTGATTGTCGAAAGGTTGCACATCTGCCACCCGGAGAGGCGGGTCCCGGAACCGAGGTCCCCCTCGTATCCGAGTTCCCGCAGACGGCGGGCGGATTCCGGATCGACCTCTCTTACCACGGGATGCAAGCCGATCTCGCAACAGGGATTGCACCCGTATTCGGGATCTTCGCTGAAATAGAAACCGGGTTCTCCGAACTCCTTTTGAGCTTCGAACAGATCACGGAACATCTCGAACTCGGCCGTCTTCCGGTTGAGGACGGCGGAATTATTGGAGGCCGAACGCTGCGGCTGCGTTTCAAACCAGTTGCCTGTCTTGGCAAACCGCATGTCCTCGTCCTCAGCCGAAAAGAGGCAAATGGTCGCGGATCGCCGAACTCCGCCAGACAGAACGGAGCGCGCGACGAACATGCACAGATCGTATACCTCGATCGGTTTGATCGGGCGCCCGGCGGATCCTTCGAGAATTTGCTCCGCCCGGGTCAACGCTCGTTTGAGCGGGAGGTGTCCGGGCGCCTTTCCGCCCGACGTGCGCAACGGGGAACCGCGCCGGCGGATCCCGGTAAAGTTGAACTCAACCTTGTAGCCGTTCCAATACGACAATACCAGTTCGTGCAGTGCGTCGGACCAACCCTCGATGGTGTCGGCGACGGTAAAGTACTTCACGGGGAGGTCCATCTCCTGCGCCCGTCTGGGCAGCGTCGGCAAGTGTTCGACGTGATGCTTCTGCACGGAAAAGCCGCATCCGACACCGGCGAGCAGCAGATAGAAATACTCGCGGAAGAACTCGAGACGATCCGCCGGACTGTAGGCGCAATTGAACAGGCGCGCATTCGCCGCTTCGATTGCCTTTCCTCCGAATTGAAGCGAGCGCATCGAAGGCAATACCCGCTTGCGCCGCACTCCTTCAAACGCCGCGTCGATCGTGTCGAGCAGACTCTTGTTTTCAAGGAACCCCCCGATGCGACGGGCGATTCCGGATTCGATCACGCCTTCTTTTTCGAGCCGGGTAAGGATAGCGGCGAAATTGACCATGATGCGACCCCCGAAGCGCCGCCGATGCATGTCGACTACCCTGTCGACGGCTTCCTCAAACACCTCACGGCGCTGCAGATCGGAACGATAACGGGCGTACCTGGAAACGGCGATGTATTCGCCCAGGCCATTCCGGCGGTGCCGGTAAAGGCGCATCTCGGCACGCTTGGCGCGGTAAAGCATGTACGCGCGGGCGATCGCCCATTCACCCTCGGCGGCGATCGCCTTTTCCACGGTGTCCTGGATCTCCTCCACTCCCGGATGCCGTCCTTCCAGGTAATGGAGTTCGAGCATTCGCTCGACCCTTTTCGCGATCGAACGCACTTTCCTGAAATCTTCTTCATTCAATCCGTACCGCAGGTCGGGCGCGTCCCGGTGCGGATTCGCGGCCCCATTGTTGCGCACGTCGTAAAAGGCAAGGGCGATGGCACGAGTGACTTTGGCCTCGTCCCAGGGAACCCTGGTCTCGTCCCGTTTAACCACCTGTCGGTGTTCGGGAGCGATGGCACGAAAGCGAATGCCGGGCAAGCGAACTTGAAAGAACGATTCTTCCTCGGACAGGGATAGGTTTTGTTCTGTTTTCATAGGTTTTTCAGCATAATCGGTGAGGCTAACAAAACTGAGCCGGTGTCGGCTGCGCGAAATTTGCTTCCGGACGCGCAATATAGGCTAAATTCGGCGGAAGAACAGGGTTCTTATCCAAATGTTGATTGGCGTCCACCGAGGCATTCTCTCATGGAAAAGCGATTCGATCTTTGATTCAGATCAAAGTTAAAGTCGGCATTCCGGGTTAAAAAGTACTTATCACTTGCGCCGCCGGGACAAATACGCCGGCCGGCAACCAACAGCAAATCAAGAACAACGAAGACCACCTATGAAATCCTATCGACTCCTCGCCAGTCTCCTCGCTCTCGCCGCCCTGGCCGGCTTCGCCGGTTGCGGCGGCCCGGAAACCGCGGAGGGGGGCTCCTCCGATCAGCTCGTCATTACAGGCAACGACCAGATGCAGTTCAGTCCCACGGAATTTACCGTGGAGGCCGGAAGCGAGGTAACTCTGATTTTCCGGAACGTCGGAAGGATGCCGAAGGAGAGCATGGGGCACAACCTTGCTATCCTGGAGCAGGGAGCCAATGTGAGCGCCTTTGCAAGGGCTGCTCAAGGACACGCGGACAATGAGTACATCGCCCCGGACTTGGAGGACCAGGTGATCGCGGCCACCAAGGTGCTCGGTCCGGGCGAAGAGGAAACCCTGACCTTCACCGCTCCGTCTGAAGCGGGCGACTTTCCTTTCGTCTGCTCCTTTCCCGGCCACACGTCTGCCGGGATGGTCGGCACGATGCAAGTCGAGTAAACCCGTCCGGCCGAGGCCCGCTTCGAATGACGGGTCTCGGTTCATGCCGGATAACTCCCGCGAAAATCCTTTAACTCAGAGCTGAAACCGCTCAGGGTGAGGCACCCGCTCCCGGCAACCGGACGTTCAACCCAGGAAACAACGAAGGCACGCATGTCAGAAACCTCAGACCCAGGCCCGGAGGCAAAGGGTGGCTCCGCTCAGGCAGCCGACGGCGGTCCCACCGAAGCGGATTTCTCAGCGGGAAAGCTTCGCTGGAGCGACATTCCGGGAGAGCCCTTCCGCTTGCTCTTTCCGCTTGGTTTGCTGGCGGGAGTGTTGGCCGTCCTGCTGTGGCCCTTGTTTTTCTATGACCTCTGGTTCCAGTACCCGGGCCCCTCGCACGGCCGCATCATGATCATGGGTTTTTTCGGGGCGTTCGTAATCGGATTTCTTGGAACCGCGGCACCCCGGATGCTCGAAGTCCGGCCGCTGAGGTGGGTGGAACTCGGGGTATTGCTGGGCTTGTTCCTTACCGGCACCACCGCCTATTTTGCGGGTTCTCTGGCGACCGGGGATGTCGCCTTTCTGCTCCTTTTCGCCGGGTTCGCCGGCATGCTGGCCCTGCGTTTTCCCCGGCGAAGCGACCTTCCTCCCCCCTCGTTCGCGCTGGTGCTCTGGGGCTATGCCCACCTCCCGGCGGGACTCCTCTTCCTGCTTGCCGGAGGCACGTTCGGAACGGGAGTTCCCTGGACGGCTCTGGGGATGGGTTTCGTTGCCGAAGGGGCGTTTTTGTGCATGATTACCGGCGTGGGGGCCTTTTTCTTCCCGCGTCTGCTGGGATATCCGCCCAGGCAGCGCTTTGCGGGAGGCGCGACGCCGGATTCCGAGTGGTTTCGCCGCGCGGCAACCCCGTTTGCCATCGGAGCGCTGGTCTTCGCGTCCTTTTGGGTAGAGCATATGATTCACGGGGCCACGGGAATCGCCCTCCGCTACGCAACTGTCAGCGCGTACCTGCTTCGGATGGTACCGCTCTGGCGAAAAGCCGAGCATCCCGGTTTCCTGACCCTGTCATTGAAAATCGGTCTCGCGGCGGTTCCCGCCGGAGGTTTCGCCATGGCCCTTTTCCCGGATTACCGGATGGCCGGCATTCACGCGGTTCTCCTCACCGGGTTTGGAATGGTCACCCTGGTGGTAGCCACAAGGGTGATTTTCGGGCATTCCGGGAGGCGTAATCAAATCGAGGGAAGAGTCGGTTTTTTCGGGGTGATCCTGGCACTCACCCTGGCAGCGGCCGCTCTGCGCTTCCTCGCGGACATTTATCCCGGCTCCTACGGGGCATTTCTCGGGAAATCCGCCTTTTTCTGGATTGCCGGCATCCTGGTATGGGCCCGCTACACGGTGCCCCTGGCGTCTCGTCCGGACCCGGAAGAGTAACACGGCTTGCCTTGTCGCGGGATTTTCGCACAGCCGACGTGGCTCCCCGGAAACCGGACTGCTGTTGAAGAACGACGAACTCAGCCCCCGCGAATGTATCCAAAATTCACTGGCAAAATTCAGTACCGCCGAGGAAATCGAGGCCCACTGATCCGGAGTTATTTTTCCTCTTCGGATCTGTTCCGCCGGTACTGGGTCGGGCTGCAACCGGCTATTCGCTTGAAAGTGCGGTTGAACTGAGAGAGCGATTCAAACCCCACCTCGAACGCAATCTCGCTCACCCGCAAATTCGGGTTGATCAGCAACTCCTTCGCCCGTTCGACACGCGAACGCCCGAGATAGTCGGTAAAGGTCAGGCCCGTGGCCTTTTTGAACAGCTTGCAGAAGTAATACGTGCTAGTATTGACCATCCCCGCAACCTTTTCGAGACTCAGGTTTTCGGAATGGTGCTCGTCAACGATCCGGCGCGCACGACGCACAACCGGGTTTTCATCGTTTTCTTCGTGAATGAGGATCTGGTTACCGACCAGCGCGAGGTGTTCGGCAAACGTCTCGACCAGCCGGACGAACGCCTGGTACTGCTCAGCGGTCATTACCCGGCTGTTGAAATAGGCCTCACGCAAATCCGTCAGGTCGACCTCGACCCCCCACTTGATCAACTGCCGGGTCATGTCATCGAATTGTTCGTCGGACGGAGCAGTGAGTGCGACCTGACCGGTCTGCAGAAAGCCGAGGACTTCGTCGCCCACGCGCAGAGGCACCACCGTATCGCAGAGTCCGGCAAAACAGGTCGTCGTAACCGGCGACTCGCGCCCGTCCTCCGCAAGTTTCTGCTGGACCTCGAGACAGGCCGCGCAGGCCTGGCTCTTCTTTGCCATCAGGTAGCAGAACGGGTTCTCGAACGCCTTCTCGTGGTGCGGTAAACCCCAGTTCTGCTGCGGTGTAATCGACAGGGGCAAGCCGGCCGCCTCGTTGAAAGCCCGCTCGTAGTCCTGAAAAATCCTGGACTGTGAGAGACGGTCAACAAACTCCCTCGGACTTGTTTTCATAATCGGCTTTTTAGTGTGCAATTCCTGACTTTGACAGCCTGCAAAAATTCCTGCCCTCTCCCCCTGATCCTTTCAGCAACACCCGCGATAAAACCTCTGCCTCAGACTGAATGCCGGCGTATCATCTCGCTGAAAATCTCATTCAGCTCGCGTCTCAACGCCAACAATTGCATAGTCGATGGGTTTCCGCAAATGTGCTCCAGTTTTTCCGCGATAGCTTCCTCCCCAACAAGAAACAGGCTTATCCGGTCGAATGGAGTCAACGGATCCGTCCGTGCCTCCTCCGGGTAATCCCGGTTGCCTAATCGTATACACACTTCTTTCAAATATCCGTCCAGCAGGCAAGGGATTTCGGATGCTCCAAGGGGGAGGGGCTTGAGTTCGCGAATGATCGCACGCTCCCAGGCCCGCAGCACCTCCTGGCGATGCTCGCTCATCCCCTGTGCCAAACGGCTCCCGATATCGCTCTCACTCATACTTTTCCCCAATGGTTTCCAGGATCCAAGGTCAGACAAATGCGCGGTTCGCCCCTCTCACAGCCGCCCCGGCTCCGGCGCTTGCAGCGGCCCGGTACACCGCGATCTCGCGTCGGATTATTTCGTGGAATACCTCATACAACGCGTTCTGGAAGGCGAGAAGAACGTCACAACAGGAATCCGGCCCTCTCTCAGCCGCGTCGACGACAAAATCCCCGAGCACCTGTTCTCCGGTCAGAAAAACCTCGAGGTAGCGGTCAATCGGGGGCAGCGAGCCGGACGTAAGGTCGCCTGCCAGCGCGAAAATGCGGGACCGCCGGGTATCGTATTCTCCCCGTTTCAATCGGCAAACCACCTCATCAAAGCTGCGGAACAAAAGCCTTGGAGGCAATCGCGCCTTCTCGTCCACATGGAGGGGAAATTTTATCTCCAATTCCTGCTTCCACTGAACGAGAACCGCAAACTTCTTCCTGCGTAACTGCCGTAAGATCTCCCTGTCGTTCACAGCCGACAGTATGCCTCGTGAGGGCCGGTGTCGCTCCGCAACCCTTGCCGACTCCTGCGCGCATCTTGGTCCGCAGTCCGGGCCTCTGTTGGCCTTCTCCGGCGGACTGACGCCGGACGGCCTTCACCGAGGTTGGCCGACAGGAGGCCGGCTGTCAACTCACTGAAACGGTTGGCGCACGATTCAGGTTACAGGCCCGGCGAGGAAGCATTCACCCGCCGATTGCGCGGTTCTCACCGGTCGGCTATTCCCCCCTCCAAATTCATCCAAGGAGAAACACCACGATCGGCAGAACGACGATGAGATAGAAAACGGTATTGGTAAAAAACAGGGTGCTGGCAAATCGGTCGTCGAGGTGGAACAGGTTGGAAATGATAACCGCGTACACCCCCACCGCGGTCGTGGCCTGGACCAGTACAACCCGGTTTGCCGTGTACGGAAACCCCCACCCGGCCAACTCGAGCACGATGAGGATCAACCCCGCAGTTACCGGCAGCAAAACGAACTTCACCCCCGCCACCAGCCCGTAGAGCTGAAAACGTCCCGACATTCCCGAAAAGTGCAGCCGCAGTCCCGTGGTGAAAAAGGCGATGACCACCCCGCCGATGATGAACGCGGTGACCAGGTGATAGCGCTCAACCGCCTCCGGCCGGGAGATCCCGGACAAGTTCAGAACAAGCCCCGACGCAACCCCGAGCAACGGAAGGGAACGAATGTCACAGAAGTTGGCCACCAGCAGCCTCCATACAGGTTGACGTGCCGCGGTGCCGTAGTGGCGGGCGATCGGATACAGGATAAACACCAGGCCGAAATTCCAGAAGGCTGTGAAAATCGATGCCAACGCCAGACCGTATTCACCGAATAAGACGAAGTTCACCGTTCCGCCCATCGTGAATCCCAGATTCGAGGCCCCGCAGGCCATGGCAAAGGCCCCCGCTTCGCCTCGGTTGAGACCGAGCTGACGGGAAAACATGACTCCGACCGCGGCGCCGACTCCCATCAAGAGAAACCCGATCATAGGCAGCAGGACATACCGGCCCGCCAACTCCAGCTCCCAGATCGCCAGAAAGCCCACAAGGGTGTACGGCCCCAGCACGACCACATACATCAGCTTCCGGGACAGGGCGTCCGGAAACCCCAGCCGCCGTGCCGCGTACCCTGTGAAAATGGACCCCCCTATAAGCCCGATCAAAACGGCGAGCTGCCATCCGGTCGTCACATTCAAATCCTGCATGAAGGCCCCCACCCTCTCCCCTCCGGCGGCAAAACTCAATCCCCGGATTAGGTCATGCGCCGGTTCGCGGAAACCGGAACGATCGACGAACTCGGAAGCCGTGCCGGAACAGCGGATTCCGCTGGACTCACGGTGGTCGCGAACCGAGACTTCCCCGCCGACGATGCTCGCGTTGCTCGGATTTGAGCCATAGGTGGATCTCTCCTCGCCGTACCCGGCGCACTCATCCTTTTCCCCAAAAACCCGCCCGCCCGTGAAATCACAAACCCCGCCCCCCTCCAACAGCGACATTAAAATTCCCAGCTGGGAATTTTAATGTCGCTGTTGGAGGGGCTTTCCGCCGGATTTCTGAAACCGGGCAGCGATTTTCTTCCAGAGCCCCAGGCGACGTCGCCACACCTTGCGTCCCGAATAGCCTCTTGGCAACAAAGCGGCCGGCAGCAACGGGTCCACCTTGATGACTTCTTTCCAGCTTGCATGCTCCCGGGCACTCCACTCGCGCAACTTTTCCCGGTCGAGACCCCGGCCCTCCATGAGCTCCTTCCCTTGCTCAAGCACCAGCGAATAGCTCGCCCAGTATTGCTCGATCTCGGAAAAATCCCACGCTTCACGCACCACCTCCCCGGGCTTCTCACCGCCCACGGCATCACCTTCAAACAGGAGGAGCGAGGAGGGATGCCGGTCTCCGCGCATCTGCTTGCGGAGGGAATCCATTTGATCAGGCGACACCCAAACACTACCCTGCAGGCATCCGAGTCCGTGCTCCCGCAACACCTTCCGCAATTGTTTGCGCGGCGCCGCCGGCGCCTGAGGCAAATCGAACATCAACAATCGCCAGCGTCCGTCCCAAGAGCGATTCCACCGCTCCTCCGGATCCTTCCCGCCCAAAGCTGCCAACCGTCCTTTCGGCGTAAGCCGATACACTCTATCCGCCTTTCCCCCTGGCTGCCGCTCCAGGTAGGCTTCCCTTTCCAGACGCTGAATCTGGCGCAGCAATCCCCTCCTGTAGGCCCACCCCTCGAAACTTTCATTCGAATACCTGTACGATGGGTAGAAAAGCGATTCGGCAATCGAATACATTTCCCACAAAAACAGTTCGGTAGAGGCTCTCATAGTCCCTGAATATTCTGTTTCCCGAACCATCATCCTGGCGACAACAATTTTCCCAGCTGGGAAAATTGTTGTCGCACAAGAGTATCCGGCGGGCATTCGTGTTGGAGGCCGCAGGATCCGGCTCGGTCGGTCGATTCGGGGTGATCAACGGCCCGAATGGCGCACTGCGGGACTCCTCGGAACCGATGTGCCAAGGGACACGGTCGGAATTTCGCAAATGAGCGGACCACACAGGCTACTTCGCCGCATGCCAGCGCTTCATATGATCGGCGTGGGTTTTCAGGTACGATCCCGGTTCGAAGAAGTGATCGTAGAACTCCAGGTCCAAGTGGTGGGCCTGGAGGTAAATGGTGCAGATCATGGCAGGCAACGTCGCCGGGAATTTTCCGAATGTATCCAGAATGTACTGTGCCTGGAGCGCGACACACTCCCGGAACGCCTCGCTATGAACCTGTGCCGCCGATCGCACCTTTTTCGAATCCTTCCACGGCCCGGGATCCTTCGGGTGGAACGGCCCGCCCGGACCGAACTTGCGCTCGCAGACCGCGTCGACCGCGCTCCGCATGTCCGGATAATGCGGCGGGCAGTACCCTTCCATGACCCCGCTCAAGCCCGTGAGATCGGGAAAGGGCCAACGCCAGGTTTCGTCCCGGCTGTAACGGAACCCAAGCCCCGGCGCGTCCGGATCGCCGCTGCCCCCGAGCACGCTCAAGGGATCCATACCGTTGAACATCCAGCCCCCGAGCCCCATGGCCTGCAGCATCAGAAAGCCCGCGTAGCAGCTCGTCGAGAGCTCGGCCGCGGCCTCCGTCAGGGACCACTGTTCCACAAAACTCAACGGCCAGGTGTTTTCCAAGTTCACGATGTCCTTGAATTTTTCGATACCGGGTATCGGGCCCCCGTTGAGGTCGTCGGTAATCACCGAGTCGTTCTGCAGGAAATAACAGAGCGCCAGAATCAGGTGGAGCGAGAGATCGGCCACCGGTATAACGAGAAAGCTTCCCGGCCGGTTGACCACCCAGGTGTTGTGCGCTTCCACGTGCGGCACCTCCGGCGGGACTTTAAGCCGGCCGTCCTGAAGCTTCCGGGTAGCTCCATTCACCGCGTCGAGAACGGTTTTGAGGTCCAGGGAACCGTCCGGCTTCCGCTTCGCGCAGGCGGGAGCGTCGCGATTGTCGAGGACATAGACGCCTTCGTCGTCGGTAAAGAAGGTTTTGCTGGTGTGAAAGCCGGCCGCCGAAGGAAACGACCGGCCGCCGGCCGCGCCGGCGTAGTTCGACAGGTGCGGCGCGTAGTGTGCGGCGCGGAAGATCATATGATGCCAACCGGTGTTGCCGCCGCAGGCGGTCACAATGAGCCGTTTCTCCAATTCGGAAAGCGGCACCGGTTCGTGCCGCGATTTCCAGGCGAATACTCCGTCGGGAATCTCCGCCCCCATGAAGAACCGCCGCGAACGGCGTCCCAGAAGCGCCTCAAGCAGTCCAAACTCGAGCATTTCGTCAAACCCGGGCGGCACTACTGTCTCGTCCATAACTTCTCCTTTCCTATACTGGTGAATTGGCGGTCCGGACTGTTCGTGTCCGGAGATGGACCCAAGACTACCAAACCGGCCGAGCTGTTGAGTAGCTCGCAAAAATACGGTATCGGACCCTCCTGACCACGGTAGGGGGAATGGCACGGCTAAGCTCAAAGCAGAACAGGCTTCTCCCGGCAGGCACGGGACTTCGCACGGTGCTCAGCAGAAACGTGTCGTCTCAGGCTGGAAGCCTGAGCGAGCGCTTTGACCGAGCACCACTCCCGGCAGGAGTTAATCTCGCCGGCGGGTTCCCTGGTGCCCCGGGCTCAGGAAGAGTCGACGATCCCCAATTCCGCCGCTTTCCGGGTCGCCTGGGCGCGGGTGCGACAGTGCAGGCGTTGCAGCATATTAGCGACGTGCATTTCGACCGTGCGCGGGCTCAGTGAGAATCGTGCCGCGATTTCCTTGTTCGTGAGTCCCTTCGACATCAACCGAAGAACGTCGCGCTGACGCTCCGTCAATCCGCCCGTCGGCAGCGGTTCAACGGTCCCGGCAAGACCTGCGGGAAATTCCTTTTCAAGTTTTTCCAGAATGAGCCGCATACCCAATCGTTCGGCAATCCGCTGCGCCTCTCGGCGCCATCGAAGCGCTTCCTCGAAATGGGCCCCTTCCGCCAGAACCAGGCTGAGCCGATGCCGGACCAGCGCCTGTTCCACCGGCGCGCCGACCTGTTGATAATCGTCAACCGCCTGGCGCATCAATCGGATCGCCATGGCCCGATCTCCCTCGATTCTGGCCGCTTCCCCTTGCGCCACTCGCCCGACAGAACGGACTTCCGGTGTGTCGCTCCGCGCCGAAATGCGGTTAAGAATGTCCACACATTCCCGCAAGGCATCAAGCTGGTGTTGCCTTGCGTAAAAACAGCTCGCTCCGATCAGCGCCGGCAGCACATCGTGCAGGTCTTCCGTTTCCTCCCACAGAAAACGGATGTGGGTGTAAACAGCGGCCGCGTCAGCCACTCGACCGTCGACCTCTGCCAGTGTCGCCCGTGCCCAAAGGGCGAAGAACTCCATGCCCACGAAATTTTCCCGCCGAAGTCCCTGCAGGGCTTCGTCGATCAGAGCGTCGGCGTGTCGGCGCTCGCCCCGGAAAGTGGTAATCAATCCGCGGACGAGCAGAGCGGTGGCGCGGAGGGACGGGTGAGAGTCCCTGGCGGCCAACACTTCCTGGGCGGTGTGGAGGGCCCGTTTCCACTGGCCAGTGCGAAAGAACGCGTAACTCAGGCAACTCAGACAGGAATGCACGCCCGTGGAAACGCCTTTGCTCCGGCAGAACGCGATGGCCCGCAACTGGGCGTCGCGCTCACCGGGGTAGTCGGCGGCATAGTCACGGAGGTTCGCCAATCGCCTATAAGCCGTAGCGGCTGCTTCGATCGAGTTGGCCTCCAGCGCCAAACGCAGCGAATCATCCACGACGCGGTGGGCTTCGCCGGACCGACCGAGCATGGCAAGAAGCAATCCGTGAAAACCCATAATTTGAGAGAGAAGCTCCGGCTTGCCGGTGCGTTCGGAGGCACGCTCGGCCCGTTCTATTTCCTCGAGGGCGTCGTGCAGCCGAATTCGGTCGGTCAGGAACCCGGCAAGGGCGAAACGAGTTCCTGCGATTGCCTCGCAATCACCCGCACGCTCCGCCAAATCGGCAGCCGCAGTCAACTGTTTCCGCACGGCGACGGGATCGCAGCGGCGGCGTCCGAAATCCGCCAGACGATGGCACGCCCTGATCCCCAATTCCAGATCGTCTTCTTCGACGGCCCGCTCAAACAGTTCCGTCCAGGCCATTTCGGCCGCGCCGAGCACATCCTCGTTCTCCGCACAGCGCGCAAGCTCCTGGAGCACGCGACCCCGTTCGGGGTCGTCTTCTCCCGCCGGCCAAATCTCCAGTGCCTTCCGAAACGCCGCCAGAGCTTCCCCGTAACGCTTTTGGGCGCAAGCCGCATCCGCGAACCCAATCCAGGCACACCGGGCCTCGGGGTAGGCGTGGGCGGCAGCGTAATGCTCGGCCGCCTCGTTCGGAGAGCCGCCCGTAGCTTCGATCGCCGTTGCCAGACGCCTGTGCAGGCAGCGGCGTCTGCCCCAGGGCACTGCCTCCGCGGTTCGCCGACGGGTCACGGCACAGTTGAACCCGGCGTTACCGGGGTCCCGTTCGACCAAAACACCAGTTTCGAAGCAACGGTCGAGAACTTCCGGAGCGATCCCGAAGTGAACGAGCAGGAATACGGGAAAGGTCGGCTGCATCAAAGCGGCCACCTCGAGAGCTTCATTGAATCCGGCATCGTCCGCAGGAGGAGATGCCCCGGCACGGGCCTTCCGGGAGGTCGCGGGATTGACGGGTTGGGCTGTTGGTTTCATGGAACATAGGAGGTCCGGCCAGCGACCGGACCTCCGGGTGATATTCCGGTTGAACGGCCGTCATCTGACAACCGGGGAGGCACCGACAGCTCATTCCGCGGTGGTCGGGTCGATGACCGTTGCGACCGGCGAAATCCGGCTGGCCGGAAAGCCTGATTGTTCCGCATGTTTCTTCACGCAGTTCTCGTCGGACGCAATGTAGACGCAGTAGATTTTGTCGTCGGTCACGTAGCTGTGAAGCCACTGGATCTCGGGACCCAGCTTGCGAATAACCTCACAGGATTTGGTCGAGGCGTCATGAAGTTCATTCGTGGACATCTTTCCGGCGCCGGGGATTTCTCGCTCGATAACGTATTTGGGCATGGTTGCTCACCTCCTTTCCTGTATTGCAGGGCACGAAACCGCAAAGCGTCAGCCTTGCGAATAAGCTTGGGTTTGATGAGTTATAATTTCCGCTAATTAATAAAACCCACGGCAATTTGTCAATAGCGAGCTACCCTCCGTGAAACCTTTCTCCAATCATCACGGACCGTTGCGGCGTCCGGAAGATACACTCAAATAGCAACCATCGGGAACTCGGGTGTCACGCCGAGTTGAACCTGGCCGGCGGTCTCGTAGCGATTCGCCGAGATGAAGCCCTGGTGCCGCAAGGTGTGCGCATCGCGGAAGTGCCGCTCGAGGCGGCTGCTTGTGTAGATGCCGGAAGTGCCCGCGAGGCCGTGCATCATCTCGGTGACCTTCGCCACGGTCTGGGCGGCGTGGGTTCCGGCCAGCACCAGGTCCGACTTCTGTTCGAGCGTGGAGGACTCGCCGTTTCGCGTCCGCTCCCAGGCTTCCGCCAGGGTTTCGTAGAAAAGCACGCGGGCCGCCCGCAGCATTCCCTCGGCCCGGGCGAGCGTCGCCTGAACGACGGTGCGCTCCCTGAGCTTCCGTGCGTAACCGAGGGGCGTCTTCTCCAGGGCGAGTTTGCGGAACTCGTCGATCGCGCCGCGCCCGATGGCCAGCATCACCGGAGTGAAGATGGCGACAACGGTCCCCATGCCCGGAAAACGGTAAAGGGGACCCTGGTAATGCGGGCCGGGATCGAACCCGGGTGCCAGCGCAAAGGTTCGCGACTGTGGCACGAAGACGTCCTCGACGGCGACGTCGTTGCTGTCCGTGCCGCGCATGCCGAGGGCGTGCCAGGTATCGATGATTTCCACTTCACCGGCCGGCAGAACAAGCTGCAGAAATTCGGGTGTGCCGTCTTCCGTTCGTTTCGGCTTATCTCCATCCATCGGAATCCCGCTCAGCAGCAGCCATTCGGCGTCGTGAATGTTGCTGGCGAGAGGGGCGCGCCCGGTTATGCGGTAGCCACCATTCCGTTCGACAACCCGCTGGGGCGGGTGAAAGGCGCCGGCGATCGGGACGTCAGGTCCCCGACCATAAATCTCCTCCACCCCTTGCTCCGGCAAGCGGGCGCACCACCAGGCGATGTGGTTGCCGAGCTGCAACGCCCACGCGGCCACGCTGTCGAATCCGGCGATTTCCTCGGCCACGCGCGCGTAGGTGACCGGGTCCGTTTCCAATCCACCCAGGGAACGGGGAGTGAACATGCGTTGGAGCCCGGATTCGGTCAGGGCATCCATGACCACCTTTGAGGGTCTCCGCTTCCGTTCGGCATCGTCGGTATGCTTGCGAATCGTCGGAGCCAATTTTCTAGCAGCTTCCAGCGGCTCTTCATCGATCGCATGTTTCATTGTCATTCCCCTGACGATCATCCGTCCGCTCCCTTCGCGCGGCCCTCGAACGACATTGCTGTGCGCTTTCCCCCGCGATCGGTCCAGATCATGGTCCCGGTGATCGCACCGTCCCTGACCCGCCCCTTCCAGAGATGATTCTCCGTCTCGTGCTCGAGACTCCGGATTTCGGACGTGAACTCGATGGCCCCGTCTCCGGTGGTGGAGGCGGTGTACGGTCCGGCGCCAAATGCGTAAGGCATGCATTCGACGGCAAGCAGGGCTCCCAGCCGAAATTCGAGGTGCAGGGGCTCGGGTTCGGTTTTTCCCTCTTCGGTTGCCGTACCTACGAATGTCTGTCCGTCCAGTGGTCCTGATCCCCTCGCAATGCGGGCGAAGGACGCATCGATCTCTTCGCGGCTCACGGACTCTTTCTCAGGTTTTTCGTGATCGGCGCTCATGATTTACGGTCTCCTTTCGAATTCTGGTTGGAGGTTTCTCAAAACGGGCCGCGCCCCTGCACACGGATTGCGACTGTCAGAGGATAGGTGTTTTCGATGACCAGCGGTGCCGTCCTCCTCGCAAACCCTTTTTCCAAAGGGTCAATTGGACGCAGCCGCGAGCTCGGTCCGGGCCCGCTCGATGCCGTTCAGGGCATTTCGCCGGTCGGGAGTCCGTTGGAGGGATGCCTCGAACGCCTCTATCGCGTCCTCGACCCGCCCCTCCTTCAGGAGCAGTTCCGCATAGAGCTCGCGCACGGGAAGCACTTCGCCCGGGGTGGTGGGATGTTTGTCCATGGAGTCTTCGAGATCGGCCGCTTCACTCATCAGCGCCAGGGCTTCCCCGGTCTCGCCACGCTCGTAGAGGATCCAGGCTTCGACCGCGTTGCCCAGGGCTTCGGTCATGTACGCCCAGTAGGCGTCGTCGGCCTCGCGCAGGGCCGCAACGAGCTTAGTGATCCGCTCGCGGTCCGATTCCGCCTGGTCGAGATCGCCGATCCGGGCCGCCCCCAGGCCCCGGGCGTAGTAGAACTGCGCTTCCCCGGGAGGGAACTGGTCCCAGTCGACAACACGAGGCGTTCGCGGCTCCAACGATGCCGCGCCTTCCCACTTCCCCTGCTCGAGGTAGTACCGCGCCTGCGGCGCCGCGATGTTGTAGGCCGCGAAGGCGGCATCCCACATCTCATCGACCCCTTGAACCTTTCGCAGCGTCTCTCGCGCCTTCTCTTCATCGCCCATCTGGAGGTAGGCGTACATCATGTAGTCGAGAGCGTGAACGTAATGGGCGGTGGCGTGGAAATCATCCTCCATATCCCGAAGCGCGGCCTCCGCTGACCGTTCGTTCCACTCGGCCGTCTCCTCCCAGTACCCGAGCCGGACGAAAATGTGGCTGGGCATGTGCAGGGCGTGGACGGTGTCCGGCGCCAGCTTATCGTAGGCGCGGGCGGTTTCCAGGGCCTTGTGGGCCAATTCGGGGCTGTCGTAGGCATGAATGAGGTAGTGGAAAAGACCGGGATGCTCCGGAAAATCCTCCAAATATTCCTCCATTAAGGCCCCCGCGCGGCGCTCTCGGGTGAAGTCCCGCTCCTCGTGCGGCGAGAACTGGGTCATCGCATAGGAGACCTCGGCCAGCGCGTAGAAGGCCGCGGCGTCGACATCTTCGGGGTGGGCTTCGTGCACCTGTCGCTGCGCGTCCAGCCAGGCGCGGACCCGTGCCTCATGATCCCGGGCGCGGCTTTCTCTCGGCGGTTCGGGATCGGTGAAGAACGCCTCTGCCGCCGCGATGTACCGTTCCTCGCGCTCGGTTGGCGCGCCGAGTTCCCGCGCCCGCGCCAGGGCGGCCTTGCCGCGCTCCAGCCCCTCCGTCGGCGTGGGATGCCACAGCGGTTGAAAGCGCGTCATGGCAATGCCCCAATGCGCCATCGCGCAATCGGGGTCGGCTTCCGCCGCCGCCTCGAAATGGGGCCGAGCCTGCTCGTACATCATATGGTGCAGGTGTCCCAGTCCCGTTTCGATCTCCTCCCGGGCCTCCGGGTTGCATGAAGTCGGGAAATGGACCACCCCGTGCTCGTGCTCACCGGCCATGGCCTCGCCATGCCCGCGGTCCGGTTCGGCGTTGTTGTGGGTACAACCCGACACTCCCAGCAACAATCCCGAAGCGAGGAGTACGGGAACGATTCGCACCGGGAAACGGTCGTTCCTCCCGGCGCGGCCAAGTCGAAAACGGGGCTCCGGGCTGTGCAAGTTGGGAGCGAATCGAACCTTCTGCCCATGTTTCTCTTTCATAGCTACCTCCTGGATTTGAGTTTACATCACTTACCTTGAGCGAATTCAACCGGCATGCCCTTCCGCCCAACCGAATCAGCGCCAGCCGAAACCGCATCACCTGCCGCTAATACCGGGGGCTCTGAACGACGGACATCCTACCGGATTTCGCTCCGTGAAACATCGGGGAGTTCCCCTATTTTTTGACAGTTTTTGCCGAGAATTGCCGCACCGAAGCGGCGGCGGCCGCGGCGCGGCTTCTGAAACCGGTCTTACTGAGAATGCTGCACACATGGTGCTCCGCCGTCTTGGGGCTGATGAAGAGTCGCCGGGCGATTTCGGGATTGGAGAGCCCTTCCCCGAGCAAGGCCAACACCTCGCGCTCACGCCGGGTGAGGGGGTGGAGCCCCCGGGACCCCTCCCGGCCGGAACGGACTCCCAGCCGCCGAAGAAGATCGGCCGCGAGGTCGGCCTCGCGGCCGGCGCCCAGGCCGTCCAGGCTCTTCAGCGCCGCGCGGGCTTCCCCGGCCGCCAGCTCCGGCTGGAGCTCGCAAAGGGTTTCGGCGAGGAGAAGCCGGGTCCGCGCCGCCTCGTAGGGCATGTTCAGCTCGACGAACGCCGCCAGGGCCTCGTCGAAACGGCGCCGTCCCGCCGCGGGATCCGCCCCGAGGGAGGCCCGTCCCAGCAGGCGCTCTCCGCGGGCCCGCATCACGCGGCAGTTGCGCGTGCTCCCGAGGTCGACCAGGTGGCGCCCGATCCGGGCCACCTCCTCGAAACACCCCTGTCCCGCTTCCGCTTCCCCGAGCAGCTCGAGCAGCAGAGCACTTTCGAGCTGCCCGTCGCCGACAACGTCGAGGCGGCGCCGAGCGGCCAGCGCCGCCGCGTCGAACGCCCCGCGCAAGAGGTGCATCCGGACAATCACCGGCACGGTTCTGGGGTACCCCTCGTAGCCCTGCACCAACCGCTCGGCCTCCTCCATCCCCCCCTGTGAGAGTCGCAGGTCAGCGAGTCCGGCGAGGGCCCACGCATGGTAGACCGGAACCGTCGCACGCGTCCGTTCGATCGCCATCCGCAGCTCTTTCTCCGCCTGCGACCAATTCCCCGTCGCCAGCAACACCTCGCAGTAAACGAGTCGGCACTCCGAATACAGGAAGGGGCACCCGTGGCGCCGTGAGAACCGCTCCGCGGCCCGCAGGCATTCGACCGCGCGTTCGAAGGCGGCGCAGTGCGCGCAGGAGGTCATGTAGTCGCATCCTGTGAATACCGTGGTCTCCAATCGCCGGCCTTCTCCCGAGAGCGCTCCCGTCCAGGCCTCGTTCAGCAGTTCGAGGCCGTCTCCAACCCGTCCCTGTCGCACGAGCGCCGCCCCTGCGCTGCTGAGCGAGCAGAGTTCGAGATCGGGATCTCCCGCCCGGCGCGCCCACTCCAGCGCCCGGCGCGCGTCCCTCTCCCCGGCCGACGGATCGCCGGCGCAGCAGGATTGAATGACCAACAGTTCCCCGCGAAGCGCGTCAAGGTCATGCTCCTCGATCACCCTCCGGGCACGCGCGACCCACCCTGAAGCCGCGGTTTCATTCCCCAGGTAGAAACGGGCGTGCAGCACGTTGCGCAAGGCGGCTTCCGCGGCACGGAGATGATCCCCTCGGCTCCGGGATACCGAGTAGGCCCGCTCGAACGTGCTCACGGTCCCCTCGAGGTCCCCCAGCCACCACAGCGCCTCCCCCAACCCGCACAGCGCCTCGGGGGTTTCTCCCGATTCGAGCGCTTCGCGAAACCTGTCGCGGGCGTTCTTCCAATCACCGGCCTCCAGGGCCTTTCGGCCCGAGGCAAGCCGTGTCTCCGGATCGCTTGGCATGGTTCCGTTTCCTGCTGTCCTAGTTGCAACCAATAAGCACCGGCGCCCTTGCCGGCGCATCCAATCGAACAAGGCAGTTTAGAAAAGAATGGCAAAGGATCGGTTCGGTGTCGATCCCGCAATCCAGTGCCAGGTCATCATGAATCTCGTGGCCAACGCCTGCGACGCAATAGAAGCGAGACGACGCGTGGAAATCGGCACACGTTAATTCCCACCTGTTTACCGAAATAGGCCGTAATCGATAGGCGTCCGGAATAAGTAAATCAAAAGAGGAGCCATCCCACCTGTCGGGCTATTTGATCTTGGAACTCGTTGCTTATAAGAGTGGTGCCCCCGCCCAGACTCGAACTGGGATTAACGGTTTAGGAAACCGCGGTTCTATCCTTTGAACTACGGGGACGGTCATGGCATTTGATCAAGGAAAGCTAAAACAAATCAGTGTCGGGGAAAAGACAAAATTGCTGAACTCTTACCGGACGCCGGAAAACTAAACAACCCCTGCGGTGTCTTCCATCCGGTCGAATCGCGGGATAATCGCGTTCCTGGAGGGATCCGGGAGGAAACGATCCGGTTCCGAAGGGTTATCTTCGAGTCCGTACAATTCCGGGACTATCAGTAAAAAACCGCGGGTTTCAATCAGAAGAGGAGCGGGTCCATCTGTTCATAGAGTCCGGTGTAAAAGCTCAGTATTTTAACGGCCAGCCAGGCGGCGATAACAATAAACAACAGCTTGGGATACCAAAAGCTTGCCGCGGCCAGTTTGCCCTGGGCTTCTTCCTGAAAATGGTTTGCCAGCTCTCTCAGGTTCTCCTCCAGACGACCCGATTTCTCGCCCACGGTATAGAGTGATATGAAATTTCCTGGAAGCGCTCTCTCACGCTGCAGCGCCTCCCCGGGAGCGCGCCCCTGTTTGGCAACTTCCGCCACCCTTGCCGCGCACCGGCGAACAACCCTGTGCTCTGCCGAAGAGCCGGCTTGCTCCCAGGCGCCGGAATAGCTTTCCCCCGCACTGATCAATCCTTCGAGGGTGAAGCAAAAATCCGCCAGTGCCCGGGCCCGCCGATAACCCCGCAATCCCGGCACGAATCCCAGGGCGAATCCAAGACAGGCGGAACGTTTCCTGGCAGCCACAACGAAGAGCCCGATCAGGAGCCACAGAGGTAATAGAACTGAAATCACCTGCCGCGCATAGACTTCCGCGCTCCCCATAATCAACTCCGGAAGGGGAAGAATGAGCACGGCGAAATGAAGAACGAAGAGCGGGTACACCGCCGCGCCCATGGCGTGGGCTGAATGCCGGGCGAGATCCTTGTGCTTTTGAGAGAGCAGGTAGAGCGACGGTACCATTCGCCCGCTTCTGGCGGCAGCCGCCAGTATAACCCGGTCGTCGCGGGGCCACCAGCCGGGCGCACGCTCGAGTGTCTCCGGCAGGCTCACCCCCCGGGACAATTCCTCGATCATTTCCAGGCTGTCCCGGGAAGGCACCCCTGATGCATTTGCCAAAGCTTCGGTCAGAGTCGTCCCGGCAGCGAGTTGCTGTGCCAGTTGAAGGTACCAGCTGGAAAGTTTTTTATGTGAGACACCCAACACGTTTCCACCCCTTTGGGCCCCACCGGATTTCTGACTGCATGGACATCCCCAAGGCGCCATTATCTCCTCAGGACATCCCAAAGGAAACATAAAATGATCTTTTTCCTTGAATTTCCTCCGGCTTCACGTTTAATTAGCCTTTTTTAGAACATGGAGAACGAATCAAACACAGCCAGCACCGGGAGCCGCAAACCTTCCGACATACCTTTCACGGATACCGAAACCCTCTCTCAATACGTGACGGACACGGGAAAGATTTTGCCCCGACGGATTACCAAATTGTCGGCAAAGGAGCAGCGCACGATCACACGGTCTATTAAGCATGCCCGTAACGCTCTCCTGATGAAATAGATTTACGCCGGCATTTATTTCTTTATTTCGGAGGGGCTCCTGATTTTCAGGAGCCCCTTTTTTGCGTGCTGGCGCCCCAGGGTTTGGGACTGCGGCTCTCGCATTTTGACAAAGCAATTCCGGGACGGGGCACAAAAAACAAAAAGCCTCCCGCCGAACATCGGCAAGAGGCTTTTTAAAAACCTGATTCAGGCGGAAGTCAAAAAACCGCAGGACCTCAAGTTTTGCCAACCGGCTTATCGTCCTTCTTCTTCGCCTTGTTGCCCTCCCGGACGTAATAATAGTCACGATAGGATTTGTCGTAATACTGGGCGTAATAGTAGCCGCCCACCGAAATATTAAGGTGGTTGAGAACCGCCCCGAATACAGGCGTATCGGACGACAACAGGCGTCGCACATTGTGTTTGGCGGCGCTGCGCCGGACCTTGTTGAACTTGAGAGTGAACAAACTGCCGTCGGCATGCTGCATAATGATCAGCGCATCGCTGACGGCTGCCAGAGGAGGCGTATCGATAATAATACGAGTGTACCGCTTCCTCAGCTCGGCTATCATGTTCTCGAAGGCCACACTGTTAATCGTCTGAGTCGGATTCTTCGCCTTCCCGCCTGTAGTCAGAATATCAAAGTTCGGATGAACATCCTTGTGAATGACCTCGTCGATTTCCTTGTTGTCGTGACAATAGGAAATCACGCCCCTGTCGTTCTTCAGTTTGTGAGACTTGTGAACGCTGGGCATACGAAGGTCACAGTCAACCAGAAGGGTCTTCTCTCCATTGACAGCATAAGTCAATCCCAGATTGGCACTCACGAACGACTTACCTTCGCCCGGAAGGCTGCTGGTAACCATGATGCACTGGGCGAGATTGCTCTGTTTACTGAGCTTAAGACTGGATTGCAGGGATCGGAACGATTCCACCACATGTCGATCGGTACCGGTGAAGGCGATCTTCACCTTGTCTTCCGGCTTGAGCTTTTTCACTTCAGGCAGAATTCCAAGGAGGGGAAGTCCGACAATGGATTCGATGTCGAAAGCGCTCTTCACTCTGTCGTCGAGGAATGCCACGACAAAGGCGACCCCGATACCGAGCCCAAGACCGCCGAGGAGACCGAGCCCCAGATTCAGCGGTATATTGGGGGTTACCGGGCGCAGAGAAGCGCTGGCTTCGTCGAGTGGGCGCGCACTCACCGACTCAATGGAACTGGAAAGCGTGGTCTCCCGCATACGGCGGAGCAAATACTGATACATGAACTCATTCACTTCAGCTTCGCGGGAGATGGAGTCAAAATCCACTGCCAGTCGACTCAGCCGAAGAATTTCGTTTTCCTGTTCATCGACGCTCTTGACGAGTTGTTCATGCGCATCACGAATATTCCGATATTCAGACTCAATTTTGGAAACCGCCGTCTCGACCGCGTGATTCAGCTCGTGCTCGGTCTGCCTGATTGACTCGGCCAGCTCCACCATCCTGGGATGTCGTTCGCGGTAGCGTTCGGCCATTCGGGAACGTGTGATACTCAGGCGCGTGTAGTCGGACAGCAATTCGCTCACCTGAGGTTGATCCGCGATAAACCGAATATTCGTCAGGTCGCGGCCTTCCTCTTTGTAAGCCTCAATGAGTCTCCAGCGGGATTCGGCCATTCGCAAGCTGCTCCCGAGATCCACTTCCCGGAGATTGAGAGACTTAAGTTTTTCCAGGGCGATGTCGGTACGCTGGTTCAGAGAGACCGTACCGCTCTCCTCCATGTAATCCTGCCGGTTCAGTTGGATTTCCTGAAGGCGTTCTCGTTGCTCCTCGGCACGAACCCGCAAATCATCCACCGCACGCATGGATTCGTCGATGCTGACACTGAGGTTATGGGAAATATATTCCTCAACAAAGTAATCGGCCACCATCATCGCAATCTCGCGGTCGGGATGACGGAAGCGCACATCGACAATGAGATTCATTCGTCCGGGAACGATCTGGCGGTTCTCAAAAAGGAGCTGTTCAACCCCGACGAACCTGCCGGTCGCTTCCGGCTCCTCGTAGGGTTGCATGAAACGGTTACGCTCGGCTTCGGACATCCGGTTGGCCACGCCACGGATGATACGGGCGCTCTCAAGGATCCGGATCTGGGTATTGAAATCCTCCTGTGAACGGATCTCCTGCGGCATTACCGCCTCAACCTGCATAACCCGTGCATCCTGACGGAGAAGCTCGACCGTGGAGCGAGCCTCATAGATTTCGGTCCGGGTGAGGGTGTAGATTAAAACCCCGGAAAAAAAGAGGAGGAATACGACGAGAATGTACCAGAAGCGCTCACGAAAGATAAGGAGGTAATCCTTAAGGCTGCGCTGCGGGGTATCGTCGTGTTGATCTGAATAATAGGAAGTTGTGTCGGGATAGTAGCCGTAGCCATATCCCGATGTGGGCTTATTCTGATTCTGATCTCTGGGCGGTTGGTGATCCGACATGGGTGACAAGTTGATTAAAAGATCCGTTGCGGTACGTAAATGACATCATCCCTTTCCAGTTGCCAGATAAAGCTCGTGTTTCCCTGGATGATTTCCTCGGTGTTAACATTATATCGCTTTACCTCGCCATCTTCGTTGGTTCGGGAGAGAATAACCGACCGGCGGTTGGCATTTCGTTGAAACCCGCCTGCCCTGGAAATAGCGTCTATGAGCGTCATGGACTCTTCGGGAGGAAAGACAACGGTACCGGGCCGGTTAACCTGGCCGAGAACGTTAACTCTTCGTTGAGAGTACTCCAGAACCCCGAGGTTGACCTGGGGATTGACGAGATAATCACGGTCATAGAGCTCCGCCAGGAGCCGTTCGGCCTCATCCACGGTTTTCCCCTTCACCTCGACCGAACCAATCAGGGGAAGCGAGATATTTCCGTTCTGTGAGACGCGCACTTCCCGCGTCAGCTCTTCCTCCTGGTAAACCTGGAAGCGAAGGAGATCGGAGGGGTTGATCACATAATCGGAAGATTCAACTTCCGGCGGTTCGGACTCAAAGGCCGACGGGCTCGATTCCTCAGCGGCTATCAAAGCCGTGAAGGCGAATGCGAAGAGATGGATGCAGACAGCTATGCGTTTGACCATTGGACAGTCCCTAATAAATTTCCTCCAGTTATAGTAAATGCGGCCCGGCTTTTTGGCCAGACCACAGTTGCTAATATCTCAGTGACGCGGTCAACTGAAAAATGTTCCGGTCCAAATCGGCGTAGGCACGATTCGACTCGTTATTCGTGTAAATGTAGGCTGCCGCAAGTTCCACGTAATCGTTCGGGGAATAGCCCAAGCCGATATCCGCGGTCCATTTCTCGTCTTTACGACCGTCAAGAGCACCGTCGTGGTACCGGGACTCCTGATAGTGAAGCCCGGCAGAACCGGTAAAGAGTTCGGTGAAGAGGTAATCCATTCGCGGGCCGCCTCCGGTTCTTTGAATGGTGTTTCCACGGGCGCTGTAGGTCAGGTCCCGATTAGCCAGAAGTGAGAGGTTGATCCGTTCGGTCGCATCCCATACGGCTTGACCGTTGAATGCCAGTCCGTCGCGATCATCGGGGGCGCCACTGTCCTTAAACTGGCGCTCCTGATAGCCAACTTTTACGATTCCGAGGATCGCCGGTGTAATCTCGCCCCTCATGCCGACATTAAAAAAATGATCCTGGGAATCGAGACCGGTCCCACGTGTGTTGTTGTCCCGGAAACGGTATCCCGCACTCAGGTCGATCGTCGGCCGCCAGTTATAGTACAGGTCCACGGGGACACTGATAACTTCGGTATCCCGGAATTCGCGACGCTTGAAATTGGTTTCCTGGTAGGAGATTCCGGCGCCGACATCGATCAACTGGGTCAAGTCGTACTCAGCGTCCGAGCCGATTCGGTAGACATCTCGCTCAACGAGAATACCGGACATGTCTGAAACGTCGAATGAGCTCTGGACAAGCCGCTGATAACTGGCGTCGAAAGAGGCGTCCACCCGTCCGTCGCTATAATCGGCATTCAGAAAAACATTGGAATTATTGGTATTCAGCTCCGTGTTGTCGGTGTAGCGGTAGATATCCTCGCGGTAATAAGCACTGAAATTCCAGATCGCGTCGCTGCCATAAGTGAATTCAATGCCGGGCGAGAAAATGAAGATGATATCCGATTCCTCGTTATTGGCATTGAGAAACACGTTGTCGTCAGCCCGCAGCGTAACGCTGCCATTGAAATAGATCGCGCCACGGTCACCGACGGAAATCAACGGAGATGCCACAGCCGTCGTCCCTCCGGTCAGGGCAGCCAGGGAAGCCATAGCGGCGGTTTTGAGGGAGAATAGCGAACGGGGAGTCAGTTTCATAATTTATTGGCGTTTTTTCAAAGTTTTGTCGACCCGACGTCAAGCGAATGGGGATTCCCGGCGTGGAGGGAATCCCCATTTCCAAGATGCATTCCGCTTAGCTGCTGGGACTGATGATGGAGGCGTCGATGGCGATCCCGGGTGTGGGGGAAACCGGCGAGGGACGCATCAGGGCCTGAATTGGACGACGGCGCGGACTAACGGGTTCTTCCAGCCCTTCAGCGGCGGCCTCTTCGATAGCGGCCGACTGATCCGGGGCGGCGGCATTCGCGGCATTGACAATGTCTTCGACGGCGCCGGGATTGGCGGCAACGGCGGCGCGCACGATGGCTCCGACGTTCTCTGCGGATTTCTCCGGAAGTCCGGCGATAGCACTGCCGGCAACACGATCGGCCTCCTCCGGGTAGGCCGCCAGAACTCCTTCGGTGATCTCCTGGGCCTGATCGGGATTATCCGCAACGGCCATGGCTACAATGGATTCCAAATCGTCGGGATTCGTTTCAATTTCGCTGACGATAGCGTCCACGTCGGCCTGCGCAAAAGAGAGGGAATAAGCGGCAAGAGCCAGGAACGCGAGGAGTGATTTTAGGTATTTCATAATCGGTTATGTGTGAGTTTTGCAGTTAAAGTCTCGGTTAGAGCGTAAGGTGTTCAACCTGAATCGCAAGAAAAAAGAACAAGGAAGCCGATTTTCATCACTCTTTCCTTGCTCACGAGCCCGAAAGGATCCTTAATTAGGCGACTTATTGTCAATCTTTTTTACCTGAGCACATGAAAAAATACTTTCGGAAAGGCAATGCGCTTCTCGGATTCGTCAATTTCGGCCGAAACAAGGAGGGGCAGTTCGGGATCCATCCGGTTTGGGGACGGGTTTTCGTACTGCTGTGCGGTTTGGCCGTTGCGGCCTGGATCACTGTCGCTCTGGCCGCATTTCTGTTTTTGAAGCACACCCGCGATATTGAGACAGGGCGGTTTGCCGACCTCTTGTTTTTCCGCTGGGAGGAGTACCGAGTCGCCTGGGGTGAAGACTACATCAGGCGGGGCAAGGAACTCATTGAAGATAATGAGTTTGCCGAAGGATTCCATTTTCTCAGGGTCGGGGTGGGCCGCTCCCCCGAAAACATTGAGGGCCGTCTCCTTCTGGCCAACCTGATGCTGGCCCAGAACCGATCCGACCGGGGCGCCCGGCTGCTGATGGAGGGACTCCCCTACGGGGTGGAGGACACGGACTATTTGACGAGCACCTTGCGGGTGCTCCTTCTTACCGAACAGGATACGGAAATCCGCCAGATCGCGGAAGAGTATTTGCCCGAGGAGCCGGTCATGGAAGACCGTTATATCATCATCGCCTTCGCCGCCGCCAGGGCGAGCTTTCACCGCGGAGACTTCGACCATGCGGTTCAGCTGATCAACGATTATCGGTTGGGAGCCAGCAACAACGGACGAATCCTTCTGGCGAGAATCGACTGGGAACGGGGACGCCGGTCGGAAGCCCTCGAACGCCTGGAAGAGATGGCCCGTCAGCGTCCGGACAGCGACGAGGTGTACGTTTATCTGACCCGCTATCACCACGAATTGGGAAATGTCGACGCAGCCGAGCGCTACGCCGTCATTCGGCAGCTGAACAACCCGCTCGGCGCCACACCCAGGATCGACCTCCTTTATATTTACCATGAGACCGGAGATACGCGCAGACTCGAGCAGGAGATCGATTCCCTCCTGCGCGAATTTCGTGGCGACGTCGAAACGATCCATCACCTGGCGCAGTTTGCCCTCGACATCGAGGACGTCGGTCTTGCCCGGAGAATTCTCGACCATACCCAGGCACGAAACATGGACCCCTCGATCCCGGGAATCGTGCTGGTTCATTCTTTGATCCAGACGGGCCAATACGAAGCCGGTCAGGAGCTGGCCGAACGCCTGTCTCAGGAAGTGGATCATTTCGAAGAGAATTTTCGCCCTCAGCTCCTGGCGATTGCGGCGATTGCGAATTATGCGGCAGGTGACCGGGCGAACGGCGACCTGAATCTCAATCAGTTTCTGTCGGCCGGCGAACTGCGCCCCTCCAATTACATTACTTATGCGGACAAGCTCGTTGAAATCGGTTACCCCGACGTCGCCCGGCGCATTCTCGCTCAGGCCCAACGCAACAACCCCCGCAGCCAGAGCCTTCTCACCGGCTTGATCCGGTTGGATATGGCACGCGGCGATGGTCCGTCCATTATTTCAAATATCCGAAAACTGATGGATATGCGATTGCCCTCCCCGGAAGTCCTGACCGAAGCCTATCTCTTTTTGAGCAGCGACCGGTTCCTGTACAGCGACGAGCGGCTGGAGATTCTCGAAGCGCTCGAAAGCACCCTGGAGCGCCACCCGTTGACGACCGTGGGGTGAGTGCTGGAGCCTTGTCCGTCGCGGCTTACGGCTGCGGTTGAAAGTGTTTCCGCTTCCAACTTGCCGGCTTCCGCCCACATGGTCGCGCGTGCAGCCCGTAACCGCATTTGCGGCAATGATAATGCCGCGGCCGGAACCAGATCCACAAAGCCACCGGGAAGCACAGAACCACGAAAATCCAGAGCACCAGTTTGTCGCCGCGGGTAAAAAACTTCTTCAAGGGCTCCTTGTGGCAGCGGGGGCAATGCGGACGTCTCGCTCTCATTTCACTTGGCAATCATCGGCGGGGCCGTGTGCCGGCGCCGCTCGAAATCGACTAACCCGACACACCGGCCGGCCACGTCACATCCCCTCCGTAGTCACAGCCAGCGTTTCGGCCGCGTCCTGAAGGTCCATCGAATTGTGGTTGCTCAAGAGAATCTTCCCCGGCTCCTGCTTCGCGGGATCCAGCCAAAGCAGCCAGGCGTGTTGCTCCCTGTTCCCGCGGATCTCGCGATTCACCCTCGCCACCAGGGCCGCCGGCCGGTTCCTGGACAAGACCAGAGTAAACTCGCCGTTGGCGTCGGTCCTGACTCTAAGCTCCGGGTTCGGCAACCCCTCAAAGTAGTCGGCCACCGACGGGAAGCTCCGCCGCTCCGCCTCGACCTCCCTGAGCGCGCGTTCGGCGGCGACCACCGCCTCGTCATGCGTCTCGATCGACGCCGCCAGCTCCTTCCGCTCGACTTCCCAGGATTCCAGACGCTCCGCCCGCTCGGCCCGCTGTTCCGCAATCGCACTCTCCAAATCCTCGTTCTGCCCCTTGAGAACCACCTGCCAGGCTTCGCGCTCGGAACGCGCCATCGAGTACCACCGCTCAAGACGTTCGCTGTAGGCTGCGAACTCCTGGCGCGTTGGAATACCTTCGGGCGCCTGCGGGGTCTCATCGAGATCAATGATAAAGGCCTCGTTGGCCAGGATTCTCTGCCGGTAGTCCTCGATAGTGTCACTCACCTGCTCCAGAAATTCCCGCTTCTCCTCCTCGATCGCTGCCCGGCGGGCTCGAATGCGTTCGATCTCGCGCTCGCGGGCCTCACGCGCTGCGACGAGCCCCGCCCGGCCCTCTTCGAGCTTCCGCTCCAAAAGCTTCCGCGCTTCTTCAACGGCGGTTTCCCGCTCCTCAAGGAAACGCGAAATCGACTCCCGCTCGAACACCTGCACCTCGACCAGGCTAAGCGGAACGCTGTCGCCCGCCGGCACGACCACAAAGACCTGCCCTTCCATTCTCGCTTCCTGCTCGAAGGCGGAACAGGCGGACATCGATGCGGCGCCGCAGCACAGCAAACCAAAAGCTATCAGACGAGACGACATAAAGCGGTCAGGATGGAAGAATCTCAAGGAATAGGGAAGCAAGAATTTCGATTCGGCCGCCCGAATCAACGGCGGCGTCTGGGTTGAGGCGGGCCGGCGGGCCGGGGTGCGGGCTCCTCACCGTCGATCTCGATCAGATCGGCGTAAAAACTCCCCACCGCGACCTTGCTGGAAAGGCGGACGGGAAGCCGGCGCTCATCGTCGGTCACCCAGATCCTGAGCGTCGCGTCGTCACTTTCCTCAAACACTCCCCCGACATCCCGCATGTCCGGCTCGACCAGTACCGTTTCAAACTCCCCGGCGGGCACCCTGATGGTGTCGCGGCCGCCCACACGGCCCTCGCCGAGCTGGAGCTTTTTTCCATCCGTCACAAACATTTCGACGCTCGAGTTTTCCTCGATCGGCATCATTCGAAACGCGTAGAAGGCCGAAAGCGGATCATACGTTCGGGGCTCGATCTCTATAGGATCATCTTTCTTCCCGAAATTGGAGTACTGGGCTTTTCCGTTCTCCCGGTCAAAGATCACCTCGATATCCCGTTCGTGCCGGCCTTCCCGCTGCTTCTTTTTGTAATAGGCGGACCCCTGAACACCGCTGTCCGCGAATGCGTCGATGCGATCCCGCACTTTGTAGATACGGTCCACGAAGGAATTCGTCCTGACCGTGAGGGAGAAATGATAAACCTCCTGGTTATTATACTCCCGCATGGGATGAACCTCCAGCACGGCCGTGCCGGCCGAGAACACGCCCCAACGCAGGTTAAAAGTCAGCTTTTCTCCCGGCTCGAAGGGAATCTCCCGCGAAGAATCCGCTGCCGCCGTCACGGGAACCAACAAAGCGAGCGCCGCGCCCGCAAGAATCCAAATGCGCCAAATCCTCATAGACCTTCTTCTTTCGGTACGTTGCGTCTCAATGACAGGCAATAGATGACAAGGTGTCCGCAAAATCAGCCTTTTGCGAACAAAGAATCGATTTGGCTGTCCATGGAAGCCGGGTTGAAACCACCGCCGATAAGTTCCGCCTCGGACAGTCGACAAACCTCTAACCACCAATTCAATGGGCTCGATCGAGTTGATCCTGCAGTTTCTCGTTTTCACCGTGATCGCCGGTCTGATCGGCGCCGCCGCAATGGATGGGGTCATGCATTTGATCACCCGGAGCGGCTTCACCCATGCCCCGATGACGACCGCTCTGGGGAGCCTGTTCACGAAGTCACTCGAAACCGCCAGCCTGGTCGGCTGGTTTATCCACGGGGTGGCGGGCGTGGTTTTCGCGATGGTCTACACGCTTCTCTTTATGGCATTCGGCCTCGAAGCCGCGCTGGCCTGCCTGGCCGCCGGGGTCGGGTTTGGTTTCCTTCATGGAATCGTGGTCAGCATCATGCTGGTAATGGTGATCTCCGAGCACCATCCGGTGGAGACCTTCCGGAATGCGGGCATCGAAGTCGGCGTGGCCCACCTCGCGGGCCACCTGGCCTACGGAGCGCTCGTGGGATTGATCATCGGAATCACCGGCATCGTCGCGCGCGCGGTGGGTTAGCGCTTCCCTTCACCCGAGGAGAAAGCGCGAAATCCGGTCGCCTGGCGAAGCCCGGAGCCTGGATTTACATTTTCTTCCATTGGTGTAAGTTGTGCCGATCGAATTCCCATGATTGGACCCAAGGTCATTCTGGCGGCGACAGCCGCCCTCCTCATCACCCTGTGCGCTTCGGCCAGGGAAATGAGAACCTGGACCGCCGAGGACGGGCGCACGATCGAGGCCGAGTTCCTTTCCCGCGACGGCGATACCGTGACAATCCGCCGTTCGGACAGCCGGGTCTTTACCCTCGCGATAGACCGGTTGAGCCCGGAGGATCGCGACTACGCTCGTGCGCGGGAGGCCGCCTCCTTCCCCGCGTTCGACCCCCATCGCAGCCCCTCCGGCGAACAGATTGACGCCCTCCTGCGCTACGGCGCCGAGGAAGGGTGGGACTCGGCGGCCGAGCGCCTCCGCTCGAAACTTCTCGCCGCGTACGGAAGCCGGGCGTCCCAGCTGGATGAATGGTACACCCTCTACCGGTGGCTCGACCTCTTCCAGGACCAGCCCTTCCACCGTGAACTCGCAACCGGAAGCGAACCTTTCGGGCACGGGTGGCCCGATTCGCTGCGCCGCTTCGTTCTGGAAAACCGGGACTTTTCCCGGGAGTTCTTCGGATTGATCTCCCCCGGCGACCGGACGGGCGAGGTCTCCCGGATCCTTCAACAACTCTATGAAAACGATGCCGGAAACTTCCGGAACTACTCCTCTCTGGCGCTGGCGATCGCGGTGGTCTACGACCAGGAACCGCCCCGTCGCTGGCCTCACCGCCAGGTGTCGCAGGATCTGCTGCCGCGCCGCCTGCCCGAACCTGAAGAGGCGTTCGAATTTTTCGTGGACAGTCACCGGACCGGCCGCCTTTTGATCAATCCCCAGCGTCTGCGCGCGGAAGAGCTCCGGTTCACGGTCGACATCCTGGCCCCCCTTGAAGAACTGAAATGGGCCCAACAGCAGGTTCGCCAGGGCTTGAGTCGCTTCGATCAGGTCTACTACGCGGTCGAGTACGACGACAGCCGCTACGGGCGCGATGTGGAAACGATTCAATATCATTGGGAACACGAGGACTACAGGTTGAGCACGATCCGGGAAAAGGGGGGCATCTGCGTCGACCAGGCCTACTTCGCGACCCAGGCCGGAAAAGCCCGCGGCCTGCCCACCCTTTATTTCCTCGGTACCGGCAACGATGCCGGACACGCCTGGTTCGGCTATCTACGCGGGACAAGCGGCGGCTGGAACCTCGATGTCGGCCGCTACTTTATGCAGGGGAATTACGTCACGGGCCACGCTCTGGACCCGCAGACCTGGGAACCGGTCCGTGACCACGACATCGCCTACCTGGAGGAGCGCTTTCACAACTCGCGGAACTACCGCGACTCCCTGTTCCACAGCGACTTCGCCCGCGAGTTCCGGATTAAAGGCGATTCCGAAAAAGCGCTTTCATTCGCCCGCCGCGCCCTGGAAATCGAGGCGCGCAATCGCGACGCCTGGACGGTCGTCCTCGAGATTCTGGAAGGCCGCAAAGACGTCGCCGCCCACGAAACGGCGCTGCGCGAGGCCGCGGATGCGTTCTCGCGTTACCCGGACCTCGAAGCCTACTACATCGGAGAACTCGCCGAGAGCCTCATTTCCCGGAACGAACGGGACAAGGCCTACGAGGAACTCCGCCGGATCAGCCGGAAAAACCGGAGCGATCGCCCGGACATCAGTCTGTCGATGGCCGCTGTTTTCCTCGAGTTCAGCCTCACCCACGACAATGGCGACGAGCAACTCGCCATCTACCGGAACCTCCTCTCCGAACTGGGCAATCACGCCCCGGGAATGGGCTTTTACCGGGAACTGGGACAGCCGTTCTTCACCCACCTTGTCCGGAGCGGACGGAGCGACGAAGCCCGGCGCATGATTCGCCAGACTCACCGGAGGCTGAATCCCGGCGAAGGAACCCCGCTTGACCGCGAACTGACCGAGATCGCGTCGCGAATCCGGTGATTTCCTTTCTTTCGATTGGCAAACGCCGCGGTTTTTAGCGAGGATACTCCTTTTCCCATGAGCGCGAAGAACACCGGATCGATCCGCCTCCGCGGCGTACGCCAGAACAATCTCAAGAATCTCGATCTCGACCTCCCCCGGGGGAAACTGATCGTCGTCACCGGCCTCAGCGGCACCGGGAAATCGTCCCTTGTGTTCGAAACCCTCCATGCGGAGGGCCAGCGTCGCTACGTCGAAACCTTCAGTCCCTACACCCGCCAGTTTCTCGAACTGCTCGACCGTCCCGACGTCGACAGCATCGAAAACATTCCCCCGTCCATCGCCATCGAGCAGAGCAACACGGTCAAGACGTCCCGGTCGACCGTGGGCACCATGACCGAGCTCTGCGACTACTTCAAAGTCTGGTTCAGCCATGCCGCCGAGCTTTTCGATCCCGATACCGGCGAGAAAATCGAGGACGACACCCCCGCGGCGATCTGGAAGAAGGCCCGGGCGCGGTTTTCCGGGGAAACGGTTCTCGTCGCGTTTCCCCTCGGGAAGCCCGCATCCATCGGCTGGGAAGAAGTCTTTGAAAACCTGCTGCGGCAGGGTTACCGCCGGGTGGTCTTTAACGGGGCGCTCGAAAAAATCGATCTCTTCCGCGAACGCTCCGCTTCACTCCAGACCGGCAAAGAGGCCGCCGGCAGCCTCCACGTCATCCAGGACCGGGTTCCGCTGAAGCCGGTGAACCGGAAACGTTTCCTTGAAAGCGCCGAAACCGCCCTCCACTTCGGGCAGGGCGAACTGGAGCTGCTCGACGGGGAAGGGCGCGGGCTCGCGCGTTTCGCCGCCGGTCTTCGCTCGCCCGCGACCGGCCGGAAGTTCCGCGAACCGGTGCCCTCCCTCTTTTCCTTCAACTCTCCCCTCGGCGCCTGCCCGCGGTGCCGCGGGTTTGGCCGGATCATCGAAATCGACCATCGCCTGGCGATTCCCGACCCGACGCTCACCCTCGCCCAAGGGGCCGTCAAACCCTGGCAGGGCCAGGTGTACGGGGAGTCGCAGAAAGACATGCTCCGCTTTGCGCGGAAGGCCGGCATCCCGGTCGACGTCCCCTTCGACGACCTTTCCGAGAAACACCGCACCCTCATCCTCCACGGGGAGCCGGATTACGGAAACGACGGCCGCGACTGGCCGGACGCGTGGTACGGGTTGAAGGGGTTTTTCGATTACCTCGAAACGAAAACCTACAAGATGCACGTGCGCGTCTTTCTTTCGCGATACCGCTCCTACAACAGATGCCCGGATTGCGGCGGCGCCCGCCTCCAGCCGGAATCGCTCTGCTGGCGGTGGAAGGGCCGGACGCTCCCGGCACTCTATCAACTGCCGATCAGCGAGCTGCTCGACCGTCTCCGCAAACACCGGCGTCCCGCAGGAAACCGGCAGGCGGATACCGCGTTCGACGCGATCCTGGGCCGCCTCGGCTATCTGGCCCAGGTCGGCCTCGGCTACCTCACCCTCGACCGCACCTCCCGGACGCTTTCCGGCGGCGAAGTCGAGCGGGTCAATCTCACTTCCTGTCTCGGCACTTCCCTCGTGGACACGCTCTTTGTTCTGGACGAGCCGTCGATCGGACTCCACTCGCGCGACATCGACCGGCTGATCGGCATCCTCCGGCGCCTGACCGGCCTGGGTAACACCGTGGTCGTGGTCGAGCACGACGAGGCCATGATCCGCGCCGCCGACCACGTCCTCGAACTCGGCCCTGAGCCGGGACACCAGGGAGGCCGGCTCGTTTTCCAGGGCGGCCGGGACGCTCTCCTGGCCAGCGCCGAAAGCCTGACCGGCGCCTACCTGTCCGGACGCAGGCAAATCGCCCCGCCGGAGGCGCGGCGGCCGGTCAGTCCGCCCCCGAAAGCGAAGCGGTCCCGTGGATCGAAAGCGTGGCTGCATTTTCACGGGGCCTCCAGGCACAACATCCGCAACCTCGACTTCAGCCTCCCGCTTCACCGGCTGGTTGGCCTCAGCGGCGTTTCCGGCTCCGGCAAATCCACCCTTCTCGACAACGTCATCTACCAGGGCCTTCTGGCCGCGAAGGGACGGACGGCCGACGATCCCGCCGAATTCGCGAAGATCGAGGGCGCCGACCGGATTGACGAAGTGGTCCTCGTCGACCAATCGCCGGTCAGCCGCACCCCCCGATCGAACCCCGCTCTTTACACGGGCGCGTGGGAGGGCATCCGCGAGGTTTTCGCACGCACCGACGCAGCGGCGGCCCACGGATTCACGGCTTCGAGTTTTTCCTTCAATGCCGGCCAGGGACGTTGCGATCACTGCCAGGGACTCGGCTACGAACGGGTGGAAATGCAATTTCTCTCCGACCTCTACGTTCCCTGTCCGGTCTGCGAGGGCAAACGTTTCAAGGAGGAGATTCTAAGCGTCACCTTCCGCGACAAATCCATCGAGGAGGTGCTCCGCATGACGGTGGATGAAGCCGTCCCGTTCTTCGGGGAACATCGAAAAATCCGTCCCGGGCTCGAAAGACTGCGGGAGGTCGGCCTCGGCTACCTGACGCTCGGACAACCGCTCAACACGCTTTCCGGCGGCGAATCCCAGCGTCTCAAGCTCGTGAAGTACCTCTCGGCCCTCAAAGGCCGTCAGGACAAGTCGCCGGCGGGCGGAACCGCCGGTTCTTTGCTCCTCCTCGACGAGCCGACCACCGGCCTGCACCGGCACGACATCAAACGGCTGATCGCCGTACTGCAGGCTCTGGTCGAACAGGGCCACAGCCTGGTGGTCATTGAACACCAGCTCGATGTCCTCAAGTCGGCCGACTGGCTGGTCGAGGTCGGCCCCGGCGCCGGAGAAGGGGGCGGAAAACTCGTCGCCCAGGGCACCCCCGAAAAACTCGCCGCCACTCCCTGCCCTTCCCGCGAGTTCCTGGCGGCGGCGCTGAAGGGCCGCGAAGACGACGCCCTGCTCGCCGCGGAACCCGCCTCCGCCGATTATGTCCCCGCCGAAACCCCGAACGGCCCCGCCCTGCGTCTTTCCGGCGCCCGGGAACACAACCTCAAAAACCTTTCCCTCGAAATCCCCCACCGGAACCTCACCGTCGTGACCGGCGTTTCCGGATCGGGAAAATCAACGCTGGCCTTCGACATCGTCTTTGCCGAAGGCCAGAGGCGGTTCATGGAGTCGATGTCGGCCTACGCGCGCCAGTTCGTGGAGCAGCTTCCGCGTCCCGACATCGACGCGATGGAAGGCATTCCCCCGACCGTTGCCATCGAGCAGCGCGTCACGCGAGGCAACCGGAAATCGACGGTCGCCACGGTCACCGAGGTCGCCCAGTACCTGCGCCTCCTCTACGCCCGCATCGGCATCCAGCACAACCCGGCCACCGGCCGCCCGGTCATTTCCCAGAGCCCGGACGCCCTCCTCGCCCGCCTCCGCAAACTCCTGCGCGAACCGCGCCACCGCAAAGAGCGCCACCTTTACCTCTGCGCGCCGCTGGTCCGGGGACGCAAGGGGCATCACCAGCCGGTGGCCACGTGGATCGGCGAACACGGGTACGAACTGATGCGGGCCGACGGCAAACTGATGCGGGTCGGGGATTTCCGCCGGCTCGACCGGTACCGTGAACACGATATCGAGGTGGTTGTGGCGGATGTCGGGGCGGCCGGAAAAGGCCGCCGTCCCGCGGGCGCCCGTTCCCTCACCCAGGCGCTTCCGGAGGCGCTCCGGCTCGGCAAGGGTTCCTGTTTCCTTCTTCATCCGAACGGAACGATCCCCGCCTGGCTGTCGACCTCCCGCACGGATCCCGTCACCGGGGAATCCTTCCCGGAACTCGATCCCAAACATTTCTCGTTCAACTCGTCCCGCGGCTGGTGCGACACCTGCCGGGGCTACGGGCGCCTATACACCGACCTGCTCGACGACGAGGCCGACGACGAAACCTTCGAGGACGGCGCCCTCTGTCCGGACTGCTCGGGCGAACGGCTCAACCCGGTCAGCCGCTCGGTCAAACTGTATTTCCGCGGCTCCCCTTTCCGGTCCCTCCCCGAATTGCTTCAACTCCGCGCCGGCGAACTGATTCAGGCACTCCGTGACCTCGACCTGGACCGCCGCGGGCAGCTCATCGTTCGCGACATGCTTCCGCAGATCGAGGAACGCCTCCGCTTTCTCGGCGAGGTCGGGCTCGACTACCTCAGCCTCGACCGGCCCGCCCAAACCCTGTCCGGCGGCGAGGCCCAGCGCATCCGGCTCGCCGCCCAGCTGGGGTCCAACCTCTGCGGGGTGCTTTATGTGCTCGACGAACCATCGATCGGCCTGCACCCGCGCGACAACCGGCGGCTCCTGAGGTCCCTCGACTCCCTTCGGAACAAGGGCAACACCCTCCTGGTCGTCGAACACGACGAGGAAACCATGCGGGCCGCCGACGGCATCATCGACCTCGGTCCGGGGGCGGGCATCCACGGCGGCGAACTCCTCGCCCACGAAACGCTCGAACGGCTGGCGAAAAACAAGAACTCGCTCACCGGCCGCTACCTCCGGCAACCGGCCGTGCATCCGCTGTGGGGCGCCTGGCGCGAGCTTCCCCCGTTGCCCGGACCCGGAAGACGGCTGGCCGGCGGCGATTGGCTCGTGCTGAAAAACCCGACGCTTCGAAACCTGAAAGGCGACGAACTGCGGCTTCCCATCGGACGGCTTATCATGGCCTGCGGGGTCTCCGGCGCCGGAAAATCGACCCTGCTGCGCGACCTGCTGCGCCCGTTGGTCCGTCACGCGGCCAAGAACGGGCTTTCCCGCATGAAACCCGCCGACTTCCCGGGCGCGAACGACCCGTCGGGCGTCCCGTCCGACACCGGAACCCGCGGCTCCTCGGGCAACCGCAACGGGCGCGCCCCCTTTGCCGAGCTGATCAACGGCGACCGGTTCCGCAAGGTGATCGAAGTCGACCAGGACCCGATCGGCAAGACCCCCCGCTCCACTCCGGCCACCTACCTGGGCGCGTTCGACGTCATCCGCCAGGTCTACGCCTCGCTTCCGGAAGCCAAAATACGCGGCCACCAGCCGGGAGCCTTTTCCTTCAACACCAAGGGCGGACGCTGCGAAACGTGCAAGGGCGCCGGGCGCATCAAACTGGAAATGAATTTTCTCCCCGACAGCTATCTTCCCTGCGAAGCGTGCGGCGGCAGCCGCTACGGCAAGGACCTGCTGGACATCGAGTGGAACGGAAAGTCGATAGCCGACGTGCTCGCCATGACTTTCGAGGAGGCGGCCGTGCATTTCGATTTTCACACGCGGATCCGCACCATTTGTCAGCTTATGGTGGATACGGGACTGGGCTACCTCACCCTCGGCCAGAGCAGCCCGACGCTTTCGGGCGGTGAAGCGCAGCGAATGAAGCTGGTGACCGAACTCATCAAGGGCGCGACCTCCGGCGTCCCGCCGCGCCGCGACGCCGGAAAAGGCAACCTCTACATTCTCGAAGAACCCACGATCGGCCTTCACTTCAGCGATTGCGAAAAGTTGATCCACGTCCTCCACCGCCTCGTGAACCAGGGCCACACGGTCGTCGTCATCGAACACAACACCGACCTCCTCGCCGAGGCCGATTACCTGATCGAGATCGGTCCCGAGGGAGGCGAAGCCGGCGGAAGCCTGCTCTACCAGGGTCCCTCCCGCGGTCTCCTGAAGTGCAAAGGCAGTCCGACCCGGCCGTTCCTCAGGGACAAGCTCGCGGGGCGGCAATAGCCGCCTTTTCCCTGTCCTTTACGGACAGGCCCACCGGAAGCCGCCCAAAAAAATCACGGCTCGTTGTTGACATTCAGGCCCGGTGAATTTAGCCTGCAAGTCTATGACTAAGAAAATCACTGCATTCTTTGCTATTGTCGCCATTGCTTCTTTCTCCTCTTTCGCCCTTGCGGGCGGAAGTTGCGGGGACAAGAAGGGTTGTGACCGGGACAAGTCCGAAGCCTCTACGCCGTCCTCTTTTGAAGTCGCCAATTCGGGCTGCGGGGGCTCTGCCTGTGGCGGGAAAAAGGACGACGACAAGGCCTGATTTTCCCACAACAGGAAATCGTTTCTTTCTCAAGCGGGTGCCGTTTTCGGCATCCGTTTTTTTTTATTCCCGCGTTCGGTCCACGGAGAGATTGAGCAGAAACATACAGGCGTCGATGCGCGGTTGCTCCACCTTTATGGTCAGCAGCCCGGCGCCGGCCAATTCGGCCACGGTCTCGTCATGCCGGGAGCGGATTTCGTCGACACAACCGCTCACCTTTCCTGGGCGGACAAGGAGGGACACGGCCGCCAGCATAAAAAAGCACATTGGAAGCAGGGCGAGGAGTAGACTGGTCCCCAGCATGCCGAACGGGGCGGCGGGAAAGCGGCCGGAAGCCTCGGGGGTCCGGCCGAAAACCTCGCCAACAGCCTGAAAGAAATCGAGGTACAGCCCGTAGACCGGCCACGCGAAAAAGCCCCAGAATAGCAGAAATCCCGCGAATCCGCAAAAAACCGCCGCCGCACGCGAAGGCGCGCGGCGCTCCACCGCCTGGTTAAAGATCTCCGACGAGCGGGCCTGCAGGTTGCGGAGGCCGGAAACAGTCACCTCAAGTTCGTCGGATCGCGGAGGAGGCTCGCCCTTTGCCGTACCCAGTTCGCGCCTCAGGACGAACTCCAGTTCCCTAACCTCGGGTGTGATCTTCTCTTTGACCGCGCTCTCCGAGCAGTCGCGGATGCCGCCTTCCACCTCCCGGGAAAAATCCCGGGCGTTGCGGACGTTTTTCGCTGCGGTGAACGCCCCGGAAACGAACGACGGAAGGCTACCCATGAGCACCAGGGGCACCCGTTCCACCGCCCCGTGCAGGAGGTTGGCCAGTGCGAGGACCGTTCGCCACGGAAAGAAGAAACAGGGAGTCCGTTGCAGAAACGTGGCTCGCAACCGCTGCCGGACGCCGGCCCGCAACGCGGGTTCCGAACCCAGCAGATGCCGGAGAGTCTCCCGGGGCAACTTGCGTTCCGATTCCCGGAGAGCGTCGAGCGCTCGGCGGCTTGCCGGAAGGCGCTTCGCCATGAACCGCCCCACATCCTCATGAAACCGCTGTAGCTTGTGGTTCAACTGGGCCTGGGGCAGCTCGCGCAGTCGCCGGGGACCGGCGGCGGCACGGATGGATTCCTTGAGGCGGGCGGCGTCGTCGGGACCGACGGTACCCACAGGAGATTCCTCACCACTTCCGCGGATTCCGAAATCCTCGAGGCAGACGACGGGCCGCACCTCGGCGTGCGGCAGGTGTTGCGCCAACCGCTCCCGAAAGGCGTCCAGGTCCTCCCGTGACGGTTTGTCGCGAACCAGGTTGACCACCGGCAGAACCAGCGACCCGTCCGCGCGTGACAGGTACTGGAACACGGCCTTGTCCTCCATTTCCCGTTGAGCGAGGACCAGCACCTTGACGAGCGCGCTGTCCAGGGCATGAACCGCCGCTTCCGCCCGGCGCTCGTCAGCCTCGTTCAGCCCGGGAACGTCGACAAGAGTGTAGGGGAACCCGAGATCCTCCAGGTCGCTCTCGCGACAGCGGAAATGCGTCTCGCTCTCCTCCCGCAGGTCGAAGGGCGGATTCGGCCCGACCCAGGTTACCTTTTCCGTGGCGTCGGCTCGGGCGTAGCCCGCGCGCAAACGCCTGCGGGTGGTTTCATCGCGAACAAAGAGCGAAAGCAGCGTCGTTTTTCCCGAGTTCTTCGGTCCGGTAAAAGCGATCGTCAGCTGGTCGATCCCGCGGTTCTCGGCGAGTTCCCGGCAGGACCGGCGAAAATCCTCGCAGATCCGCGAAACCTCGGAGTACCCCTCCCAGTCGAGACCGAGCACGCCCGCATGGCGCTCCACTTTGTCGGCCAGGTCGTTGCAGGATTCAAGCAGTCTCGAGGGCATCGTTTTCCTTCTCCCATTGTTTTAGAGTCTGAAGCAGTTGTTTTCTTGCTGATGGGTTCAGACGGTATAGGCGCCAGCCGCCCTCGCGGATTCCGTAGCTCCGCGTATCAAGTTGGGTGCTGACCGAGGGTTTGAAAAGCTCTTTCTCGCCGAGCATTTCGTCGGTCACCTCACGGGGAATCCCGATCCGGTCGGCGACAATCGCGACAAAATTGGAAAACTGCCGGTAGCCGATTTTCTCGTTCAATTCCCTGTCGAGCAGCCGCAGTGTACCGGCCGCAAGCAAACCGCCGAAGCCCAGCACGCCGAGCAGTTCCAAGGCGGTGATCCCGAGCACCGACGCCCCCCCGTCGAAGGGAATCAGGATGACGGCGGCAAGACCGATGAAAAAGGAGCCAAAGATGCGCACGGTGGCCTTCATTTTACTCGTGTGCTTCCAGATCTGGCGGGCGATCGCGTCCCAGTCCTCACGGCTCATATTGGTGCGTTCCTCGCTCCTGTAGCGCTCGAGAATGGCGTGCGCCTCTTCCTCCCACGACCTTTCCGGCGGCGCCTCACGGGTCACCACGCTCCACCGGTAAAGCAGCTTCTCGATATCCCGCGGCTGGATAAGCTGCTTTTGCAAACGGTTCTTGAGGCTCTCGTATTTCCCGCCCGCCCGGATCCAGGGAAAGGCCCGCGCCATCGCCTCGCGCCCGTGCCGCACCGCCTCCGCGGCCCGGTCCACGATTCGACGCCGCAGCGCCATCAGGGGTTTCAGGTGAATCGGTGCGGTGCGCTCCATGCTTTCCCTGAAACTCAGGACAATTTCCGGATCCATCTTGATACGAAGCTGGCCGTCCCTGTCGTGCATGAGGTCGCGGACGAGGTCGTGAAGTTCCTCGGCCGCCCGCTTCAGGCGCTTGCGCTCCGATTCCGCCCGCGACTCCAGTTCGCCAAGCCGGGCACGGACCTGTCCGGTCAGGTCCCGGGCGAGTTCCCGCTGGCGTTCCTGATGCATGACCGCCGGACGCAACCGCTCGGCGAGCCGGAGGATCGAGCGGTCCCGGGCTATCCGGTCGGGACGGTTTTCCGCGGGTTCCGGTAAAATCCGGAAAAAGCAGGGGGAACGCTCCTCTTCGGGGAGGTCCGGGTTGTCGTCCCAGGCCGGCGCGAAATCCCGGCTCGACGGCACCAGAAAGTCGTAGGCCCCGTAACAGCAAATCTCCGCATCCGTCTTCAGTGCCCGTCGCAGTTCTTCGTACACGGCTTCCGGCGGCTCCGGCGGGCGAATGAGGTTCACCGCATAAATCCGAACCGCCCGGGGAATCCGCTCGCGGACGAGTTCGGCGAGGTCGCGGATCTCCAATTGGGCGCGCGGCGTGACGATGATGACGCCGGTGCAAATCTCCGACGCCCGGGCAATCGCCTGCATACGGAGATTCTCGCCCTCCTTTTCCTTCTCCTGCAGGCGCTGCATATCGGGACAATCGAGCAGGGCTACGCCGTGCCGGTCCAGATTCGCGTCGGAGGCGATCAGCGGCCGGGCGAACCCGTTGATGTCGGCGTACTGCTCCCGGCTCGCCTCCGGGTCGGCGGCCAGCTCCTCCGGCGGCTCGTCGAAAACCAGTCCGAGCATCTCTTTCAAACGCGCGTACAAGGCGGCGTCCCCGCGCCAGGAAACGGGAATCCACAGGACGAACCGCTGGGTCCCCTGCCGGCTGCCCAGTCCGACCGGAACGCGATCCCGGCCCTCAGCCGAAACGAACGAAGCAACGAGCGAGGATTTGCCCCCGTTAATGGGACCGGCCGCCGACAGGATAGGCACCTCCCCGAACCGACGGGCGATCCGGGCGGTAGTATCGAGCTTTTCGAACCCGGGCGGATCGATTTCCCGGATAGCGTCGAGCAACCCCAACCGTTTTTCTTCGGGCCACGTCTGCTCGAGCAACGGAACGGAAGGCTCGTTCAGCCTTTGCCAGAAACCTTCCGGCGACAAACCTTGCGATTTCTTGCGTTTCAAGCCGGTTGCCTCAACAGTGGGTCCGGCACCCGGCCGGCAATGCCGGGGGTGCGGAAGTGGCGGTCGCCGCGCGGGAAAAGACCGGACACGGAGGTTCGATCCGACGGTCCCGCCCGTAGACGGTGTTGGTTTTTCGCCCTATTGTGCCTTGATAGAATCATAAATTTTCCTTTGAAAGGTAGCCGCCGCAACGTTCGGCCGATCCAAGGATACTACAAATCCACTTTTTGAAATCCTCAACGCCAAAGGCGGGATCAGCGGGCAATAAACGGGCATTGTTTTCATGGCCGACTCCTATTCCCAGACAAACCTTCTTTCGATTCGCAACCTGACCAAACGGTACGGCGCCCTGACCGCCGTCGACAACGTATCGCTCGAAATCCGTCCCGGCGAGATCTTCGCGCTGCTCGGGGTCAACGGCGCCGGCAAGACCACCATGATCGGCTGCATCACCGGCATGATTTCCCGCTTCGAAGGAAGAATCGAGGTCGCCGGGTACGACGTCCGCCGCGACTACCGGGTGACACGTCAACTGGTCGGGCTGGTCCCGCAGGAGTTGAATTTCGACGGCTTTTTCCCGACCGCCGAAACCCTCCGCTACCAGGGGGGCTACTTCGGGGAGAGAGGCAACCGGGAACGCGCCGGTCTCCTCCTGGAAACCTTCGCCCTCGCCGAGAAGGCCAGGGAAAACACGCGAAAGCTTTCCGGGGGAATGAAACGCCGGCTGATGGTCTGCAAGGCCCTCATGCACCAGCCGGCCCTGCTCTTTCTCGACGAACCGACCGCCGGGGTCGACGTCGACCTGCGCGAAGAGCTCTGGAATTACATTTCGGGCCTGCGCGACACGGGCACCACGATCGTCCTGACCACTCACTACCTGGAGGAGGCGGAGAACCTCGCCGACCGCATCGGTATCGTTAACCGGGGCCGGCTGCTGCGTGTCGATTCCCGCGACAACCTCATGCGCGCCTTCGGCCGGCGCTGGATCGAGGTCCGGCTTTCCGCGCCGGTCCCGTCCGGGCTCCTGGAACGCCTCGACGATCTGCACCCGGAAACTCCCGCCCGCGACCGCCTGCGCATCAGCTTCTCCGAAAGCGCCCACCACGCCTCCGGCGATGGAGCGCCGGTCAAGCGCCTGATGCAGGCGATCCAGAACGCCGGGCTGGAAGTCGAAACCCTCTAAGGCGGCCGCAACCGCCTTGAAGACATTTTCCGCGAGGTCGTGCATTCCGACGAGGATTAATCGCTCATGAATTCCTCCCATCCAACCTATGCCGGAAATCTGCAGTCGGAAGGCGATCAAACGATTGCGACTTCCCGGACCGACGACGGCGCGCCGGCGCCCGCGGCCGAAGCAGCGGCCCGCCGGCATATCGCGGCAGTCGAACGGCGCGCCCTGGGGAACCGCGGCTGGAGGGGAACGTGGATGCTCTTCCGGCGCGAGCTGGCGCGCTTTATGAAGGTGGCCGGACAAACCATCGTCAGCCCGGTCCTCACCACCATCCTTTGGTTTATCGTTTTCGGTTATTCGCTCGGGAGCCGACTCGACGAAATTCAGGGGATCCCGTACGTCGATTTTCTTGTTCCGGGGCTGATTATGCTCAACCTGATCAATAATTCCTTTCTGAATACGGGCTTTTCGCTTTTTATTTCAAAAATCCACGGCTCGGTAGTCGACGTCCTCTTGACCCCTCTCACGCCCCTCCAGCTGATCATTGGGTACACGGCGGCCTCTTTGTTGCGTGCGCTGATCATCGGGGGGCTGATCTGGCTGGTCGCGGGACTCATGGGCGCGTCAACGCTGCACAATCCGGCGTTCACACTGACTTTCATGATCCTGACCTCGCTGGCCTTCGCCCTGTTCGGACTGGTGGTGTCGATTCTGGCCGAGGACTTCGATCACATCAACCTCTTCCCGAGCTTCCTGCTGATGCCGTTGACGTTTCTGGGAGGCGTCTTTTACTCGCTCGAAATGCTGCCGCCGCCGTGGGACAGTATTTCGCTGGTGAACCCGATCCTTTACATGGTCAACGGACTCCGCTACGGAATGACCGGCGTCAGCGATGTTCCCGTGGGCTTCGGCTTGCTCCTGGTGGCGGGATCCGTCGCCGTCTTCGGGGCCACGGCCGCTTACCTGCTCGCGACGGGGAAAAAACTGCGCGAGTAGCGAAAAACCCGTTTCTCAACGATAGCCAAGGGTGTGCTTCTCGCCGTGCCAATCGTGATCACGATCGATGCAGTCGAGCTCGAGCTCGACCCGGTCGGCACGGAAACGCGCGTGCACATAGGCCCCCGGTTGTTCCCGGCGAAACACGTAGCCGGTGGCGGGCTGGTTGACCAAATGCAGCTCTTCGTGCTTGAGCAGCTCCCAGCGATGGGAATGCCCGTAAAAGTAGGCTTTGACCTGCTTGTGCGAGAGAGCGATGTCGTACATGGCGTCGATGTCCTGAAGGCCGCGTCCGGTACCCGTTTCGGGGAAATGGTGCCCAAAAAGAATCACCGGTTTGTCCGAATGCTGCGCCAGCGCCCGATCGAGCCATTCCAGTTGCCGTTCACCGAGCAAGCCGGGGGTCTCGTTAACCTGATCGAGGGTGTCGAGGAGGAAGAGGTAAACGTTGGGCGTTTCGAGGATATCGAGGTGGCGCCCCTCCACGAGTGGCTCGTCGGCCTTCATCTCGGCGAGGACGGAGTAAAACGGATCCCGGTCGTCGTGGTTGCCCATGGTGATGTGGACCGGGATGCCGGCCCGGGACAACGGCCGGAGGATCCAGCTGAGGAGCCCGTACTCGCCGAGGTAGCCGCGGATATTGGCGGCGTCCCCGTTAATGATCACGGCGGCTGGGCGCGGGCTGAGCTCGAGAATCCGATTCACACAGATCTCCAGGTGCTCGGCGGTGTTGACCCCGCGGAGAAGCCGGTTGGGATTCCGGTCGATGTGGGTGTCGGCCAGGAGCAGGTAATAATCCGGATCGACATCCGGGTCTCCGTTCCCGGCTAATCCGGTCGGTCCGAAAGTCAGCCACCCCGCGGTGGTGACGGCCGCAGTGGCGAGGAACTGACGGCGATTAAGCGGAGGCAGATGTTTTGGCATAACGAAGTTTTCGCTTGATAGATTGATGGTGGAGTTGGCTGCGTTGGATTCTGATAGAGAAAGCGCCGGACAGTCAATAGTCACTGGTCGAGGTAATAAGCCTTGAAGCGCGCAGCCACTCCCCCTTAGTGTTGCCAGTCATGAGCACTCTAAAATGGTCCTGGTCCACAACCGGGTACGGTCTGACTGGTAAAACACACGAGGAAATCCGCGCTCTTTGCCAGGGGGCGGGTCTGGCCGGGATCGAGGGGGTGCCGCCGCTTTTCGAAGGAAGGAGCGAAGGCGAGGTTCAGGGGATCGCCAAACAGTACGCGGCGGAGGGCCTGAAGATCGATTCCTTCCACCTTCCGTTTTCCCCGGAAGACGATATTGCCTCATTTTATGAGACCGTGCGGCGCAAAGCCACCGAAAAGATCGCCCGGTGGATGGAATGCGCCGCCTGGGCGGGCGCCCGGGTCGTGATTCAGCATCCCACCACCACTCGCGGCCCCGTTGAAATTGACGGAATGGACAACTACCTGCGGGCGATCGGAAAGAGCTTCGAAACGCTCCTGCCACTCGCCGAAAGACTGAACCTGATCGTCGCTGTCGAGAACATGCTGCCCGGGGCGGAAGGCGGGCGGCTGGGGTCGCGTCCGGAACACTTCGAGATTTTCCAGGAGAAATTCGGCCATGAAAATCTCGGCTTCTGTCTCGACACCGGGCACGCGCTGGTGGCGGCTCACGACCGGGCCGACGAGTTTTTCTCCGCCATGAAACCGGCCCTGGCCGCGTTTCATCTCGCCGATAACGCGGGCGACCGGGACTCCCATCTCGCTCCCGGCTTCGGCCGAGTGAAATGGAAGCAAGTGTTTGCCGGGATGGCTGAAGTCGGCTTTTCCGATGTGGCCTGCATCGAAACCCCTCCCTTCGCCTACGGCCCCGCCTACCGGGTGGAGGATTGGAAGGACATGGTCGACGGGGCCCGGTCTTTGGCTGAGAAGTCGTTGGAAAACGGTGCTTAGGAGGTGCGGGGAGGCGTGCCGGTCGGGATATGGGTATTCTCAATCCTTCGAAAATAACAGGGAATTCCCGGCCGAGAGCAGGACGGGGCTTCGCGGCATAAAGCTCCGCTCCTCCAGGGAGACAAATTTCAGGAAGTCAATCCGGCCCATCCAGTCGCTCCAGGAATTCGTCCAGCCAAACGGCCTCGCCCCCGTGGCGGGCGAATTTCGTCTCGATCTGGTCCTGCGAATGGCAATCGGATCCCGCCACTGAAAACAGGCCGTGCCGGCGGCAGTAGTCCCGGTAGAAGGGAGTGAGAGCCGGATCCACAGCCGGATGGGCGCATTCGATTCCGTCCAGCCCGCATTCCCGACGGAGGAGGTCCATCCGTTCGACGTTGTTTTCGAGAAAATAACCCTGGGGATGGGCGATCGCGATCAACCCTCCGACCGCGTGAACCGTTTCAACCACACCCGTTACGTCCGGGTAAGGAGGAACCGGCACGCGCTCGGCCGCACGGCGGAGAATCTCCTTGTACCCCGAATCGTCGTGAATGTAGCCGCGTTCGACGAAATAGCTTCGTTGCACGTTGTTGTTGACGTGGGTCACGCCCTGGACGTCAATGGCCCGTTGCGGCCGGTAGGTCTGGAGGAGTTCCAGGCGACGCTGATCGGAGTAATCGAAACCCAGGGCCTGCATGCCGGCCGACACGGCCGCCCCCGCTTCCCGTTGCCACTCGTGGTAACGGTCGGTCAGCTTCGTAAGACGGGCGTCCGGCTCCACCGGCAGGCCGTAGCAGAGGAGGTCGACCGCCCCGATCGACGTGCTGACACTCAACTCCGCAGCAGGAATGGCGCGAATCCCCGGGTAGTGCCCGGCCACTTCGAGCACGTCGCTCATCGAGTCGAGGTGGTGGTGTTCGGTGATGGCGATGACGCGCAGGCCCAACTCGCTCGCACGCCGGAAATGGGCCTCCACCTCGGCGCGGGCGTCGTAACTCCAGAACGTGTGGAGATGAAGGTCGTACGGGGAGGGATCGGGAAGTTCGGAAGACATCGCCTTCGAGAGAAACGGACTCCGGCGACGGGAGCAACCGCATTCTCGACAGTTCAAAGCCGCCGCCTGATCCCTCCCGGAGCGCAGCCCCCGGCCTCCCGTCCCGGGTTCCCCTACTGCGTCAACTCGAACAGGGCGTACCCGCAGAGGAGATTCGGGAGGTACTCGCAGGGAGTCTCCCAATCGCCCCGAAGATAAACCCGCCGGGTCACCTCGATGTGATGCCGGTTGCAGAACCATTCGAATTCCGAAATGGAAATCGGATGGGTCGGCGGCCCCTCGTACCACTCGTAGAGGTTCACTTCGTTGATGATGTGGCTGCCGCTGACCAAATGGTGGAACCGGTTCTTCCAGTAGCCGTAATTGACAAACCCCACCGTCACCGAATCGGCAAGCCGGAGAGCTTCAAGGAGGACCTGGGCCGGATTGTTCAACTCCTGAACGGTCCGGGAACAGACAACCCGGTCAAAAAATTTGTCCGGGAACGACTTCATCAACTCGATCAGATCTCCCTGATAGGCGGGAACGCCCCGTTTAATGCAGGAGCTGACCTTCTCCATGTTCCAGTCCACCCCGACTCCGAAAACCGATTTTGTCTGGATGAGGTACTCCAGAAGAACCCCGCGGCCGCAGCCCAGGTCGAGCACACTGCTGTCGGACTCGATCCACTCGCTGATGATCCGCATGTCGACGGTTCGCTTGTCGGGAAGTTTTTCCATGTTTCACTTATCCCAGAGAAAGGCGACCATGAGACGGTAGAGGTTCGGCGCGTCGACCAGGAATGAATCGTGGCCGAAATCCATCGGCACCTCGGCATAGGTGGCCTGCTTGCGCTGTCTGAGGAGGGCCTGGACGATTTCCTTGTTCTGCTCCGGCGGAAAGAGCCAGTCGGAGGTGAACCCGATCACCAGGGCTCGGGCCCGGACTTCGCGAAACGCGGCCTCGAGCGACCCGTAGGTTTCCGGCAGGTCGAAATAATCGAGAGCCCGCGTAAAATACAGGTAGGTATTGGCGTCAAATCGATTGATGAAGCTCTGGCCCTGGTAGCGCAGGTAGCGTTCGACTTCGAAATCCACGTCAAAACTGAAATTAATTTCGCCGCTGTCGCGGCGTCGCCGTCCGAATTTCCGTTCCATACCCTTGTCGGAGAGGTAGGTGATGTGAGCCATCATTCTCGCGATGGTCAGCCCGACCCGCGGTCCCGCATCGGGCTCGTAATTGCCGCCCTTCCACTCCGGATCCTGGATAATGGCCTGCCGTCCGACCTCGTTGAACGCAATGCTCTGGGCGCCCTGCCGGGAGGTGGTGGCGAGGGGAACGATCCGCTTGACGAATTCCGGGTACTCGATGGCCCATTGCAGGACCTGCATCCCCCCCATGGATCCGCCGACCACCGCATAGAGCTCGGGAATCTCAAGATAATCAATCAGCTGCTTCTGAGCGCGAACCATGTCGCTGATGGTGACGAACGGAAAGTCGAGGTTGTAGGGCTTTCCGGTGTCGGGATTGATCGACTCGGGACCGGTCGATCCCTGGCAGCCCCCCAGGCAGTTGGAACAGATCACATAGAACCGATTGGTGTCGATCGGTTTGCCGGGGCCGATCATGTTGTTCCACCAGCCCGGCTTGCGGTCCCGAATCGAGTACACCCCGGCGCAATGATGGTCCCCGCTGAGGGCGTGGCAGATGAGTATGGTATTGCTGCGATTCTCGTTGAGGCGGCCGTAGGTTTCGTAGCGCAGCCTGAAGCGGGGAATCGTCTGCCCGTCTTCAAAGGTAAACGGCTTTTCGTAATCGAAATCGCTGTACTGGACCAGGCCGACCTCACCCGGACCGTTCAGCAATGGATTCTCTTCGGCGTCATTCATGGATCCAAGCAGGCCACAGGCCGCCGCCCCGGGCGGTCAGCCGGCCTTTTCCAGAAGCGACTCGTCAATGTCGTAATTGGCGTAAACGCTCTGGACATCCTCGCATTCCTCCAGTTGGTCGATCAGTCTGAGGACCTGGCGTGCCGTGTCGGCATCCGAAATCGGGACCAACGTGTTCGGAACGTAAGCCAGCTCGGAGGAATCGGGCTCGATGCCCTTCCCCTCCAGTGCCTGGCTGACACTGTAGTAAGCCTGGATCGGACAAAGCACCTCGAAATGGTCCGGCGCGGTCTTGATTTCTTCCGCCCCCGCTTCGACGGCGCTTTCCATCAGGTCCTCTTCGGTCGTTTTCTCCGCATCGATCAGGAATTGACCCATGTGCTGAAACTGAAAGGCGAGGGCGCCCGGCCCCGCCAGGTTGCCGTGATTCTTGGTAAAAACACTTCGGACCTCCGAGGCGCTGCGGTTCTTGTTGTCCGTGGTAACCTGTACGATGACCCCGACCCCGCCGGGACCGTAACCCTCATAGATCAACTCCTCGTAAACGGTACCGGGAAGCTCGCCGGTTCCTTTCTTGACGGCGCGATCGATGTTGTCCGCCGGCATGTTGGCCCCTTTGGCCTTGAGCAGCACGGTGCGCAGCCGCGGATTCATGTCGGCATCGCCGCCGCCCTCGCGCGCCGCCATCGTGATCTCCTTGCTGATGCGGCTGAAGATCTTGCCGCGCTTGGCATCGACGGCCGCTTTGTGCCGCTTGGTTGTCGCCCACTTACTGTGTCCGGACATGGCTTACCTTTTCCGTTTTCCTTTGGGTTTCTTCCGTTTCGGTTTCTGCTTCCCTCCGGCGGCAGGCTCCTCTTCGGCAGGCAGAGGGGTCGCGTCGACGTCGTCCTTCTGACGGTTGATCAGGAACTGCTGAAGTATGGTCAACAGATTGTTTACGGTCCAGTACAGAGTCAATCCCGCCGAAAACTGGTAGAGCATCACCGTGATCACCGGCGGCATGAACATGAAAATCTTCTGCTGCATCGGGTTGGCGGTGGCCGTGGGCATCATCCTCATCTGCAGGAACATAGTCAGCCCCATCAGAACCGGCATGATATTGATCGGGAAGCCGGCCACTTCGGCCACAGTGTCCGCCGAGGAGAGATCCGAAACCCACAGGAACCCTTCGAAGCGCAATTCCGACGCACTCTGCAACATACGGAACAGGGCGAAAAAGATTGGCAACTGTACCAGGATCGGGAGACAGCCGCCCAGCGGGTTGACCTTATACTGCCGGAACAGCTTCATGGTCTCCTGCTGCATCTTCTGGGGATTGTCCTTGTACTTATCGCGCAACTCCTTCATCGGCTCGGAGATCTTCATCATCCGCTTGGAGGAGCGCGCGGCTTTGGCGGTGAGCGGCCAGAGGAGCCCTTTTATGATCAGAGTGGTGCAAATGATGGCCACCCCGTAATTCGGGAGGAACGAGAAGATTCCCGTCATCATGACCAGGAGCAGCTTGGACAGGAAGCCGAAGATCCCGAACTGCATAACCAGATCCTGCCGGTCGTCTAGGTGCTCGAGACGCCGGTACTCCTTGGGACCGGTGTAGTAATCCATCCCGATCACCTTTTCCTCTCCGGCCCCGAGGGAGCGCAGATCGAAGCGCACGCTTCCTGTCACGCCCTGGCGCGGGCTCCGCTCCTCCTCACGGAGGGGCAGCTCGACCGGACGGGCTTCGTAGCCCCGCCCATGATCGTCCAGGGTTGCGATCGAGGTGAAGAAGCGGTTGCTCACCGAGGCCCAGACGACCGGATCCTCGCCTTCGATCAGGTTTCGCGGCTCACCGGATCTGAGGCCGATCCAGCTCAGGGGGCCGCCGCCCCGGAACTTGTTCATCCCGATAAAACTGGCCCCGTCGCCGTCATAAAACCCGAAATTCATGAACTGCGGGCCCACCGCCCGAGCCTGGGTATCGTCGGGGATCGCCGTGCCCAGGTTGATCCCGAACCGAGGCAGAGAAATCTCCTCGCCTCCGGTGTTGATCAGCACGGTTTCGTGACGGATCATGTAGTCGGCGGGCCGCCGGGGTTCGGGATCCGGCTCGATCGAGTAGGTGCGGCGGATCTGAAGCCCGTCTTCGAGTTCCAGCACATAGACGGCCCGGTCGGAACTGTGCTCTTCGAGCCGGAAAGCGGTTTCCGCCCCCGCCCCGGAAAATCCGGTCAGGGCAAGAGCCGGCGCAAAACTCTCGCGGTTGAAAACGTAACGCTCGTCCGCGCCAAGGGTTTCGGCAAACCGCTTCAGAGCGACCTCCCGGACGCCCCCCCCGTAGTTGCTCAAACGAACGATCATGTATTCGTTTTCCAGCTCCACGCGCTCCTCATCCTCGGGATATTCTTCCCGGGCCACAGCGGGCTCGTCGGGACGGGGCTCCCCGGGCGCGGGACGCGCTTCCCTGGGTTCCGTTTCGGGCGCGGGCGGAGGGGCCTCCGCGGGATCCGCCGGCTCACGCTCCTCGCGCGGCTCGCGTTCCGGCGCCTCTTCAGGCGTCGGAGGCTGATACGTGAACATCAGAATGAATGCCAGAACGAGAAGAGTAATCCCGATTATCGTGTTTTTCTTATCCATGCGTGGTCCCGCTCAACGGGAATCAAGAATTCCGAAAGGTTTGTCTTTAACTTCCAAAGGGCATTGGCGGCCCTTTCCTTCCTCAACCGCCGGTGACTTTCCGAGGTCGGCGCGCTCGTCCAAACCAGAACGGCGACCCCGGAAAAGGGAAGAAACGCTGTCGGGAACCGGGTCAAAGCCACCCGGGTGAAAGGGTTGACACTTCAACAATCGCCAGAGCGACAGGCAAAGCCCGATCACCAGTCCGTGGCAACGCACACTCTCGCGGGCGTAGCAGGAACAGGTGGGATAAAACCGGCAGGAACCGGTGCCGCCGGTGAGGAAAAACTTCAGCGGAGAAAAGACCGTCTGGTACAAGGCGATCAGGCCGATAGCCGCCGCCGCGGGCAGGCTCGGGATCCATTTGAGTACCTGTCTAATTCGCGATTGCATCAGCGGCGGCGGACACCCTCCGGCATAATTTCGTAAAACGTTGCTCGAGTTCCCCGTAAGAGCGCGAAGCACAGGAACGCCGGGCTATAAGAACCAGCGAACAACCACGCGGCAAGCCGTCCTGGCAACGGCGAAAGACCTCGCGCAAACGACGGCGCACACGGTTCCGGACCACCGCCGGCCCCACCCGTCGGGAAGTCACGAGCCCGAGGCGCGGCAACGCTTCGACCGCCTGATCATCGAGCGGCTCCAGAAGAAAGTAAGCCACGAAGGGACCGCAATCGACCACCGTCCCCTTCTCGCGAACCGTCCGAAACTCCGCGGCTTTTCGCAGGTGCTGAGCGGCATGGAAGCGCATCGGGACAGGTCATGAGCCAAACGGGATCAGGCTGCCAAACGTTTGCGGCCCTTGCGACGGCGTGCCGCCAGCACCTTCCGGCCGGCACGCGTGGCCATACGGGCGCGGAAGCCGAATTTGCGGGCTCTTTTCAGTTTCGATGGTCGGTAAGTCGGTTGCATGACAATGGTCTGGCCAAGTGTTGGATCGAGAGAAAAGCGATAAGTTTCGTTTCTTTTGGGGGCCCTGTCAAGCCCTCGTAATTCAGGTTTTCAGAGGGCCTTTGAGAACAACGCTCCATCGGCCCCCCTTCACCAGTCGGCCGCCGCTCACTCGCCCCGTGAAAACTCCGCGTAGCAATCGCGGATCGGACGAACGCCCACCGGTTGCCCCAAAACTTCCTTCAAAACGAAAGCCTTTTGGAGGCCCTCGCGGCTGTGAAGTTCGTCGAGGACCGTATCCAGCGAATAAGTCCCGTGGCGACGCCGGACTCGGCCCGGCTGGTGGTCGATGCCGATACCCGCGCCGATCTCCTCGCCCTCGACCGAACCGCGGGACGCTTCCCGGCGGGCCTCACGGGCCTCTTTGACCCGTCGAAGCTGGGCCTTCAACTCGCCCTCGTAATCGCGCGCCGGTGAAGCGGCGGCGGGAGCGACCCATTCCGGCTCTTCCGGGGTCTCCCCATAACGCTCAAACTCGGTCGGGTAGGAGGTGTCCAGGAAACTCTTATCGGGCGGCGCTTCCGGCCGGGGGGCCTCCACTGCCGGGTGGACGGGTGCCTGGGCGGATTCCCCGCTTCGGCCCTGCTGGCGGGCAACAATCTTGCGACGGATTTCCTCCTGAATCCGCCGCGCCTGCTCCGAAGTGTCGGATTCGCTCGGCGGCGGACCCTCCAGCTCATCGCCGCCCCGCCCCCTCGAAAAGAGGTAGAGCAGGACGATGATGATCGGAATGAGGAACTCGAACCAGTTTTCCATCAGGATTCAATCTTCCCGGCCGGTTCTACTTGCCGCCCGGCTTGGGCGTCGCGCCCGGATCGCTCCCCCCGTCGGGTTTGGCGATGGATTTGCGCATATCGGTATCGGACTGAATGTTCATGAAGCGCTGGTAATCCATGACGCCGAGGTTGCCCTGGCGGAAGGCCTCGGCCATGGCGAGAGGCACTTGGGCCTGGGCCTCGACCACTTTCGCCTGCATCTCCTGAACCTTGGCCTTGTTTTCCTGCTCGAGCGCAACGGCGGCGGCACGGCGGATTTCCGCCTGGGCCTGGGCCATGTTCTTGTTGGCCTCGGCCTGGGCCTCCTGCAGCTGGGCGCCGACGTTTTCGCCCACGTCCACGTCCGCGATATCGATTGAAAGGATTTCAAACGCGGTGCCGACGTCGAGGCCGCGCTGGAGGACCCTCTTGGAAATGGCATCCGGGCTCTCGAGAACGGTCTTGTAGCTGTCGGCGGAGCCGATTGTCGTCACGATGCCCTCTCCGACACGCGCAATGATCGTCTCCTCTTTGGCGCCCCCTACAAATCGCTCGAGGTTGGTCCGCACCGTGACCCGGGCCCGCACTTTCACCTGGATGCCGTCCTTGGCCACCCCGTCGATGGTCGACCGTCCCTGCGCCGGATTCGGGCAATCGATCACCTTGGGATCGACCGACGTTCGGACCGCTTCGACGACCGACTTGCCGCTGCCCCGGGTCGCCAAATCGATCGCACAGGCGCGGGTGAAATCGAGCGGAATGCCGGCCTTCATGGCCGCAACCAGCGCCTGCACGGTCGGAATCAGATTGCCGCCAGCCAGATAATGGGCTTCCAGCTCATCGGAGCTCAGTTCGATGCCGGCTTTTTTCGCGGTAATCCGGGCGTCGACCACCAGGCCGTAGGGCACCTGGCGAAGGCGCATGGCCACGAGGTTCATGATGCTGACGTAGGCTCCCGCCAGCCAGGCGCGCAACCACACGCTGAGGAAGGAAAAGAAGATGCCCGCCGCTATAACGACGATGACACCAAGAACAATTAAGGCAATAACGGTAGGGCTCATAACTTATTTACTTTCACTCGAAAATTATCCACATCGACGACCTTCATTCGCGTGCCGCGATCGACGAGGCCGCTTTGGGAAAAGGCCTCATATTGCTTGCCATCGATCCTCACTAAACCGGTCGGCGAAAGAGTCGTCAAGGCTTCACACTCCTTGCCGATCAAATCTCTCTCCCCCGCCGGCTTCTGGCTGGTTCCGGAAATGGATTTCTCCAGGAAAAGACCGCCCCCCAGTCGCATTTTTGGCAGCAACTTCAACTCCAGAACCAGGCACGCGACCGCCAGGACGGCAAAGATCATAAATGTCAGCATGCCCCCGCCGGCGCCGTATTCGACAAAGGCCAGGACGCAGCCTCCCAGCATCGCCAGCGCCCCGATCATCCCGAGAATACCGCCCGGAACGATCAACTCAAAGAAGAAGAAAACCAGTCCCAGGACGAACAATCCGATAATCAGGCTCAACATAGGTTCACTCGATGCACGGTCAGGAAGCTTCCCTGACAATTAGAACGAAATCGCCGTAGCCGGCCACTTCAATTTCAGCTCCCGATGCCACGCTTCCGTATTGCGCCCGCGCCTGAAAACGTTTCCCATCGATTTCAATTTCCCCGCTCGGGAATAAATCCGTGACCGCCCTTCCGTTCGAGCCGATCGGAGGCTTTCCGGGAATGGCCGAAGGGCGGGGGTTCGACTGATCACCGGTCTGTTGCGGCGGGTCTCCCACCAGAGCGCCCTGCGAAGACCCGGCGATGGCCGAATTCAGGATCAGCCTGTCCAGAAACCAGGATCGGGGAACCACGCGCGCGAATACAACGGCGATCACGACCGCCAGGATCAGACCCCCGAAGACATTAAGCGTCGGCGCCACCAGCACTTCCGGCGAAAAGCCAAACCCTTCTTCGGGCCAGATGTCGGCCATGCCGTAGATCAGCGATCCGAGTATAAAGAGCGCGCCCAGGATGGCGAAAATGAAGGTTCCCGGAAAAAAGAACACTTCGACCGCGATAAAGGCCAGGCCCAAAAGGAAGAACAGGACCGGTTCGTAACCGGCCAGCCCGGCGGCGTAATTCCCCAGAAAGAAGATCGCCAGCGCGGTCACCCCGATTATCCCGAATATCCCGAATCCCGGGCTCTGCGCTTCGAGGTAGAGCATGACCAGCCCGACGCCGATCAACAGCGGAGCGATGCTCGAGATGTATTGGGTCACGTGCTCCGACCAGGTCACGTGGAACTCCTTGATCACGTAATTGCCCGCCCCAAACCGGTCGTCGAGCAGGGATTCGATATCGTCGTAAATCCCCTGCGCCAGAAGCGGGAAGGGCGGGTCGCCGTACTTTCTCACCGCCTCGCTCGCCGTCACGGTCAACAGCTCGCCCTCCGGGGAAATGACTTCGTCGTCGATCACCAACTCGAAATCCGCGTCGACCATCGCCGTCAGCACGTCGGCACGGTAGGGCACCTCTTCGGTAAAGGACCGTATGCGCGCCTTGAGGAAACTGAGGATCTTCTGCTTCATGGCTTCCGGAATATCCTCCCCGGTCGCGGTCACCGGCGCGGCGGCCCCCATAACCCCGCGCGGCGCAAAATAGATCTCCTTGGTGGAGGCGTCGATGAAGGCCCCTGCCGAGATGGCGTCGGAATTGACAAAGGTGAGGGTCGTTCCGTCGAAGCGGGCCATCATTTCCATGATCTCAAGGGTGGTGTTCAGCCGCCCCCCCGGCGTGTTCATATCCAGGACAACCAGGTCGATCCCCTCGGTCACGGCTTCCTTCATTCCGCGTCGCAGGATGTACTCGATCGGCCGGCCGATCTGGTCCCGGACAGGGAGAATGTAAACCGATTTGACAGCGCCGTCCCCGGCGGGATCGCTTGGACTCCCAGCGCGATCCGCGGCGGATTCCGCTTCAGGTTCCGGGTCCGGCGAGGACGACTCGCTTGAATGGTTGGAATCCGCGGCAAGCAACCCCGCACCGGTCAGAACACACAGAACGGCAAACAACCTCCGAAAACGCGTTAACATACCCTTGGACAATTCCTTATCAACGTACGTGCGTTCCCCGTACCGCGCAACGCAATTCTGGAGAAATGCGGGCCGGTGCTCTGTCCCGCAATTGCCATGACAAACCGGACGAGGTGGCATGAGGCCCCTCGCGCAGGCGGCCCGCCTACGCCCGTCCCGCGATTTCCAGGAACGTGTTTAAAACCACGTTCGCCCCGGCCTCGATATCCTCCCAGGGGGTCCATTCGGCCGGGGAATGACTGCGCCCGTCTTTGCTGGGAACGAAGATCATGCCGATCGGAGCGATGTGCGACATGATCTGTGCGTCGTGCGCCGCCCCGCTCGGCATGCGCAGGCTTTTCAACCCGAGTTGCTTCGCTTGTTTCTCGATAATGCCAACGATCTTCGGGTCGCAGGGCGCCGGCTCGACTTCGCTCAGGACGTCGAATTCGAATTTCAAGCCGCGTCGCCGGCCGATGGCACTCAGTGCCTTCCTGAAGGCCACGCCCAGCTGATCCATCACCTCCCGCGAGGTATCCCGCACGTCCATCGAGAAGATCACTTCGCCCGGCACGGTATTGGCGGCGCCGGGAAACAGGTCGACTTTGCCGATCGTCGCCCGGCTCAATTCGCTGCCGTTCTCTTCCAGGATCCGCGGAATTTCCCCGGCGAATTCCGCCAGGCCCATGAACGGATCGCGGCGCATCTCCATCGGCGTCGTGCCGGCGTGATTGGGAATCCCCTCCAGGCGGACCGACCACTTGAACAGGCCGGTTATGTCTTCGACGACGCCGATGGGAATCCCCATCTGATCCAGCACCGGCCCCTGTTCGATGTGCAGTTCCAGATAGGAGTGAATCGCCTCGCGATCCCGGCGGGCGTTGAGCGCCTCCATCGCGTCGAAGCCGCAATCCGCCATCGCGTCGACCAGGCTGATGCCGTTGAGGTCCCGGGCTGTCCGGATCGTTTCGGGATTCACCTCGCCGGCCACCGCCTGGGAACCGAACAGGCCGCCGAACCGGCCTTCCTCGTCGGAGAACGACACCAGCTCCACCGGATAACGGGTCTCGATCCCTGCCTCCTTCATCCGCCGGATCGCTTCGAGACCGACCAGGACGCCGAGGGTGCCGTCCAGGTAACCTGCGTTCGGAACGGTGTCGATGTGGGAACCGATCATCACCGCGGGTTCTCCCGGGCGCCCCCCGTATCGGGCGCTGAGGTTCGCGGCGCCGTCGAGCAGGGGCTCCAGCCCCGCCTCCTCCATCCGGTCGCTCAGCCAGCGGCGCCCCTCCATGTCCGCCGGCGTAAACGCCATCCGGTAAAGGCCGCCGGCTTCCT